>NZ_JAAXKY010000149.1 GCF_012911925.1 Pseudonocardia xinjiangensis | reverse complement strand
GTGCCGTAGCGGGTGCGGGCGAGCGCGGCCGCCAGCGCGAGCGGCACCGCCACCACCAGTGCCAGCCGGAACGCCGTCCCGAACGCCCCCGAGTCGGCCAGCGGACCGACGGCGGCGGTGCCGGCCGAGCTCCCGAGGAACAGGAGTGCGGCGAAGAGGGCCACGGCCGTGGCCCGTTCCGTGGGCACCACCTCGGTGGCCCAGCTCTGCAGCGTGGTGTGCAGGAACGCCCACGACCCACCCAGCAGCAGCCCGGCGACCGTCACCGTCGCGATGTTGACCGCGACGGCGGGGACGGCCCAGCCGGCCACCAGCAGGGCGCCTCCGATGGTGGCGAGCCCGCCCGCCGACGAGCGTCCGACGAGCGAGCGCACCAGGCGCGACCACGCGAGCGCCCCGACCCCGAACGACGCCGCCACCAGCCCGGCCAGCGCGGCCGAGGACCCGAGGGCCTGCACGGCGGGCGCCAGGTAGGTGAGGACGCCGAGAACCACGATGCCCTCGACGAACACCAGTGCGAAGACCACCAGCGCCCACCGGTTGCGCAGCACCCTGGCCACCGAGCGCAGCGGGTTGCCGGTGGAGGGTTCGCGGTCGGGCTCCGGGAGCCGGGCCAGCGCGACCCAGAGCAGGGCGGCGGCCACGCCCGTCACGGCCGGCACCGCCCGCCAGTGGAGCAGGTCGGCGAGCAGTCCCGCGCCCGCGGTCGCGACGGCGATACCCAGCGAGGACGCGGCCAGGACGTCCGACAGGGGGCGCTGGCGCACGGCGGCCGGCCACATGTCACCGACGTACACGAGGGTGGCCGGGATGAGCGCGGCGAAGCAGCCACCGGCGAGCGTGCGCGTCAGACCGAGGACCAGGAGGTTGGGGGCGAGCATCGAGCCGACGCCCGCGAGTGCCGCGCCGAGCAGCGACAGGCGCATCACCCGCACCCGCCCGACGCGGTCGCTGATCATCCCCCACACGGGCTGCATGAGGCCGTAGGCCAGGAAGTACGCACTCGCGACCGCGGCAACGGCCGACAGCGGCGCTTTCAGGTCGAGACCGATCACCACGAGGAGGGGGGCGATGGCGAAACGGTCGACGGTGCTGGTCAAGGCGGCCAGCTGCAGCAACCGCAGCCGGCTCCGCTCCCCCACGCCGGGGCGCGTCTCCGTGCTCACCGACAGACCATGGTCCGTCACGCGCGCTCGCGCTGCACGAAACGCGGTGAGAACGGTCACTCCAGGTGTTTCGCCGGGTCGCTCCCGGCCGTCCCGTCGGCGCCTCCCGCGCCGATGAATCCGGTGGTCCGGGCCGTCACTACGGTGTGCGGATGCGACGGACGATCTTCGGGCTCATCGCGGTGCTGTTCCTCGCCGCATGTTCCGCGCCCGCGGCGGAGGCACCGCCGGACATCAGCGGCGACTGGCACGGCAGCATCCAGACCCCGGGGACGCCGCTGGACTTCGGGGTGAGCCTGGCAGGCGACGGTGGCACCTTCGACCTCCCCGCCCAGGGCCTGCGCGCGCTGGCGCTGCACGACGTGCGGCTCGACGGTCAGGCGGTCACGTTCCGGCTGCCCGACGTCCCGGGCGGGGCCACGTTCGACGGCACCCTGAGCGACGCGGGGACGATCACCGGCAGCTACAGCCAGGGCGGCCAGACCGTCCCGTTCACGCTGTCCCGCGGCGCGCTGCCCACGCCGGGGCGGCCGCAGGAGCCGAAGCCGCCGTTCCCCTACCGCAGCGAGGAGGTGACGTACCCGAGCGGCAACCTGACCATGGCCGGGACGCTCACCCTCCCGTCGACCGGCGGACCCTTCACCGCCGTCCTGATGATCACCGGGAGCGGCGCGCAGGACCGCGACGAGACCATCGCGGGACACAAGCCGTTCCTGCTGCTCGCCGACACGCTCACGCGCGCCGGGTACGCCGTGCTGCGGGTGGACGACCGCGGCGTGGGGGGCTCGACCGGCGATCTGCAGCAGGCGAGCTACGACGACCTGACCGGCGACGCGCTCGCCGGGCTCGCGTTCCTGCGCAGCCGCCCCGAGATCGATCCCACGCGGATCGGGCTGTTCGGGCACAGCGAGGGCGGCTACCTCGCCCCGCTGGTGGCACAGCAACCGGGCGCCGGTGTGGCGTTCGTCATGCTGATGGCGGCCCCCGCCGTCTCGGGCGAGGAGGTGCTCGTCCTGCAGAACCGCCTGCTCTTCCAGCAGGCGGGCGCTCCGCCGGAGCAGGTCCAGGCCCAGATCGACTACGTGCGCAAGCTCAGCGGGATGCTGCGGGCCGGGAACTACGACGGGGCCCGGCAGCTCGCCCGGGACCGGGTCGCCGCGCAGACCGCCGCTCTGCCGGAGGACCAGCGCCCGACACCGGAGGAGACCGAGGCGCAGCTGCCGGCCACCCCGGCGTACCGCGCCGTCCTCACCTACGACCCGGCCCCCGCGCTGCGGGCGCTGCGGGTTCCGGTGCTCGCGTTCTACGGCGGCAAGGACCTCCAGGTGCCGCCCACACAGAGCGAGCCGGCACTGCGGACGCTGCTCGCCGGCGACCCCGACACGACGATCCGCACGTTCCCGGCGCTGAACCACCTCATGCAGCCCGCCGCCACCGGCGCGATCACCGAGTACTCGACGATCGAGACGACGGTCTCACCGGAGGTGCTCGACCTCGTCTCCGGATGGATGCGGGAGCGCTTCTGATGTCCGACCTCGACCCCGAGGAGTTCCGCAGGCTCGGCTACGCGGTCGTCGACTGGATCGCGCAGTACCGGGCAGGCCTCGCAGACCTGCCCGTGCGACCCGACGTCGAGCCCGGGCGGGTGCGCGAGCAGCTGTCGGCAACGCTGCTGTCGCCCGGGCTGCCGGAGGAGCCGCGGCCGCTGACGGCCCTTCTGGACGAGGTCGACCGGGTGGTGGTGCCGGCGAGCACGCACTGGCAGCATCCCGGCTTCTTCGGCTACTTCCCGGCCAACGCGTCGCTGCACTCGCTGTTCGGCGACATGCTCTCGGGTGGCCTCGGCGCACAGGGGATGTTGTGGACGACGTCGCCGGCGGCCACCGAGGTCGAGCAGGTACTGCTGGACGGGCTGGCCGCTGCGCTCGGGTTGGGCCCGGAGTTCGCCTTCACGGGAGGCGGAGGCGGCTCGATCCAGGACTCGGCGTCCTCCGCCGCGCTGGTGGCGCTGCTGGCCGCCCTGAACCGCAGCTCCCCCGAGTGGCAGGAGCGGGGCGTCGACGGCACCGAGCGGGTGTACGTCACCGCCGAGACGCACTCCTCGCTCGCCAAGGCCGTGCGTGTGGCCGGGCTCGGGGCGCGGGCGCTGCGGATCGTCGAGCCCTCCCCCGGCTCGCTCGCGATGTCGCCCACCGCGCTGGCCGACGCGATGCGCGCCGACGCCGACGCCGGGCTCCGACCGGTGCTGGTCTGCGCCACGGTCGGCACCACGGGCACGGGCGCGGTCGACCCCGTGCGGGAGATCGCGCGTGCCGCTGCCGGGCAAGGGGCCTGGGTGCACGTCGACGCCGCATGGGCGGGCGTGGCGGCGCTGTGTCCCGAGCACCGCCACCTGCTCGACGGCGTCGAGCTCGTCGACTCGTTCTGCACCGACGCCCACAAGTGGCTGCTCACGGCGTTCGACGCCTCGCTGCTGTGGGTGCGTGACGCCGCTGTTCTCCCGGCCGCACTCTCGATCACCCCGGAGTACCTGCGCAACGCGGCGACCCAGTCCGGCGCGGTCGTGGACTACCGGGACTGGCAGGTGCCGCTCGGGCGCCGGTTCCGTGCGCTCAAGCTGTGGGCCGTCGTGCACGGCCACGGGCTCTCGGGGCTGCGTGAGCACATCCGCTCCCATGTGGCGCTCGCCGACGAGCTGGCCGGACTGGTGCGCGCCGACCCCGGCTTCACCCTTGCCGCGGAACCATCGCTCTCCCTGGTGTGCCTGCGGGTCGTCACCGGCGCCGGACCGGAGGCCGACGACAACGCGACCCGCACGGTGCTCGAGCGCGTCAACGCCTCGGGCACCGCCTTTCTCACCCACATCGTCGTCGACGGACGCTACGCCATCCGGGTGGCGATCGGATCGGTCACCACGGAGTCTTCGCACGTCAAAGCCTTGTGGAAGCGGCTCCGGACGGAAGCTGCAGGTTGTCTCACGAAGAGCTCGGACGACCGTGTCGATCCGGCGACCTCTGGGTGACCGCGTTGCCGCCCTCGATCGGTGGCGCCGCCGGCGGCGGCGGGCTGCCGGGAGGGGCAACTTGACGATCGCTCGGCGGCCGTCGTAACGTCCACACCAGGTCATGAGCGCCAGCGTCAAGCCCCGGCTCGCTGGCCGGCAACCCTCCTCCGCGGCGGGGTGCTCCGGGTGACGACCAGGCCGTCGGGCGGGGTGCCCGGTGGCAAGCGCGGATCCGCATCCGGTGCGGGTCCCCTTCCCAGGAGACCGCTGTGACGCTCGTACTCGCCCGTTCCGCTGCCGCCCGCGCCGCCGACCTGCCCGGCGTGGTGGGCGCCGACCTCCAGGTGCCGCTGGTCACCGGGGGGAGCATCGCCTACGCGAACCTCGACCTGGCCGCCAGCGCGCCGGCACTGCAGTCCGTGGCGGCCCACGTCGCCGAACTGTTGCCGTACTACGCGTCGGTGCACCGCGGCGCCGGTTACGCGTCCCAGGTGAGCACCGCGCTGCTGGAGTCGGCGCGCGTCACCGTCGGCGAGTTCGTCGGGGCGCGCAGCGACGACGTGGTGGTGTTCACACGCAACACCACCGACGCGCTGAACCTGCTCGCCGGCTGCGTCCCGGGCCCGGTCCTCTGCCTGGACGTGGAGCACCACGCGAACCAGCTGCCGTGGCAGGTGGGTGCCCACCGCGTGCTGCGGGTCGCCGAGACGGTGGAGCAGACCCTCGCCGACCTCGAGGCCGCGCTGGCGTCGGCACCGGTGGCGCTGCTGGCCGTCACCGGAGCCTCCAACGTGACCGGTGAGACGCTGCCGCTGGAGCGGCTCGTCGACATCGCGCACCGGGCGGGCGCCCGGGTCGTGGTGGACGCGGCCCAGCTCGCACCGCACCGGCGCGTCGACCTCGCGGCCACCGGCATCGACTACGTGGCGCTGTCGGGCCACAAGCTCTACGCGCCCTACGGCGCGGGCGCGATCGTCGGCAGGCGCGACTGGCTCGACGAGGGCACCCCGTACCTCGCGGGAGGCGGCGCGGTGCGGGAGGTACGGATCGACCGCACGGTCTGGGCGGCCGCGCCCCACCGCCACGAGGGCGGCACGCCCAACGTGGTCGGGGCGGCGGCGCTCGCGCAGGCCTGCCGCACGCTCGCACCGCTGCTCGACGGGGCCGCCCACGCGCACGAGAAGGCCCTGTCGGACCGCCTCGCGGCCGGGCTGGCCACGGTGCCCGGCCTGCGGACGCTGCGGATCTGGCCCGACAGCACCGACCGGGTCGCCGTCCACAGCTTCACCCTCCCGGACCGGCCCGCCGGCCTGGTGGCCGCCTACCTGTCCGCCGAGCACGGGATCGGCGTCCGCGACGGGCGCTTCTGCGCCCACCCCCTGCTGCTCAAGCTCTGCGGGGAGAGCGGTGAGGCGCTGCGCGCGAGCATCGGGATCAGCACCACGGCGGAGCACGTGGACCGGCTGGTGGCGGCGCTGCAGCAGCTCACGACGCGGGGCGCCCGCTGGACGTACGGCGTGGTCGACGGGCGGTGGGTGCCCACCCCGGACCCGCGCGAGCACGACCCGCTCGGCGTCATCGGCACCCTGGTGCTCGGCACGGGCGCCTCCGCCTGCAGCTCCGAGTAAGGCCGGGCCCTCGCCCACCGGCAACATTGGACAGGCATACCTAACCTTCCGTTATCCTCCTCCCGATCACCTGTCGCAGGGAGGGAGCGCTGGATGCGCGTCGTCGTGTTCGGCTACATGACGTGGGGCCACCGGACGTTGGACGCGGTGCTTGCGGCCGGGCACGACGTCCCGCTGGTCGTCACGCACCCGGAGAGCGACAACCCGTACGAGACGATCTTCAACGACTCCGTGGCCGAGCTGGCCGCCAAGCACGCCATCCCGGTGCTGGTGCGCAACCGCGCCGACGACGAGGAGGTCGCCGAGCGGGTGCGGGCCGCGCACGCCGACGCGATGGTGGTGGCCAACTGGCGCACGTGGCTCTCGCCCGCCGTGTTCTCCCTCCCCCGGCTCGGCACGCTCAACGTGCACGACGCGTTGCTGCCCGCCTACGCGGGCTTCGCGCCGCTGAACTGGGCGCTGATCAACGGTGAGCCGGAGGTCGGGGTCACCGCACACATGATGAACGGCGACTTCGACGCCGGGGACATCGTCGTGCAGTGGGCCACCCCGGTCGGCGCCGAGGACACCGTGGTGGACCTGTTCGAACGCACCCTGGCCATGTTCGGGCCGATCACCGTGGCCGGGCTGGAGCGGCTGGCCACCGGGCGCACCGACTGGCAGCCGCAGGACCGCAGCCGGGCGAGCTACTTCCACCGCCGCAGCGACGAGGACAACCGGATCGACTGGAGCTGGCCCGCGAGGGACATCGCCAACCTGGTGCGCGCGCAGGTGGACCCCTACCCCAACGCCTACTGCTTCCACGGGAGCACCCGGCTGCGGGTGCTCGCCGCGGGCGTCACCGACGCCCCCTACGGCGGAACGCCCGGACGCATCTTCGTCCGCGACGGTGCCGGTGGGGTCGTGGTGGTGTCAGGCGCCGACGCGCGGCGCGGACGCAACCCGGGCCTGGTGATCCACCGGGTCCGCACCGACGACGGCCAGGACCTCGCGGCCACCGAGTACTTCACGCGGATGGGCGGCTACCTCACCTCGCACCCCGCCCCCTGACACCCGGCCACCCCGCGAGTCGCCCGCTTTCCGTCCGCGAGTCGCCCGTGAACGTGAGTGCGGTCAGGGTCGGGGACCCGTGTCCCGGACCGCCGGTCAGGGCTGGATGTTCTCCAGGTCCTCCAGCAGGCTCGGGTGCTTCGGCTCCCAGCCGAGGGCCTGCCGGGTGTGGGCGCTGGACGAGGGCTGGTCGGCCGCGAAGATGACGCCGAGGGGGCCGTAGGTCTCCACCGGCACGGACTCCACGGGCAGGCCCAGCCGGCGGCCGATGACGGCAGCGATGTCACGCACCCGGTCGCCCTCGTCGCCCACGGCATGCCAGGAGGTGCCGGCTTCCGCCTGCTCCAGGGCGAGCCGGAAGAGGACTGCGGCGTCGTGGGCGTGCACGGCAGGCCAGCGCTGGGTGCCGTCGCCCGGGTAGCCGGACACTCCGTTCTGACGCGCGATCCCGGTCAACACACCGGCGAACCCGCCCGCGCCCTCGTTGTGGACGGTCCGTGGCAGGCGGACGGCTGAGCTCCGGACCCCGCGCGAGGCCAGGCCCAGGACTCCCCTGACGGCACGACCGCGACCACCGACCGGGCCCTCGGCCGAAATCGGGTCGGCCTCGGTGGAGGCGCGGCCCGGCACGGCGGGCGTGCCCGAGCAGGCGACGAAGGGACGGCCGCTGCCGACGAGTGCCTCACCGAGGGTGGTGAGGGCGGCGCTTTCCTCGGCGACGGCGTTCGCGAGGGCTCGGGCGCTGCTGAAGTCGTTCGCGAAAGCCAGGTGGATCACGCCGTCGGCCTGGGCGACGCCGGCGCGCAGGACGTCGAGATCGGCCAGTCCTCCCCGAATCGCCTCGGCGCCCGCGGCCGAGGCGGCCTGCGCGGAGGCGTCGGAGCGGGCGAGTGCGAGGACGGTGTGGCCGTGCCCGAGAAGCTCGGCGACGACGGCGGATCCGATCAGACCGGTACCGCCGGTGATGAAGACGTTCATGGGCTCTCCCGCGAAGTGATGGGACTCTTGTCCCATCACCGTAACAGGATGATGGGACCACAGTCCCATCACCTATGCTGCCTCCATGGGTCGGTGGGAACCGGGGGCACGCGAACGCCTCGTCGTGGCGGCGGTCGACCTGTTCACCGAGCAGGGCTACGACGCCACCACGGTCGCGCAGATCGCCGAGCGCGCCGGGGTCACCAAGAGCACCTTCTTCCGGCACTTCCCCGACAAACGTGAGCTGCTGGTCGCCGGGCAGGAGACCCTGAGCCGGCTGCTGGCCGAGGGCATCGCCGAGGCGCCCGCCGATGCCGGCCCCCTCGAGGCGGTCGCCGCCGGCCTCGAGCGCGCATCGACCGCGATGGGCCCGATGAGCCGCGAGATCGCCCCCCGGCTGAAGGCGGCCGTCGCCGCCAGCGCCGAACTTCAGGAGCGCGACGCCCTCAAGAGCGTCAGCCTCGCGGCCGCGATGACCGCTGCCCTCCTCGCCCGCGGCGTGCCCGACCCGACCGCCGCCCTCGCCAGTGAGCTCGGCGTCCTCGCCTTCAAGCGGGGGTACGCCGAATGGTCCGACGGCGACCGTGCGCCCGGGGACGGCTTCGCCACCTACCTCCTGAAGGCCCTCGACGAGCTGCGCGCCGCGAGCTCGTCGCTGGGCTGACCGGACAACCCCACCCCCTCGTCGGCGCTTCCGCCGCCGGGCCATCGGGTACCCGCCACCCGTGGATCTCGATACCGCCGTGTTCGACGTCGACGGCACGCTCGTCGACACCAACTACCAGCACGCGCTCGCCTGGTTCCGGGCCTTCCGCCGGTACGGGATCACCGTGCCGGTCTGGCAGCTGCACCGGGCGATCGGCATGGGCGGCGACCAGCTCGTCGGCGCCGTCACGTCCGACGACGTGGAGGCCCGGCTCGGCGACGAGCTGCGCGACGCGTGGGCCGAGGAGTTCGCGCCGATGCTGGACGAGGTGCAGCCCTTCGCGGGGGTGGCGGAGCTCCTGGGCGCGGTCCGCGAACGTGGCTTCCGGATCGTGCTGGCGAGCTCGGGCAAACCGGATCAGGTCGAGCACTACCTCGGCCTGTTCGACGGGAAGTCGTTGGCCGACGGCTGGACCAGCTCGGCCGACGTGCAGCACACGAAGCCCGCGCCCGACCTCCTGGAGGCGGCGCTGCGAGCCGTGGACGGGACCGCCGGAGTGCTGGTCGGGGACTCGGTGTGGGACTTCCGCGCCGCCGAGGCGCTCGGCGCGCCGGGGTACGCCGTGCGCAGCGGCGGCTTCTCCGCCGCCGAGCTGCGCGAGGCCGGGGCGAAGGACGTCTTCGACTCCCCCGAGGAGCTGTTGCACCGCCTCGACGACACGCTGCTCGCCGGGCGCCGGTAGGGCCGGCGTCAGCCGGGCTCCCCCCGGCGCTTGCGGTACAGGACCACTGCGAGGTCACCGAGGGCGATGACGGCCACCACGACCATCACCCACCCCAGCACCGGCAGCCCGGCGGCGAAACCCAGCCACGCCGCCCCTCCGGCGAAGACGAGCCCGAACACCGCGAGCACGGCCCGCAGCGTCAGCGCGCTCCGAGCGGGCGCCGCACCGCCCATCCCGGAGGTGGGGTCGTGGTACCCCGGCAGACCTCGTTCGTAGTCGGAACGATCACGACGGGGCTCATCGGCGGCCATGAGCCGGGAGTACCCCGCCCGGCCGGGCACGTCACGGGTTCAGGGGGTCGATTCGTCCGGGAGCCGATGCCTCGCCGATCCGGCGGTCCCCGAGCCGTCGGGCTCGGCGACCCGCAGCTCGGGAGGCTGGGACACCGAGAGCCCGGGAGGCTGGGACACCGACACCTCGGCCTGGGGGATGCGGTGGCGCAGTAGCACCCGGCTCCCCCGGCCGTCGAAGTGGATGAGCACCGACTCCGACATCCGGTTCATCAGCGGAATGCCGTGGCCCCCCTGCTCCGACTCCCCGGCGGGCGGGCGCCAGCTCCCGTGGTCGACCACCTCGATGCTGAGCGTGCCCGGCTCGGTCCACAGCGTGAGCTCGACCGCCCCGGACTCGTCGGGGCCGTAGGCGTGCCGCACCGCGTTGGCGGCCGCCTCGTCCACCGCGAGCACGACGTCCGCGACCTCGTCCTCGGTCAACGCGAGCGGAGCGAGCCAGCTGCTCAGCTCACGTCGGATCATGACCAGCTGTTCCGGGTCGGCAGGCCAGCTCCGGTGCACGAACTCGACGTGCCCGGGGGCGTCCTGATCCATGATCCTCGCTCTCCACGCTCGGCCCCGACCTCGTTCCGCCTCCAGGTCAGGGCTCGCGACCCGACGACCGGAGGCGGGTAACCCGTGGACCGTATCGCCGTCGCGGGGTCCGCGAACGACGCACCCGTACCCTCCGCCGCCGTCCGTCCGGCCTCGGACCCGGGAACCCCCCGCCTCACCAGGGCGAACCGTTTTCGGCCGTCCTGTCCCGGTGTACCCGATCAGTGCTGGGCACGATCGTGGCGTGTCGCCGCGGGCCCGGCCGTCGCCGTCACCGCCTGGCGGTGGCCCTGAGGTCGCGCCCGAGCACGACGCCCAGCCCGATCATGGCGACGGCGAGCACGAGGTGCAGCCAGTTGTCCGCGTTGTTCACGGGCACGAAGTTCGCGCTGCTGCCGTGGTCGATCAGCAGGCCGTAGAGCCACAGGACGGCATAGACGATGCCGCCGCCGACCAGGTAGTTCCGGGCTCCGGCGGCGGTGCGGGCCATCCCCAGCCCGACGACTCCGAACGCGAGGTGCACGAGGTTGTGCAGCACCGAGACCATGAACAGTCCGAGCAGCAAGGCCGTGGACCCGTGCCCGGCGAACCCGAGCTGGTCGTAGTTCGTGGTCACGCCGGGGATGAAGCCGAGCACCCCGATCAGCAGGAAGACCACGCTGACGACCGAGGCGGCCACCTGGACCGGATGACGTGTCCGTGGGGTGGTGGTTGAGCCGGACATCGGCTCCTCCGATCTGTGCGAAAAGGAACATCCGCGGTATGCGGACAGGGAGGCACATACCCCTCACCCGCATGCCGAAACGCGGTGGCGCCCGGGTGACGCGGGGGGCGCACAGCGTTAGGGCCGCTGCGTCTGCGGGTAGCCATCGGCATGACCCCGCAGACAGTTGGGCAGAGCGGCGATGCCGAATCCGGCGGACTCGCCGATCCCCGGAGTACGCCCCTCCCCGTCGACCCCGCCGACGTGCCGACCGGCGAGCTCGTCAAGCGGTTGTCGACACAGCTCTCCGAGCTGATCCGCGGCGAGCTCGAGCTGGCGCGCACCGAGCTCACCGCCAAGGGCAAGCGCGCCGGAGCGGGTGCCGGGCTCGCCGGAGCAGGCGGGATCGTGGCGTTGTACGGCGTCGCGGCCCTCATCGCGGCCGCGATCGCCGGGTTGGCCCTCGTGCTCCCGCTGTGGTTGTCGGCTCTGCTGATCGGCGTCGTGCTGCTGATCGTGGCCGGGGTGCTCGCGCTGCTCGGCCGCAACCAGCTGCGCGGCGCCACCCCACCCGTCCCCGAGCAGGCCGTGGACAGCGTCCAGCGCGACGTCCGCACGGTGAAGGAGGCGGTGCAGCGATGACCAGCTCCCACCCGGCCGACCCGGCGCCCCGCAGCACACCCGCGGCCTCTGGCGCCGAGCGCAGCCCGGAGGAGCTGCGCGACGAGCTCGACACCCTGCGCGCCGAGCTCGGTGAGACGGTCGAGGAGCTCGCCCACCGCGTCGACGTGCCCGCCCGCGTACGGGCGAAGCGCGAGGAGACGACGGCGCGGGTGCAGGAGCAGGTCACCCAGGCGCGGGAGGTGATCGCCGAGAAGGCGCCCACCGTGGAGGCCGCACTCCGCGACCGGCCGGGGCTCGTGGCCGGGATCGCGCTCGTGCTGAGCTACCTGCTGATCAGCCGGCTGCGGCGACGCAAGGCGCGGCGACGGCGCAAGGCCGCAGGTATCGCAGCGACCCTCGCAGACGTCGGAAAGGACGGCAATGGAACGCGGTAGCTCGAAGCACAGCCCTCGCGAGGACGACGCACTGGCCGATGAGCTGGCCGGACAGCTGGGCCCCGGCGGGTCCAACCGCGAGGAGTGGGCCGACCCGGAACCCCCGGCCGACGACGACCCGCCCACCCGCACCGACCTTCCCGCCGCGGGGGCAGGCAACGACCCGGAGGACCCTGCGGGGATGAGCGGGGACGAGATGAGCCGGGCGCAGCACGACATGGCGGTCGCCAACGACTGGAACCCCGGCGAGAACGACACCTGAGCAGACCACCGTCCCCGGGCGGAGTCCCACCCGCTCGTGCGGTGTCACCGACCGGCAGCGGGGTACCCCGGACACGGCAGCCGGACGGACCGGGCTGCGCGAGGAGGACCGCGGTGGACCGCAGGACGAGCGACGGCAGGACCCGGCGGGGGGCGACGGGGCTCGCCCTGTTCAGCCTCGGACTCGGCAGTGCACAGGTAGGGGCACCGGGCGCCGTCGCGCAGCTCGTCGGCGCCGACGACAGCCCGACGAGCCGCCTCGTCACCCGCTGGGCCTGCGGGGTCCGGGAGCTGGCGGCGGGCCTCGGCGTCGGTTCGAGCTCAGCGCCGGGCCCCTGGCTGTGGGCCCGCGTGGCCGGAGACGTCGTGGACCTCGCCCTGCTCGGCACGGTTGCGGCCCGCCATCCCGCCCGCCGCACGCGCACGCTCGCCGCCGCAGCGGCCGTGCTCGGGGTGGCCGCGGCCGACGTCGCGACCGCACGCCGCGCCACCGGGGGTGGCCTGCGCTCCGACGAGCTCTCCGTGCAGGCGGCGATCACCGTGAACCGGCCGGTCGGGGAGGTCTTCGACTACTGGCACGACCTCACGAACCTGCCGCGCTTCATGGCCCATCTCGAGGACGTGACCCTGCTGGGCTCGGACCGGTCGCGGTGGACGGCGAAGGCGCCTGCCGGCGTCGAGGTGACCTGGGAGGCGGAGATCACCGCCCACACCGCCGAGGAGCTGATCGCGTGGCGCTCGGTGGAAGGCTCGGCCGTGGCCACCACGGGCCGGGTCCGGTTCCAGCCTGCTCCCGGGGACCGCGGCACCGAGGTGCACGTCGCCATCGAGTACCGCCCGCCTGCCGGCCGGCTCGGCTCGACGGTCGCGAAGATGTTCGGCGAGAGCCCCGACCAGCAGATCCACGACGACCTGCGCCGCTTCAAGCAGGTGCTGGAGACCGGCGAGGTCGTGCTCAGCGACGGCAGCCCCGAGGGCACCACGGCGTCCCGGCAGCTTCGCCAGCGCCCCGCGCAGCCGCTGTCCCCGTCGAGCTGACCAGAGCGAGAGGACCCCATCCGTGCGTGCGAACTGCTGGACCGGCCGTAACAGCGTCGAGGTCCTGGACGTCCCCGACCCCCGGATCCTCAACTCCCGCGATGCGATCGTGAAGGTCACCTCGACCGCGATCTGCGGCTCCGACCTGCACCTCTACGACGGCTACGTCCCGACGATGCGCAAGGGCGACATCCTCGGCCACGAGTTCATGGGCGAGGTCGTGGAGACCGGGAGCGGCGTGCCGAACCTGAGCGTGGGTGACCGGGTCGTCGTCCCCTTCCCGATCGCGTGCGGCGCGTGCAACGCCTGCGAGCGCGGGCTCACCTCGGTGTGCGAGAACTCCAACCCCAACGCCGGGATCGCCGAGAAGTTCATGGGCCACTCCCCCTGCGGGATCTTCGGCTACTCGCACATGCTGGGCGGCTACGCCGGTGGGCAGGCCGAGTACGTCCGCGTCCCGTTCGCCGACATCGGTCCGTTGAAGATCACCAGCGACATCCCCGACGAGAAGGTGCTCTTCCTCTCCGACATCCTGCCCACCGGGTACATGGGCGCGGAGATGTGCGACATCTCGCCCGGTGACGTCGTCGCGGTGTGGGGAGCGGGACCGGTCGGGCAGTTCGCGATCGCCGGCGCGAGACTGCTGGGAGCCGAGCGGGTGATCGCGATCGACCGCTTCCCCGAACGCCTCGACATGGCGGCCTCGAAGGCCGGGGCCACCGACGTCGTCAACTACGCCGAGACGCCGGTCCTCGAGGCACTGCAGGAGCTCACCGGGGGCCGCGGGCCGGACGCCTGCATCGACGCCGTCGGCCTCGAGGGTCACGCCGCCTCGGCGCTGTACGCGTACGACCGCGTCAAGCAGGCCGCGCGCCTGGAGACCGAACGACCGACGGCGCTGCGCGAGGCGATCCTCGCCTGCCGCAGCGGCGGGGTCGTGTCCGTGATCGGTGTGTACGGCGGGCTGATGGACAAGTTCCCGATCGGGGCGTTCATGAACCGGTCACTCATCCTGCGCACGGGCCAGGCCCACGTGCACCGCTACATGGAGCCCCTGCTGGCGCGTATCGAGCAGGGCGACCTCGACCCGAGCTTCGTGATCACCCACCGCATGGCACTGGACGAGGCCCCGCAGGGGTACGAGATGTTCAAGAACAAGCAGGACGAGTGCATCAAGGTCGTTCTGACCCCCTGACTCGCTGACGCACCGCGCGTCATGCGGGGGCGGGGAGGCGCGCCTCCTCCGGGGCCTTGTCCGGGCGCAGGCCGCGCCATGCCGCGTGGCGCAGCCTCCCCTCGGCGGTGAGCACGCGGTAGACCACCTCGCCGACGAGCTCGGGACGCACCCACCGGGCCTTGCGCGCCTCCTCCCGCGGCACCTCCTCGTCGAACGGGCTCGCGGGCTGTTGCCGGGGGCCCAGCTCACCGAGCAGGTGGCGCAGCGCTGTCTCGGTGAACCCGGTGCCGACGTGGCCGAGGTAGCGCAGGCGCTCGTCCTCGTCGTAGGCGCCGAGCAGCAGCGCGCCGAGGCTGGCGCTGCGGCGTCCCTCCCCCGCGGTGAAACCGCCGATCACGACCTCCTGGGTGTGCAGCAGCGCGGTCTTGACCCACGCCGACGACCGGCGGCCCGGCTCGTACTGCGCGGTGCGGCGCTTGCCGACCACCCCTTCGAGCCCGTGGTCGCGGGCCACCTGCAACAGCTGCTCGCCGCCGATGCCCGCGGTGGCAGGCGGCACCCGCACCCGCTGCCCGGCCAGCCCCAGTTCCTCCAGTACCGCGCGCCGCCGGTCGTAGGGCTCACCGACCAGGGGCACGCCGTCGAGGTGCAGGACGTCGAACACCACGTACGACACGGGGATGCGGTCCATGAGCTCCGGCGCGGGCGCGCGGACGTGCATCCGGTGCTGGAGCAGGCCGAAGTCGGGCCGGCCGCCGGCGTCGAGCGCCACGACCTCGCCGTCGAGCAGCGCGGGGCGCCCGTCGAGGAGGCCGGGGAGGTCGGCGAGCTCCGGATAGGCGCCGGTGACCTCGTTGCCGCGGCGGCTGTGTGCCCGGAAGCGCTCACCCGCCACGCCCGTGACCGCCCGCACGCCGTCCCATTTGAACTCGAACGCCCATCCCGGGCCTGCGGGGGGTCGGCCCGGGGTGGCCAGCATCGGGGCGACGGGCTCCGGCAGCGCGAGCTCAGGTACCGACCCGGTCATCCGCCGACGGTAGCGCGTTTGCGCTGGTCCGGCGGCCGCTTCTCGAGGGGTGGGGAAGCGGCCGCCGGGCACGGAGAGCGGATCGGGGGTTCCGCAGGCTCCGCGCTGCCTCACGGTAACCGTTGCGTGCGCAATCGGGGAGGGCTGTTCCCCCACATGTCCCTGCATGGCCAGGAACGTTGCCGTTTCTGGCCATCGCACTAGGGTCGCCCCGTGCCGGACGAGCCGGGGTTGACCGTGGACAGCGAGCCCGCCGACGTCAGCGCCGGTACTGCCGGCAGCGGCGGGACGGCGCTGGACGCCGTCGCCGAGGAGCTCTACGGGGTGCTGCCCGACGAGTTCGTCGCCGAGCGGGACGCCGCCGCGGCCCGCGCCCGCGAGAGCGGGGAGCGCGAGCTCGCCAAGGCGATCGGCCGGCTGCGCCGTCCCACCCGGGCCGCCTGGCTGGCCAACCTGCTCGCCCGGCATCGCCGCGAGCAGCTCGACGGGCTCCTCGGGCTCGCCACCGGCCTTGCCGACGCCCAGCGCACCCTGGACGGCGCGGCGTTGCGCCGGCTGTCGAGCACGCGCCACCAGCTCGTCGCGGCCATGGCACGTGAGGCGGGCCGCCTCGCGATGGAGGCAGGTGACCCGGCTGCCGAGAGCGTGCTGCGGGACCTGCAGGGCATCCTCGAGGCCGCGCTCGCCCGGCCCGACATCGCGGCACAGGTGCGGTCGGGCCGGCTGACCCGCACCGTCAGCTACACGGGGTTCGGGCCGGATGCCGACCCCGATGCCCGGCCGGTACCGGCGCCCCGCGCGGACGCCCCACCCCTGCGGGCCGTCCGCGTCGACGCGGAACCGGCCGGCGCCGAGCACGCCGACCGGGAACGGGCCCAGCAGGAGCGGGCCCAACAGGAGACGGCACAGCGGGAGCGGGCCGAGCGGGAGCGGCGGGAACGAGCCCTCGCCGAGGCGGAAGCCGAGGAGGAGGCGGCGCGCGAGCAGCAACAGGCCGCCGAGGATGCCCGTGACGCGGCCCTGGAGGAGCGCGACGCCGCCCGCGACCGGGTGGCCGAACTCACCGCGGAGCTGGAGGCCGCCCGTGACCGGGACCGGGCCGCCGCCGCGGCGGCCCGGGAGGCGGACGCCACCGCGAAGGCCGCGGCCCGGGCCGCAGGGGCCGCCGCCGCGCGCACCACCAGGGCCCGGGCCCGCCTCGACGAGGACTGAACGCCGCCGTTCCGATGCCGCGCCGGGCTGGTCCCGCGCAGGCCTGACCGGCCGAAGGACCGCTCGCCGCCCGGTCACCGCAACCACCCGAGAGCGTGCTCACACGGTCGCGGCGCGTGAGCCGCTCCGCAGGCGGGCACCCCGGACATACCCGGCCCCGACCACGAGAGGACTGAGCGCCACCATGGCGAACACCAGCACCGCGACCAGGCAGACCGCGACCAGGCAGATGGCCACGAAGACCGTCGCGACCGACACGGTCGTCACGCAGTTGCGCGCGCTCGAGCAGCTCACGCACACCGAGGCGCAGATCGCCAGGTTCCGCGTCGCTCAGGCCCGCACCGATGCCGTGCGCCGCGAGCTGCGGCAGAACGGCGACAACGCCGTGCGGCGCGCCCGCCGGATCGCCGACCAGCTGCACACCCTGCACGCCGTACCGGACGTCGTGACGCCCGCGCTGGGCCGCGTGCTCGCCCTCGTCAAGAGCACCCTGGAGCAGGCCCAGCCGATCGACGAGGCGCTGCTCGGCGACCTCAGCCTCGAGCACCAGCTGCTCGACCGGGCCCGCTACCTGCGGGTACTCGCCGAGCAGGCCGACCTTCCGGCCGTCGAGAAGCTCGCCGACGACCTCGTCACCGCCCACACCGCCACCGTCGAGTGGCTCACCACCGTGCTCGCCGAGGAGGCGCTGGGCGGGCCGGCCGCGCTGACCCCCACCCCGCTGCAGCGGGTGGCAGGTGGGGTGGTCCACGCCGTGGGCCTGCCGACGCGTTTCGCGGTCGGGCGGGTCAACCACGCGGTCCACATCGCCTACCGCACCGGCGAGCAGGCCCGCGACGCCGTCAGCGACGTGGCGGGCAAGGTCGTACAGCTGGGCAGCGGCACCCGCGAGGTGGCCACCGCCGGTCGCGACGCGGCGCTGCAGCAGGCCGAGCGGGTCGCCGCGCGCGAGGGCGCCGACGGCGTGGCCGACGTGGTGCGGGAGACGCGGGCCGACCTCGGCAGCCTCAAGGCGTCCGAGCTGCCGATCAAGCACTACGAGGAGATGACGGCGCAGAACGCCATCGCCGCACTGCGCGAGCTGACCACCCCCGCCGATCTGACCACCATGATCGCCTTCGAGCAGAACCACAAGAACCGCTCGGGAGTCATCTCGGCAGCGCAGACGCGGTACGCAGCGATCGCGAAGAACGTGGCCGATGTGGACTGATGCGCGTTTGGGGTTCCGGTCAGCGGGCACAGAGCGAAGGTGATGCTGCTGCGGCCACCCGGGGTGTACCGGGCCGAGAGTGACAGCCAGATGCTGATCGACATCATGCGCCGCGGCCGTTTCGCCGCCGGCCGTGATGTGCTCGACATCGGCACCGGGAGCGGGGCGCTGGCCGTGGCCGCGGCCCGCTCCGGTGCCGCCTCGGTCACCGCGGTCGACCTGTCGTTGCGGTCGGTGGTGGCCACCTGGCTGAACAGCCGGCTGCACGGGGCGCCCGTCACGGTCCACCGCGGTGACCTGTTCACCCCGGTGGCCGGGCGGCGCTTCGGGCTGGTCGTGGCCAACCCGCCCTACGTTCCCGCCC
>NZ_JAAXKY010000148.1 GCF_012911925.1 Pseudonocardia xinjiangensis | reverse complement strand
GCCCAGCCCGGGCGCGCCGGACGGCGGCGCGGCGGGAGGCGGCGCACCCGGGCTGGGCGTGGCGGCGGGGGCACCCGGGGCCGGAGCACCCGGCTGGCCGGCCGCGGGACCCGG
Organism: Pseudonocardia xinjiangensis; assembly: GCF_012911925.1. GTDB lineage: Bacteria > Actinomycetota > Actinomycetes > Mycobacteriales > Pseudonocardiaceae > Pseudonocardia > Pseudonocardia xinjiangensis. Next base: position 18,039 of record NZ_JAAXKY010000148.1, on the reverse strand, counting down.
CGGCGCGGCCGGAGCCGACGCCACCGGCCCGCCGATGACCTCGCGGAACCGCAGCTGGGCGGTCTGGCCCAGCGAACGGGCCTGGTCACCCTCCTGGCCGGGCACCGTGATCGTCAGGTTGCTGCCGTCGAGCACCACCTCGGCGCCGCTGACGCCGAGGCCGTTGACCCGGTCCTCGATGATCTGCTGCGCCAGCAGGAGCTGGTCCCGGGGCGGCTCCGCGCCCGTCTCGGTGCGCGCCTGCAGGGTGACCCGCGTGCCGCCCTGCAGATCGATCCCTAGCTTGGGGGCGGCGCGACCGTCGCCGGTGAAGAACACCAGTGCGTAGAGCACGATGACGACACCGGCGAACGCCGCCAGGTAGCGCCAGGGACGGATCCGCCCCGGGGTGGTTGCCACTGCTGAATTCTCTTCCTGTCAGAAAACGCCCGCGTCAGTTGCGGGAGGTGCCGTTCGCGGAGTCGTCCTTCTCCAGCGACGGTGCCTTGTCCAGCGACGGCGTCTTGTCGTCGGTGGCCGAGGGAGACGCCTCGCCCGATGTCACCACCGGGGCGGCGGGCGCGTCGATGACGCCCGGCTCGACCACGCCCGGCTCGACCACCGGGTTGACCTTCTCACGGACCGCGGCGCGCACCCACGTGGTGACGACACCGTCCGCGATCTCGAGGTCGACGGTGTCCTCGTAGGACGCGTCGACGACCGTGGCCCGGAGACCCGACGTGGTCATGACCACGTCACCGACCTCCAGCGCGGCCTGCAGCTTCTGGGTCTCCGCGAGCTGACGGCGCTGGCGCCGCCCGGACAGGAAGATCGGGATGAACAGCAGCAGGATGAGTAGTGGGAACAGCAGCGAGAGGTCCATGGTCTCCGTATCTCCGCACGTCGAGAGCCACCCGAGTCTGCCAGCCCCCGCTCAGAACAACGCGGGAGGGCCACCCTGGGTGACGTTCGGTGGCGGAGTGATGCCCAGATGGGCCCAGGCAGCCGCCGTGGCCACCCGGCCCCGCGGCGTGCGGGCCAGCATTCCGGCCCGCACCAGGTACGGCTCGCAGACCTCTTCGACGGTACCGGGTTCCTCGCCGACAGCGACAGCGAGCGTGGAAACACCCACGGGTCCGCCGCCGAACGAGCGCACCAACGCGCCCAGCACGGCCCGGTCCAGCCGGTCGAGGCCCAGCTCGTCGACGTCGTAGACGGCCAGTGCGTCCCGCGCCACCTTCCGGGTGACCGCGCCGTCGGCACGCACCTGCGCGAAGTCGCGCACGCGGCGCAGCAGCCGGTTGGCGATCCGGGGGGTGCCCCGGGACCGCGAGGCGATCTCCTCGGCGCCGTCGCGGCGCAGGTCGACGTCGAGGATGACGGCCGCGCGGCGCAGCACGAGCTCCAGCTCGGCTGGCTCGTAGAACTCCATGTGCGCGGTGAAGCCGAACCGGTCGCGCAGCGGACCCGTGAGCGCACCCGACCGGGTGGTTGCTCCGACCAGCGTGAACGGGGCGATCTCCAGCGGGATGGACGTGGCGCCCGGGCCCTTCCCCACCACCACGTCGACCCGGAAGTCCTCCATCGCGAGGTACAGCATCTCCTCGGCCGGGCGGGCGATCCGGTGGATCTCGTCGATGAACAGCACGTCACCGGACTCGAGGTTGGACAGCATTGCGGCGAGGTCGCCGGCCCGTTCCAGCGCGGGCCCGGAGGTCAGCCTGATCGCGGCGCCCATCTCGGCCGCGACGATCAGCGCGAGGCTCGTCTTGCCCAGCCCCGGCGGCCCCGACAGCAGGATGTGGTCGGGCGGGTCCCCGCGGCGCCGCGCACCTTCCAGCACCAGCTCCAGCTGCTCGCGGACCCGGGGCTGCCCGATGAACTCGGTGAGGGTGCGTGGCCGCAGGGTGGCGTCGACCTCGAGGTCCTCCGGCTCGGGCCCGGGGGTCAAGGCGACGTCACTCACGACGCCACCCCCCGCCCCTCCGGCGCGACATGGACACATGTCGCTGTTGCGAGCACGCCCCGGACAGCCACAGGTGTCCATGTCGCGGGCCGGCTCATCGGGACCGGCCCAGGCGGGTCAGCGCGGCGCGCAGGAGCGCGCTCGCGTCGGTGTCGGCGCCGTCGCCTGCCAGCACCGCGTCCACGGCCTGCTCGGCGGGCTTCGCCGTGAACCCGAGACCGACGAGGGCCTCCACGACCTGCTCACGGCGCGGGTTCGCGCCGTTCGCCGTGGTCGGGAGCATGGCCGGGGCGGCCGACGGTGCGTCGACCTTGTCCTTGAGCTCCAGCACCAGGCGCTCGGCTCCCTTGCGGCCGATGCCGGGCACGCGGGTGATCGTGGTCAGGTCACCGTCGAGCAGGGCGCGGCGCAGCACGTCGGGAGCGAGCACGGCGAGCGTGGCGAGCGCGATGCGGGGCCCGATGCCGCTGACCGTCTGCAGCAGCCCGAACAGTTCGCGTTCCTCGTCGTCGGCGAAGCCGAACAGGGTGAGCGAGTCCTCCCGCACCACGAGTGCCGTGGCGAGGCGGCTCGGCTGCCCGCGCCGCAGCCCGGCCAGCGTGGCGGGCGTGGCGTACACGGCCAGGCCGACGCCCCCGACCTCGACGACGGCGTGGTCGAGCCCGATCTCCAGCACCTCGCCGCGCACCGAGCTGATCACGACGCCTCCTCCGCGGCCGTCGCCGCCGTCTTCGCCCCAGCCGCCTTCGCCCCGGCCGCCTTCGCCCCAGCCGCCTTCGCCGCGGCCGCCAGCCGGGCCCGGTGGGCGCGCGCCAGCTCGGCCGACCGGGCCTGTGCCTGTGCCATCCGGTCCAGCATGGGCGCCCGCCAGCAGTGGCAGATCGCCAGGGCCAGCGCATCGGCGGCGTCGGCGGGCCGGGGCGCCGTCTCGAGCCCGAGCAGGCGCGTGACCATGGTGGTGACCTGCTGCTTGCCGGCCCGGCCCTCGCCGGTGACGGCGGCCTTCACCTCGCTGGGCGTGTGGAACGCGACGGGCAGCCCGGCCCGCGCCGCGAGCAGCGCCACCACCCCGCTGGCCTGCGCGGTGCCCATCACGGTGCGGACGTTGTGCTGGCTGAACACCCGCTCGATCGCGACGACGTCGGGCCGGTGCCGCTCGATCCAGCGCTCGACCTCGGCCCCGACGGCCAGCAGCCGCTCGGCGACGGGCGCGTCGGCCGGGGTGGTGACGACGCCGACGTCCACGCACCGCACGGTGCGCCCACCGGCACCGTCGACGACCCCGAGCCCGCACCGGGTCAGCCCCGGGTCGACGCCGAGCACCCGCACACCGTCTCCTCTCGCGCGAACAGCCGTTCGAGAGGGCAGGCTACCGGCGCGGTATCCGGCCCCGATGGGGGCGCGCCGTCAGCGGGGGCCGCCTTTCCGTAGCACGCTGTGCGGCGTCAGCCACCGCACGCCGCGCGCAGGCCACTCGTCGCCCCGAGGAGCGAGCATGTCCCCGACCGATCGTCTCGGCACCTACCTCAACGACCACGTGGGAGGGGCGAATGCGGGCGTGGAGATGGCCCGGCAGCTCGAGGAGGCCGTCCGTGGCGAGCCGGCAGCCGCCGGGCTCGGGCCGATCGCCGCCGACGTCGAGGAGGACCTGGAGACGCTCCGCGGCCTGGTCGAGGCGCTCGGGGTCGGGAGCAACCCGGTGAAACAGGCCGCGGGCTGGATCGCGGAGAAGGTCCACCGGATCGGGGTGGACGAGCGGGTGACCCACAGCCGCGAGCTGACCCTGCTGCTGCAGGCCGAGAGCCTCGCGCTCGGTGTGGAGGGCAAGCTCGCGCTCTGGCTGTCGCTGCTGGAGGTGGCCCCCGCGTACCCCCAGCTCGCCACCGTCGACCTGCCCGCGCTGGCCGATCGGGCCCGGGACCAGCGGCGCCGGTTGGAGACCGTGCGGCTCGGCGCCGCCCGCGCCGCATTCGCCTCCACCGGCTGACCGGTCGGGCCCGGGCCGTCAGGCCACGTGCTGGGTGAGGCTGAACCAGTTGCCGGAGTCGTCACGGAACACGGCCTCGATCCCGTAGGGCCGCCGCGCGGGCTCCTGGACGAACACGACACCGCGGGCCGAGAGCTCCTCGTAGGTCTTCTGGCAGTCGTCGGTGCCCATCACCCCCGCGCCGAGTGCTCCCTTGGCGATCAGGGAGCGGATCTGGTCCGCGGCCTCCTGGTCCTGGCCCATCCCGACGGCGGCGAGGACGATCGCCAGGTCGGGCTGGTCGGGCGGGCTGACGGTGAGCCAGCGGAAGCCCCCGCCCGCCCCCTCGAACTCCGCGCCCATGGTGAGATCACCGCGCAGCTCGAACCCGAGCTTCTCGGTGTAGAACCGTTTCGCCGAGTCCTGGTCGAGCACGTACACGGTGGTGTGCGACATCCTGCTGATCATCTGGTCCTCCGGGTCGGTAACGGGATGCGCAGCAGACGCTAGGGCCGTTCCACCGCCGCGGGCTTCTCCGTGCTTGCGGTGGTGGCGCCGGGCCGGCCCCACGCCATGACGAAGCAGCCCGGCACCCGCGGAGCTCCCCGCTCGGCGTGCACCGTGCGGTACGCCGTGGGGGAGGCACCGACGAGCTCCGAGAACCGGGCGCTGAACGAGCCGAGGCTGCTGAAGCCGACGAGGTAACAGATCTCGGTGACCGTGAGGTTGGCCGAGCGCAGGAGATCCTGTGCCCGCTCCACCCGGCGGCGGGTGAGGTACTGGCCCGGCGTCTCGCCGTAGGCCGCGCGGAACCCGCGGGCGAAGTGGTAGCGGGAGAAGCCGGCGGCCCGGGCCATGGCGTCGAGGTCGAGAGGTTCGGCGTAGTGCCGGTCGATCAGGTCACGCGCTCGCCGCAGATGGAACACCGCGGGCACGGCAGGACCGCTCACACCCGCATCCTCCCGTACGGGCTCCCGCTCTCGCCTTCGACACCGGACGGAAACCCGCAGGCCGCATGCCGGGTGCCGGGCGGATGATCCGGATTCACCCGGGCCCGGCCGCCCTACGCTGCGACGATGCGCGACGACCGGATCCTGCTGCGCGAGTTCCTGCGCGCCCCCACCCAGGTCGCCACGGTGACGGCGAGCTCCGACGCGCTCGTCGCCGCGATGCTCGCCCCCCACGTGATCGGGGACGGGGCCGTGGTCGTCGAGCTGGGCGCGGGGACGGGACACCTCACCGACGCCGTGCAACGCCGCCTGGGCGGTCGCGGCCGCCACCTCGCCATCGAGCTCAGCCCCGTGCTGGCGCAGCGGCTGGCCGCCCGCCACCCCGCCGTCACCGTGGTATGCGCCGACGCGGCCGAGCTGCCCGCGGTGTTGCAGGCCCACGGGATCACCACGGCCGACGTGATCTGCAGCCTGCTGCCCTGGGCGGCCTACGCCGCCGCGCCGATCCCCGCCATCGCCGCCGCGGCCCTGGCGCCCACCGGCACGTTCACCCAGGTCTCGCTCCTGGGCACCCACCTGCTCCCCCCGGCCCGCCGGCAGGAACGCGACCTCAGGGCGGCGTTCACCGAGCTCACCGTGAGTCCGCCGGTGTGGCGCAACCTCCCCCCGGCCCGCATCCTCGCCGCCTCCGGACCGCGCGGCTGAGTCGCCGCGGGCGGTTCCGCGCCGGCCGGCTGTAGCGTCGATGCCGTGATCGAGGAGCCGGGTGCCGTGCCCGTGGAGATCGTCGAGCTGCTCGTCTCGCCCGTGCACGCCTACGAGGGACGCCCGCACGACGGCCCCCGTCCCGACCCGGACGGCACGCGGCCCGACGCCGTCGAGGTCCGCGCGGGCCTCGGCCTGGTCGGGGACCGGTACTACGGCCGCGCCGCGCACCGGAGGGCGGCCGTCACGTTCTTCGCGGCCGAGTCCCTCACCGAGATCGCCCACGAGCTCGGCCTCGCCGAGGTGCCCGACGCCGGGCTCACCCGGCGCAACGTGGTGCTGCGCGGCTTCCCGGTGGACCGGTTGGCCGCCGGACGCGGCACCGAAGGCGCGATCTTCAGCATCGACTCCGGTGCCGGGCCGGTGCGCTTCCGCGCGCACCGCGCGGCGAACCCCTGCGCCTGGATGGACGTGGTGCTCGCCCCGGGCGCGTTCCGCGCGATGCGGGGCCGGGGCGGGGTGCGCTGCGAACCGCTCGACGACGGGGTGCTGCGCCGCGGGCCCGCCGTGCTGCGCGTTGAGGCGCCGCCCTCCGGGCAGCCCGAGCCCGGTCAGTGGGCCGCGTCGTCCCAGCTGCGCCCGTAGCCCACCGAGACCTCCAGCGGCACGCTCAGCGAGGCGGCGGCGCCCATCTCGCGGCGCACGAGCGTCTCCACGACCTCGCGCTCACCCTCGGCGACCTCGAGCACCAGCTCGTCGTGCACCTGCAGCAGCATCCGGCTGCGCAGCCCCTCGCCGGTGAGCGCCCGGTGCACCCCGAGCATCGCGACCTTGATGATGTCGGCGGCGCTGCCCTGGATGGGGGCGTTGAGGGCCATCCGCTCGGCCATCTCGCGGCGCTGGCGATTGTCGCTCGTGAGGTCGGGCAGGTAGCGGCGGCGGCCCATGATCGTGGCGGTGAAGCCGTCCTTGCGGGCGATGTCGACCACACTGCGCAGGTAGTCGCGTACCCCGCCGAAGCCCTTGAAGTACTCGTCCATCAGGCCGCGGGCCTCCTCGGTGGAGATCCGCAGCTGCGCGGCGAGCCCGAACGCCGAGAGCCCGTAGGCCAGGCCGTAGTTCATCGCCTTGATCTTGGCGCGCTGCTCGGCCGACACCTCGGTGGGCTCGCAGCCGAAGACGCGCGCGGCCGTCTGGGCGTGGAAGTCGTGACGCGACCGGAACGCCTCGATCAGCGCCGAGTCCTCCGACAGGTGCGCCATGATCCGCATCTCGATCTGGCTGTAGTCGGCTGTCATCAGCTCGGCGTACTCCGGGCCCACCACGAACGTCTCGCGGATGCGCCGGCCCGCCGCCGTGCGGATCGGGACGTTCTGCAGGTTGGGCTCGGTGGAGCTCAGCCGGCCCGTGGCCGCGATCGTCTGGCTGTAGGTGGTGTGGATCCGCCCGTCGTCGGCCACCGACTTGAGCAGCCCGTCGACGGTGACCTTGAGCCGGGTGGCGTCGCGGTGCAGCAGCAGGTGGGAGAGGAACTCGTGCCCGGTCTGCTCGAAGAGCGTCTGCAGCGCGTCGGCGTCGGTGGTGTAGCCGGTCTTGGTGCGCTTGGTCTTCGGCATGTTGAGCTCGTCGAACAGCACGGTCTGCAGCTGCTTCGGCGACCCGAGGTTGATCTCCTTGCCGATCACCGCGTAGCTGTCCTGCGCGGCCTGCTTCACCTGCGCGGCGAACTCGGACTCCAGCGCGGCGAGCGCCTCGCCGTCGACCGCGATGCCGGCCTGCTCCAGGTCGGCCAGCACGAACTCCAGCGGCAGCTCGAGCTCCGCCAGCAGCTCGGTGCCGCCGCGTTCGGCCAGCTCGGCGTCGAGGGCGTCGGCCAGCTCCGCGACGGCGGACGCGGCGATCATCTGCGCCTGGGCGCGCGCGGCGTCGGCCTCCTCCTCGCCCCCGAGAAGGGAGAGCTGGCCGTCCTCGGCCTCGCCGTCGGACCGCAGCTCGCGGCGCAGGTAGCGCAGCGCGAGGTCGGCCAGGTCGAAGCTGCGCTGGCCCGGCCGGGACAGGTAGGCGGCCAGCGCGGTGTCGCTGGTGAGGCCGGCGAGGCTCCAGCCGCGCCCGCGCAGCGCGTGCAGCGCCGACTTGGCGTCGTGGGCGGCCTTCGGCACGCCCGGGTCGGCGAGCCACTCCCCCAGCGCGGCCTCGTCGTCGGGCGTGAGCACGGTGACGTCGAGATAGCCGGCCTGCGGAACGCCCGCGGTGGCTCCGGCGGCCCTGGCCTCGACCGTGGGCTCGCCCGCGGCGAGCCCGATGCCGGCGAGGTCGGCCGCCGTGGGGCCGCCGGTGAGGCCGTGGAAGGCCAGGCCGACGCGGCGACCGTCGCGGGCGTGCGCGTCGAGCCAGGCCCGCACACCGCCCGGCTCGATGGCCCCGCCCTGCACCTCGATGCCGCCCTCGGCCTCCGGCTCCGCGCTCTGCAGCGTGGCGAACAGCCGCTCGCGCAGCACCCGGAACTCCAGCTCGTCGAACAGCCGGTGGACGGCGTCGCGGTCCCACGGCCGCAGCTCGAGATCGGCGGGTGCCGCCTCGAGCGGGACGTCGCGGATCAGCTCGGTGAGCTGGCGGTTGAGCAGCACTCCGGCCAGGTGGGCGCGCAGCGCGTCGCCCGCCTTGCCCTTGACCTCGTCGACGCGGTCGGTGAGCTCGGCGAGCGAGCCGAACTCGCGGACCCACTTCGCGGCGGTCTTCTCCCCGACGCCCGGGATGCTGGGCAGGTTGTCGCTGGGGTCGCCCCGCAGCGCGGCGAAATCGGGGTACTGGGCCGGGGTGAGTCCGTAGCGGTTCATCACCTCGGCCGGGTCGATGCGGCCCAGGTCGGACACCCCGCGCTTCGGGTACAGCACCATGACGTCGTCGCTGACCAGCTGGAACGCGTCGCGGTCGCCGGTGGTGATCAGCACCTGGAAGCCATCGGCCTCCGCCTGCGTGGCGAGGGTGGCGATCAGGTCGTCGGCCTCGTAGCCCTCGACGCCGAACTCCGGGATGGCGAGCGCCCGCAGCACCTCCTTGATGAGGTCGACCTGGCCGCGGAAGTCGTCGGGAGTGGCCGAGCGGTTGGCCTTGTACTCGGTGTAGCGCTCGGAGCGGAACGTGGAGCGCGAGACGTCGAAGCACACCGCGAGATGGGTGGGCTGCTCGTCGCGCAGCAGGTTGATGAGCATCGAGGTGAAGCCGTAGACCGCATTGGTGGTCTGCCCCGTGCCGGTGCGGAAGTTCTCGGCAGGCAGCGCGAAGAACGCGCGGTAGGCGAGCGAGTGCCCGTCGAGCAGCAGCAGCCGCTTTCCCGTGGACGACGGCGCGGCGGGCGCCGGCGCGGCCGGCTTGCGAGGGGTGCGGGTGGCGGGGCTCATCGACGGCGAGTCTAGGACCGTGCCCCGACAGTTCCGCACACGGACAGGCTCCGTTCGCGAGGGGCCGGGAACCACAGGGCCCGTTCCGCCGTTCCCGTGGTGACATGTGATCGTCCGTCCGGTTCATCCCGATAGGGTGGATCGGCGGGACCGACAACAGATGCGGAGCAGTACGTGAGCGTCAGCCTCTCCAAGGGTGGAAACGTCAGCCTCACCAAGGAGGCCCCCGGCCTCACGGCCGTGGTCATCGGCCTCGGCTGGGACGTCCGATCCACCACCGGCACCGACTTCGACCTCGACTCCTCGGCGATCGTGGCCAAGGCCGACGGCAAGGCCGTGTCCGACAAGCACTTCGTGTTCTTCAACAACCTCACCACCCCCGACGGCACCGTCGAGCACACCGGCGACAACACCACCGGCGAGGGCTCGGGCGACGACGAGCAGGTCAAGGTCAACCTGGCCGGTATGGCCGCCGAGGTCGACAAGATCGTGTTCGCCGTGAGCATCTACGACGCCGACGCGCGCTCGCAGAGCTTCGGCCAGGTCCGCAACGCCTTCATCCGGGTCGTCAACCAGGCGGGCGGCGCCGAGATCGCCCGCTACGACCTCAGCGAGGACGCCTCCACGGAGACGGCCATGGTCTTCGGGGAGCTGTACCGCAACGGTGCCGAGTGGAAGTTCCGCGCGGTCGGCCAGGGCTACGCGTCGGGCCTCACGGGGATCGCCCGCGACTACGGCGTCAACGTCTGACCCGGCCGGTGGCCATCGACTACACCAAACGGCGTCCGGCCACACCGGCGGCGGGCAGCGCGAGCGGCGACGGGGTGTCGCTGTCGAAGGTCACGCTCACGAAGTCCGCGCCGAGCGTCTCGCTCACCAAGCGCGGCGCCACCGGCGGTGAGCTGCGGGTCAACCTGCAGTGGACGTCGGGTGAGGTGGCCCGCGGCGGCCTGTTCGGCAAGCGGCGCGGCCGGTCGATCGACCTGGACCTCGCCTGCCTGTGGGAGTTCAGCGACGGCAGCAAGGGCGTCGTGCAGGCGCTGGGCAACGCGTTCCAGGCGCCGTACCAGGGCGCGCCGATCATCCGGCTCGACGGCGACGACCGCTCGGGCTCCGCCGCTGGCGGCGAGAACATGATGATCGACCTGTCCCGGGTCGACGAGATCCGCCGCATCCTCGTGTTCGCGTTCATCTACGAGGGCACGCCGAACTGGGCGGGCGCCGACGGCGTCGTGACGCTGCATCCCGCGTCGGGGCCCGAGATCGAGGTGCGCCTCGACGAGCACGACACCGGGTCGCCGACCTGCGTGATCGCGATGCTCGAGAACCAGGGCGGGGAGATGCTGGTGCGCCGCGAGGTGCGCTACGTCAGCGGTGGGCAGGCCGACGTCGACCGGGCGTACGGCTGGGGAATGGAGTGGGCGCGCGGGCGTAAGTGACCTGCGCCGACGACCGCGCTCCCGGTAGGTGCCACACCGGGCGACTTCGGAAAGGGATCGCACCGTGCGGCACTTCGCCTACCTGAGCGCGCCGGAGACGGACGCGCTGTTCGAGACGCCACCGGAGCCGTTCCACCGCGACAGCGGCCGGGACCTGCTCTCGGTGGCGCTCGGCGCCACGCTCTACATGCCGGCCACCCGGCCGTCCCTCACCGCCGACATCACCAAGCAGGCGGCCGCCGGTGTCACGTCGGTGGTCGTCTGCCTGGAGGACTCCATCGCGGACGACGAGGTGGCCGAAGGCGAGGCCAACCTCGTCGCGACGCTCCGCGACCTGCACGAGCAGCCGCAGACCGAACCGCCGCTGCTGTTCGTCCGGGTCCGGCGCGCGGCGCAGATCCCCGCGCTGGTGGCCCGGCTCGGGCCGGCCGCCACGGTGCTCGACGGGTTCGTGATGCCGAAGTTCACCGCGGCCAGCGGCACCGAGTACCTGCACGCCATCGACGACGCCGACCGCCTGGCCGGCACCACGCTGCTGGCGATGCCGGTGATCGAGTCGGGGGCCGTGCTCTACGCCGAGACCCGCGTCGACGAGCTGACGCGGCTGCGCGCGCTGCTGCACCGCGACCGGCGCCGGATCCTGGCGGTGCGCCTGGGCGCCACCGACCTGTGCGCCCTGTACGGGCTGCGCCGCTCGCCCGACCTGTCGATCTACGACGTCAAGGTGGTGAGCAGCCTCATCTCCGACGTCGTCAACGTGCTGGGCCGGGCCGACGGCAGCGGCTTCACCGTCACCGGGCCGGTGTGGGAGTACTACGGCGTCGAGCGGATCTTCAAACCGCAGCTGCGCGCCTCCCCGTTCGCCGAGCACAACGAGCGGGAGCTGCGCGGCCGGCTCGTGGGCCGGGCGATCGACGGGCTCATCCGCGAGGTGTCGCTCGACCGGGCCAACGGCCTCACCGGCAAGACCGCGATCCACCCGAGCCACGTCGCCGTCGTCCACGCGCTGTCGGTGGTGACGAGCGAGGAGCACCGGGACGCCTCCGACGTCCTGCGGGCAGACCGGGCAGGCGGCGTGCTGGCGTCCGGTCATCGCAACAAGATGAACGAGATCGGCCCGCACACCGCGTGGGCCCGCCGGACGATGCTGCGGGCCCGCGCGTTCGGGGTGGCCGCCGAGGACGTCTCGTTCGTCGACCTGCTGGCTGCGAGCCTGCCCCGATGACCGGCATCACGAGCGAGCGGCGCGCTCCCCTCGCCGAGCGGCTCGGCATCCGGCTCCGCGACGTCGGCGCGGGAGCCGATCCCGCCGTGCTGCTGGGTCTGGCGCTGCGGCGCAACCCGCGCCGGGCGCAGCTGCTCGTGTCGCGGGTGCTCGGCAAGCACGTCCCCACCGACCCCCGCCTGGTCCGCGCCGCAGGGCTGCTGCTGGGCGGCCTGGTGGCCGACACACTGGCCGGTACGCCGCTGCGGCCGCTGCCGGTGGCGGGGCTGCACGCCGCCGTCCGGGGCGACCGCGAGGCTGCGGCGCAGCTGCACGCCGAGGCCGAGCAGGCGATCGGGAGGGAGCCCGGCGCGCTCGTCCTCGGCTTCGCCGAGACGGCCACCGCGCTGGCCCACTGCGTCGCCGAAGGGCTGGGCGGGGCGGCCTGCCTGCACTCCACGCGCCGGCCGGTGCCCGGGTACGCCGTCGCGGGCGGCTTCACCGAGGAGCACTCGCACGCCACCCACCACCTGCTGCTGCCCGCCGACACCGCACTGCTCCACAGCGGGGCGCCGCTCGTGCTCGTGGACGACGAGCTGAGCACCGGGCGCACCGCGCTGAACACGATCACCGCACTGCACCGCACGGCCCCGCGCGAGCACTACGTCGTGGCGGCGCTGGTGGACGTCCGGCCTGCCGGGAACGAGCTGGTCGACGGGGTCGCGGCGCTGGGCGCCCGGCTGGACGTCGTCGCGCTCGCCCGAGCCGCGATCGAGCTGCCCGCCGACCTCGCCGACCGCGCGGCCGCACTCCGCGCCGAGCTCGGTGACGCGCTCCCGCCGCCACCGGTCCCGCCCCCGCACGGCCGAGAACCGCGCCTGCCGACTGTTGCGCTCGCCGACCTCGGCTGGCCGGCCGGGGTGCCGGCCGGCGCCCGGCACGGGTTCACGCCCCACGACCACCGACGGCTCGCGGACGCGCTGCCCCGCCTCGGCGCCGGTCTCGCCCGCGCGGCCGGGCTGGTGCCCGGGGAGCGGACGCTGGTGCTCGGCACTGAGGAGCTCATGCACCTGCCCCTGCGGCTCGCCCAGACCCTCGCCGACGCCGGCCACCACGTGGCGTTCTCCAGCACCACGCGCTCCCCCGCCGTCGTCGTCGCGGCGCAGGGGTACGCCCTCACCAGCGGGATCACGTTCCCGGCCCACGACGATCCCGCCGACGGTCCGGGGCCCCGCTTCGCCTACAACGTCGGGGGCGGGGACGGCCCGGCGTGGGACCACGTCCTCGTCGTCGTCGACCCGCCGGCGGACACGGCCGCGCTGCGGTCCGGTCTCCTCCCGGCGCTCGCGCAGCACACCCGCCGCACGAGCCTGGTGGTCACGCCGTGACCCCCGCCCCGCTGCGCGGTCCGCATTTCGGCAGCTACGCCCCCGACGACGTGGGGTGGCTGCTCACCGACCTGTCCGGTGTCGCGCTGGAGGCTCCCACGGAGGAGCGCGAGGAGGCCGTCCAGAGCGGCGAGGGCCACTACGCCGAGTCGCTCCCGCACGAGTACCTCCCGGATGCGAGCTACCTGGCGCTGTACCGCGCGGCGCTCGCCGCCACCGCTCCCCGGTTGGCGCACGCCGTCGGCACGGTCACCGAGCTGGTGCTCCGGGAACGCGGGCCCGACGTGGTGCTCGCCTCCCTCGCCCGCGGAGGCACCCCGGTCGGCGTGCTGATGCGGCGCTGGGCGGCGTGGGCCCACGGGCTGGATCTACCGCACTACGCCGTCTCCATCGTGCGCGGGCGCGGCATCGACCGGCTCGCGCTGCGCCACCTCGCCGAGCACCACGACCCGTCCCGCGTGGTGTTCGTGGACGGCTGGACGGGCAAGGGTGCGATCACCCGGGAGCTCGCGGCGGCCGTGGCCGAGCACGAGCGCGACACCGGGGTGCGGTTCGACCCCGACCTCGCGGTGCTCGCCGACCCCGGACGCTGCACCACCACGTTCGGCACGCGGGAGGACTGGCTGATCGCGTCCGCCTGCCTGAACTCGACGGTGTCGGGGCTGGTCTCCCGCACGGTGCTGAACCCGCGCCTGCTCGGGCCCCACCAGTACCACGGGGCCAAGTTCTACAAGCACCTCGCGCGGTCCGACGTCTCGCACGGCTTCGTCAGCGCGGTCACCACGAAGTTCGCCGGAGTCCACGACACCGCGCCGCCGTCCGACCGGGTCGCCGACGGCGCGGGCAGGCGTGCCGTCGAGCGCATCACCCAGGCCTACGACGTCGGCGACGTCAACCTCGTGAAGCCCGGGGTCGGCGAGACCACCCGGGTGCTGCTGCGCCGGGTGCCGTGGCGGGTGCTGGTGCGCGCCGGGGCACCGGCCGCCGACCTCGCGCACATCCGGTTGCTGGCGCAGCGCCGCGGCGTTCCGGTCGAGGAGGTGGCCGACCTGCCCTACAGCTGTGTGGGGTTGATCCGCCCCCGGCACGCCCGCCGTCCCGTCCTCCGCCCCACCACCGGCGCACGGACGGCGGCGCCGTGACGGCCGGCGCGACCACGGACGGCCGTCCGGTCGTCTGCCTCGACCTCGACCGCACCACCATCTACTCCGCCGCCGCCCTCGACCTGCGCGTGCCCGACCAGCACGCCCCGCGGCTGCTGTGCGTCGAGGTCCTGGCCGGCGTCCCCCAGTCGTTCATGACCGAGGAGGCCGTTCACGCCTTCCGCTCGCTGCAGGGCGCCGCCGTCGTCGTCCCGACCACCACGCGCACACCCGAGCAGCTCGCCCGCGTCCACCTGCCGGGGCCGGCTGCCCGGTTCGCGATCGCGAGCAACGGCGGCCACCTGCTCGTCGACGGCGAGATCGACCCCGGCTGGAGTGCCGGCGTGCGCGCGCGGCTCGCGGGGTGCGCGCCGCCCGCCGAGGTCGAGGCCCACATGCAGGCCCGCGGCGGCCCGTTCATGCTGCGGCTGCGCACCGCGAGTGAGCTGTTCTGCTACGCCGTGGTGGACCGGGCCGCCCTGCCGGCCGGCTGGGTGGAGGCGCTCGCCGGCTGGTGCGCGCCCCGCGGCTGGACGGTGTCGCTGCAGGGCCGCAAGGTCTACGCCGTGCCCGCCGGCCTCACGAAGTCGGCGGCAGCGGCCGAGGTGCTCGCCCGGTCCGGCGGCACGCACCTGCTCGCCGCTGGCGACTCCCTGCTCGACGCCGACCTGCTCGACGCGGCCGACCTCGCGATCCGCCCGGCCCACGGCGAGCTCGCCACCACCGGCTTCACCCGGCCGCACCTGGCCGTCACCACCGCAACCGGAGCCGCGGCAGGCGCCGAGCTGCTGGCCTGGCTGTCCGAACGGGCCGGAGCGTTCGTCCTGACCGGCTCCGGCAAGCCCTGATCACACCGAAAATCACCAGGAGGAACGCTTCATGGCGCTGTGGGACAAGCTCAAGGAACGTGCGCTCGACATGACCTCGCAGGCGAAGACGCAGGCCGGCAAGCACAAGAACAAGGAGTTCGCGGACGCGAGCATGGCCGTGTGCGCGCTCATCGCCGCAGCCGACGGCACCATCAGCGCGGAGGAGCGCCAGAAGACGGCGGGCTTCATCACGAGCAACGACGCCCTGTCGATCTTCCCGGCCACCGAGCTGCTGGAGAGGTTCAACCACTTCGCCGGCAAGCTCGAGAGCGACTACGACTTCGGCAAGGTCGAGGCGGTCCAGGCCCTGTCGAAGCTGAAGGGGAAGCCGGACGCCGCCCGCGCCGTGATCCAGGTCGGCATCATCATCGGCGGGGCGGACGGCGAATTCGACAAGAACGAGATGCAGGCCGTCCGCGAATCGTGCAACGCCGTCGGCGTGGCGCCCTCGGAGTTCGACCTGTAGCGCAGCAGGGCTCCCCGGCGTGATCCGCCGGGGAGCCCGTCGTGCACGGCCCGACCGTCAGATGTGGGCGGCCGTGGCCGGCAGGAGCTCCTGGAACGTGCGCCCGGTGGCCACGGCCCCGATCGCCGTCATCGTCCAGCCACCGCCGTCGCCCCGGCCCACCTTGGCCATGATCTGCGCGTTGTGCTGCCCGGAGCCCGAGAGCACGAAACGGGCCAGCTCGTCGCCCGTGGTCTGGTCGACGAGCCGGCAGAAGGCGTTCTCGATCTGCGAGAAGTCCTGCCCGGTGAACGAGCTCACCACGAACGCGATCTGCGTGATTCCGGCCGGAAGCCGCGCGAGATCCACCAGGATCGTCTCGTCGTCGCCGTCCCCGGCGCCGGTCTGGTTGTCGCCCGTGTGCTGCACCGAGCCGTCCTGGCTGCGCAGCTGCCGGAACCACACCGCGTCGACCAGGTCGCCGCGCGCGTCGAAGAGCAGCGCGGAGGCGTCCAGGTCGATCTGCTGCGACTTGGAGCCGAACAGGCCGCGCTTCTTCACCGCGTCCCAGCCCAGCCCCATCCGGACCACGCTCAGGCTGCCACCGTCGCGTTTGGCGAGCGAAACCTTCTGACCCTTGGTCAGGTTGATCGACACACGTACTCCGTTCATCGGCACACGGGGAGCGACCGGACGCCGTGACACAGCGCGCGTCCGATCGGGGTGATTCGTCCATAGTGCCCGAAATCGGAGTACCCCGGGGCTTCGGCCCCGCGGAAACGAAACGGCACCCTCGCCCGGGCGGCCGGGGCGAAGGTGCCGTTCGCAGGAACTCAGGAGCTAGGCGTTGACCTCTTCGAGAACCTCGTCGGAGACGTCGAAGTTCGCGTAGACGTTCTGCACCTCGTCGCTGTCCTCCAGCGCGTCGATCAGCCGGAACACCTTCTTGGCCGCCTCGGCGTCGAGCGGCACGGACATCGACGGCAGGAAGGTGGGGTCGGCCGAGTCGTAGTCGATGCCGGCCTCCTGCAGCGCCGTGCGCACCGGGATCAGGTCGCCCGCCTCGGACACGACCTCGAAGCTCTCCCCGAGGTCGTTGACCTCCTCGGCGCCGGCGTCGAGCACGGCGAGCAGCAGGTCGTCCTCGGTGAGGCTCGAGGCGTTCGGGGAGGCGGCCTTCGGGACGATCACCACGCCCTTGCGCGTGAAGAGGTACGCCACGGAGCCGGGGTCGGCCATCGCGCCACCGTTGCGCGTCATCGCCGTGCGCACCTCGGTGGCGGCGCGGTTGCGGTTGTCGGTGAGGCACTCGATGAGCACCGCGACGCCGTTGGGGCCGTAGCCCTCGTAGGTGATCGTCTGGTAGTCGGCGCCACCGGCGTCGGCGCCCGAGCCGCGCTTGACCGCACGGTCGATGTTGTCGTTGGGCACCGAGCTCTTCTTCGCCTTCTGGATGGCGTCGAAGAGCGTGGGGTTGCCGTCTGGGTCACCGCCGCCCGTGCGCGCGGCGACCTCGATGTTCTTGATCAGCTTGGCGAACATCTTGCCGCGCCGGGCGTCGATGACGGCCTTCTTGTGCTTGGTCGTCGCCCACTTGGAGTGGCCGCTCATCGAGTTTCGCCGTCCTTTCCCAGCTCATGCTCACCTGCCGGGACCCGGACGTCCGTCGCCGGCCTCCTGCCGCGCGGACCGGATGACACCGACCTCTGCCTGATCGTGGCGATTCTACCGACCCGCTCCGACAACGGGCGGCACCGCCACCTCACGCCGCCCGCGCGCTCTCCTTCACGAGGTCGCAGAACAGCCCGTGCACCCGCAGATCACCGGTGAGCTCCGGGTGGAAGGCCGTGGCGATCACCGATCCCTGCCGTACGGCGACCACCCGCCCGGCCGCCGCGCCCGCGTCGGCGCCCGTGACCGTCAACCGCGGCACGGTGGCGAGCACCTCCACCCCGGGCCCCGTGGACTCCACCCACGGCGCGCGGATGAACACCGCGCGCATCGGGTCGCCCAGGAGACCGCGGAAGCGCAGGTCGGTCTCGAAGGAGTCGACCTGGCGGCCGAACGCGTTGCGCCGGACCACGACGTCCAGGCCGCCGAGCTGCTGCTGGTCGGGACGCCCGTCCAGCACCTCGCGGGCGAGCAGGATCATCCCGGCACACGACCCGTACGCCGGCATCCCGGCGGCGATCCGGTCGCGCAGCGGGTCGAGCAGGTCGAAGACCTCCAGCAGCCTGCTCATCGTGGTGGACTCCCCGCCGGGGATCACGAGCGCGTCGACCGCGTCGAGCTCCGACGGGCGGCGCACCGCGACACCACGGACGTCACCACAGGCCGTCACGGCGGCCAGATGCTCGCGGACGTCACCCTGCAGGGCGAGCACACCGATCACGGGAACCACGGTGACCAGCGTAGTCGCCGCCCCCTCCCCCGGCCCGCACACCACCGCGGGGTGGTGATCGCCACGAACCGCACCCTACGGCCCCGCGAAGGGCGATCACGTGCGGCTCGCCGCGATCACCCACCCCGGCCCGCCGAATCCGGGCGACTCGCCCGCGCGAAACGGGCGACTCGCGGGCGGGTTC
>NZ_JAAXKY010000147.1 GCF_012911925.1 Pseudonocardia xinjiangensis | reverse complement strand
CTTCGAGGTGGGGTTCGTGGACCAGGGGGACGGGGAGGTACGGCTGTCACTCGGTGAGGCGGCGGGCGTGCCGTTCGAGCGGGTACCGCCGGTGCGGTCCTACCCGGCCTACAACGAGACAGCACACTGCCCGCACTGGCGCGCCGAAGGTGCTGCCGATGCCTCGCCGAGGTGACGACTCGGCGACGTGACGCCTCTCAAACGCGTGATGCGGCCCTACGGAGAACAGCCCTCGTGTCGAGTACGGGCAGCGGTGAGGGGCGTGTCCGCCGGAGGCCCCGGCGTCGATCGCCGGCAGGCCGGCCGGGGCTCTGTGCCGCGGCCTTCGTGCCGCCGGTACCCGTGCCGGCCGGACGCCGCCACCCACCGTGGGAGCGCGGCGCTGTGCGTCAGCCTGTGGGCGTGCCGATCTGGTTGAGTTCGAGCACGGAGCGCAGCTGCGCCATGGCGCGAGCGGCGGACGAGGCCGAGGAACCGTCGAGCGTGCCCCCGATCAGCGCGGCGAGTCCCTCGGTGAATGTCGTCTCCGCCTCATCGACGAGCTTCGAGCCGTCGGGGGTCAGGGCCAGGATCGAGGACCGGCGATCGGATGGGTTCGGCTGCCGGACCACCCATCCCTGTTTCTCCAGGCGGTCGATGCCCTTGCTGGTCGCCCCGACACCGACGGCGAACTCGGCGGCGAGGTCCGCCACGCGAGCCCCGGGGCGGTCGCGCAGGAAGCGCAGGAACTCGAACTGCGAGGTGACGATCCCGTGCCCCTCACGGAGGCGGTCATTGAGGGCGTTGTACAGCCGCGTCTCGCACCGGACCAGATCGGCGAAGAAGCCCGGGAGGTCGACCATGCCACCCGATGTATATGCCACGGCATATACTGTAACGGAAGGTACCTACCGCAGGAGCGCACCCATGAGCAAGGAACAGCGGGCCCAGGTCGACGCGATGATGCGACAGCCGCGGCCCGAGGGACCCCGGTCGGTCGAAGCGCTCCGCGCTGGATTCACGGCACTGATGGCCCGAATGATCGTGCCCGGCAACATCCGCACCACGCAGACGACGCTCGGCAACCGACCCGCACTGCATGTCGAGCCGGACGGGGGGTCCCGCGCCGGGACGATCCTGTACTTCCACGGCGGCGGCTTCGTGTTCGGCTCCCCCGAGACCGCCCTGTCGCTGACGGGACACCTCGTGGCCAAGACCGGCTTCGGGGCGTACTCCCTGGACTACCGGCTTGCCCCCGAGCACCCGTACCCGGCCGCGATCGACGACACGCTGAGCGCCTACCGCGCCCTCCTCGACAGCGGAACGGACCCCTCGACCATCGCGTTCGCCGGCGACTCCGCGGGCGGCGGCCTCGCCGTCACCACCTGCCTCGCCGCCCGTGACGCGAGCCTCCCACTGCCCGCCGCCGTCGTGGCGTTCTCCCCGGGCCTCGACGCCACCCGCACAGGCGAGAGCATGGACACCAAGGAAGGCATCGACCCGATTTTCACCCGCAACGCCCTCGAGTACACCGGGGCCATGTACCTCGCCGGAGCCGACCCGCACCAGCCCCTGCTCAGCCCGGCCGTCCTCGCCGACCTGACCGGCTTCCCCCCGATGCTGATCCAGGTGGGCACGAACGAGCTGCTACTGGACGACTCCACGCGCCTGGCCGCGCGTGCGAGGGCGGTCGGGGTGGACGTCATCCTGGACGTCACCGCCGATGTGCCGCACGTGTTCCAGTCGTTCGCCGGCGTTCTGGACGAGGCGGACGAGGCACTGGACCGCGCGGCCCTCTTCCTCACCCAGCGCATTGCCGCTGAGCGCACGGCGCCGACGGCAGCGCCGTAGGACCGGCCCTGGTCCCCACCTTGGCCCGGCCCCGCCTCGGCGTACTCGCCTGGATTTATCCGTTACGGTTCGTTGCGTATCCCCAGGATGTAGGCGGCGGTCAGCGCCACGACCCGGTCATCGTCATGGGACAGATCCGCGAGGGCTCGGGACGCCGTGATCCCCGGGATGTCCGCGAGCGCCTGTGTCAGCCGGCGACGAGCCGGCGGTTCGACAGTGGTGTGGGCGAGGCGATCGACGAGCACGGAGGCGATCTGGTCCGCCGACTCGGGACGGCACGCCAGCGCGCTCAGTGCGTCGGCTGCATCGACGTCGTTCGTCCCCTCGACGACCATCTCGACCAGCGTCGGGACCGCCTCGGCTCCCCCACGCGCCCCGAGTGCCAGCGCTGCATACCTGCGGACCACGACGTCGGGGTTCGCGAGGGCGTCCTGCAGCAGTGCCGTCGCCGCACCGTCGGGAATCTCGGCGATGGACCGGACGGCGCGTGTGCGCACCTCGGCCACCGGTGAGCCGAGGCCCTCCGCGAGCAGCGCCAGTCCCCCGTCGCCCAGT
Source organism: Pseudonocardia xinjiangensis (assembly GCF_012911925.1). Classification (GTDB taxonomy): domain Bacteria; phylum Actinomycetota; class Actinomycetes; order Mycobacteriales; family Pseudonocardiaceae; genus Pseudonocardia; species Pseudonocardia xinjiangensis. The sequence goes on along the minus strand of NZ_JAAXKY010000147.1, from coordinate 16,298 downwards.
TGCGCCAGCGCCCAGCTCAGGGCTCCGGCGACGTTCGGGTCCGTCTCGCTCAGTGCTGCCTCGACCAATGCTTCCACCGGCACCGGAACCTCGTCCACCGAGGACAAGGCGGCGCGCTGGCGCTTCCCGGCGCTCTGTGACCCCAACGCCTGCAGGAGCGCGACGATCTGGAGGACGTCCTCCCAGCCGGCGGGTTCCGCGGCACCGATCCGACGCAGTCGCGTGAGCAGCTCCGTCTCACGGGCAATGCGTTCTCGCGTCCGGCGGATGAGGTCGTCGACGAGCGCCGAGGGCGTGAAGCCGGGATCCTCGAGCGCGCGCCCGACCTCACGCAGCGACAGTCCCAGCGACCGCAGGCTCTCGATGTGGAAGATCCGCCGGATGTCCTCCTCGGAGTACTCGCGATAGCCGGCGTCGGTCCGACCCGTCGGCCGCACCAGCCCGAGCGCGTCGTAGTGCCTGAGCATGCGGGCGCTGACCCCGGACCGCCGTGCGACGTCACCGATCAACACTGTGCACAATCCCTCCTGGCCGGTCAGCCCTCCTGGCCGGTCCTGCCGAGGGCCACGACGCGCTTCGCCTCCTCGACCGCGAACTCGAATCCGGCATCAGGGTCGCGCAACAGCCGTTCCGTGGCGATCGCGTGTCCGCGCACGCGAGGGTCGAGATCGGCCATCGCGGTGCGCAGAGGCGGCAGGATCACCTCGCCGAGCGCGATCAGCGCCCGGCTGAGGCTCAGCTGCATCTCCCGTTCGCCGCGCCCGAGCTGTGTCGAGAGCACCGCGGCCAACCCGGGCTCCTCACCGTCGGGCACGAGTGCGACCGCCGCGCGCCACGCGCTGCGCGCCACCTCGTCGTCGGCGTCGGACAGAAGCGCCCGGGTGATCGCCGGCCAGGCCTGCCGGTCCCTGATCTTGGACAGCGTGTGCAACGCCTGGCTGCGGGCCTGCGCCCGCTCCGAGCGGAGCTCCCCGAGAAGCTGCGGGACCGTGATCGCCGCCGGGTGGCGGGTCAGTGCCCACGTGAGGATCTCGCGCACGGAGAACTCGGGTTCGACCGCGCATCGTTCGACGAGCGTGGCGATGAACCCCGGGTCGGGGGTGGTGCCGAGCGCCAGCGCCGCCCGCAGCCGCACCGACGAGCGGCTGTCCTCCAGCGCTCGGAGCGCTTGCATCGTGTCCGTGTCCTGCTCCGGCATGGTCATCGGAACCACCTCCTTGACACAGTGAAGGGCTTGTCACTGTGTCAAGGTCAAGCGAGGCGGGCCGCACGATCACCCGGAACAGACGGCTACTGCTGCTGGGCGAGCCACTTGTCGAACGTGATCTCCCCGAGCTGGGCGTCCGGGCCCGGGACGAGCGTGCGCTCGCCGATCAGGGCGCCGGAGTAGCGGGCCTGCTCGTCGGCGACGACCCTCCGGGGGTCACCCTTGGCTGCGAGGCTCTTGCGCACCAGCTCGTCGAGCCGGAACACCTCGGGGCCGCCGATCTCTTGGATCCCGTTCAGCGGCTCCCCGACCGCGACGCGTCCGACGCCGGCGGCGACGTCGTCGGATGCCATCGGCTGGAACAGGACCGGCGGCAGGTGGACCTCGTCGCCCACCGTGCTGAGGTCCGCGATGGCCGTGACGAACTCGAAGAACTGGGGGGCGTGCACGATCGAGTACGGCCGTCCCGACTCGCGGATGAGCTTCTCCTGGGCGATCTTCGCCCGGAAGTAGCCCGACTCCGAGAGCCGGTCGGTGCCGACCACCGACAGGGCGACGTAGTGCCCGACGCCTGCCTTCGCGGAGTACTCCAGCAGGTTGGTGGTGGAGGTCCGGAAGAACTCCATCACCGGGTCGTCGGCGAACGACGGGGAGTTCGACACGTCCACCACGACCGCCGCCCCGTCGAGCACCTCCGCGAGCCCCTCGCCGGTCAGCGTGTTCACACCGGTGTTCGGAGCGGCCGCCACCGCCTCATGACCGTGCTCGCCCAACCTGGCCACCAGCTTCGACCCGATGAGCCCCGTTCCACCGATCACGACAACCTTCACGACGAATCCCTTCTGATGATGAACCTGACACCAGGAAGGACAGGGCAGCCCGCGGATCTGTGACGGCGGATCCGCGGGCGGGCTGCTACCGGCTGGTTCTCGCCCGTACCGCGGCGGCGATGCGCTCCAGCTTCGCGGGGTTCAGGACCCAGTAGATGCGGTCGATGCCGTCCCCGGTGCCGCTCACGGTCAGCCACGCCACCGGCACACCGTCCCGGGTGACCAGCACGGACGGGCGGCCGTTCGCGTCGACCCACTCCACCTGCACACCGGCCCAGAACCGGGTGGCGAAGGCCGCGACGTACCTCGCCACCCGCGTCCGGCCGAACACCGGGATGCGCGACGCGCCCCGCACGCCGTCGCCGTCGGAGTAGCTGGCGACCTCCGCTGCGAACAGCGACTCCAGCTCGTCGAAGTCGCCGGCCTGCGCAGCGGAGAGGAACGCCGAGAGCAGCCTCCGCTGATGCGTGGCGTCGACGGACGTCCGCCGCTCCGCCGCGACGGCCTGCCGCGCCCGGCTGAGGAGCTTGCGTGCGTTGCTCGCCTTGGTCTGCAACACCTCGGCGATGCGGTCGTACGGGTAGTCGAACGCCTCCCTCAGGACGAACGCCGCGCGCTCGCTCGGCGAGAGCTTCTCCAGCAGGACGAGCACCGCGGTCTCCAGGGCCGCTCCCCGCTCGGCGCCCAACTCGGGATCGGCGGTGGTGTCCACCGGCTCCGGGAGCCAGGGACCCACATAGGTCTCCCGCCGGGCACGGGCCGTCTGCGTCGCGTTGATCGACAGCCGGGTGGTCATCGTGACGAGGAAGGCGGTGGCGTCCCGCACCACGGTGCGGTCGTGGGCCTGCCACTTCACCCAGACGTCCTGCACGATGTCCTCGGCGTCGGCGACGCCACCGAGCATGCGGTAGGCGATCCCGAACAGACGGGGACGGACCTGCGCGAAGTCGGCTGCCACCTCGTCCAGCCCACCGTCCTTGCCCGGCGGGCTGCCCTCGACGCTACCCACGGCGTCCCCGGAGCAGGTCGTCCGGGACGCGGGCCCGCGTGGCTGACGCGCTCGGCGTCGACATGGCTCTCCTCGGGATGACCGATCACCGGCCACGCTATCCCATCGACCGGCGGGGGTGACCGAGCGCGGCATCGGTGTAGCGGCGGCCCAGGTGGGCGAAGGCGGCCGTGAGCTCGGCCGGCCCGACGACCTCGATGGCGGCGTCGAACCTGCCGATGATGGCGGCCACGGCCGGCCATGACCACGAGCCCAGGACGAGCCGGCAGCGGTCCGGACCGAGTTGCTCGACGACTCCGTCGCGGGTGTGGCGGGACACGGCGGCGGCGGGGAGGTCGAGGATCACCTCGCCGCGGCAGGGCCAGTCGCCGGAGCCGTCGGAGCCCCGGAACCGGGCGGTCACGAAGGCGGCCACGTCGCCTCCGGGCACCTCGGCGGGGGTGAAGCGGGGCCCGGTCGGGGTGCGCGGGGTGATCCGGTCGGCGCGGAAGGTGCGCCAGTCCTCGCGGTCGAGGTCCCAGGCGACGAGGTACCAGCGCCCGCCCCAGGTGACCAGGTGATGGGGCTGCACCCGACGCGGTGGGGAGGCGGGGGTGTAGTCGAACCGCAGTTCCTCGCGGGCGTGGACGGCGGCGCCGAGTGCCGTGAGCACGCTGCCGGTGACCGGCGGGTCCGGTCGGGTCGGGACCGGCTCGACGGCGGTGACCTGCAGGGTGTCGATCCGGTGGCGCAGCCGCGCGGGCATGACCTGCCGCACGGTGGTGAGCGCGCGCGCCGCGGCGTCCCCGATGCCGGCACCGCTGGTGGCAGCGGTCTGGAGTGCGATGGCCAGAGCGACGGCCTGCTCGTCGTCGAACAGCAGCGGGGGCAGCTCCGCACCGGCGCCGAGCCGGTACCCGCCGTCGGGCCCTTTGACGGCCGCGATGGGGTAGCCGAGCTCGCGCAGGCGGTCGACATCGCGGCGCACGGTGCGCAGGCTGACGTCCAGCCGCTCGGCCAGCAGGGGCCCGGGCCAGTCCCGGCGCGCCTGGAGCAGCGAGAGCAACGACAGCAGTCGCGCTGAGGTCTTCGGCACGATCCGATGGTGCCCGCAGAAGCGGCCACTCCCTGGCCGCTTCGTCTGCGACTGTCGCCGGGTGCCAGTCAACGACACCACCGCGGCCCCCTCCACCCTCGACGCCGAGCGGATCGACCTGCTCGACGCGCTGGCGACCGCGCGATCCGCCCTGACCACCACCATCCGCGGGCTCGGCGACGAGCAGCTCGGCGAGCGCCCGACGGCCAGTGCGCTGTGCCTGGGCGGGCTGGTCAAGCACGTCGCGTCCATCGAGGAGGGGTGGCTGCGCTTCGTGGTCGACGGGCCGTCGGCGCTGAGCTACGACCTGCCCGACGGTGTCACCTGGGCCGACCTCGCGGCCGGTACCGCAGGCGAGGGCCCGCGGTGGGCGATCGACCACCAGAACGAGTTCCGGATGCTGCCCGGCGAGACGTCGGCCGGGATCCTCGCGCGCTACGAGCAGGTCGCCGCCCGGACCGCGGAGATCGTCGCCGCCGTCCCCGACCTGTCGGCGACGCACCCGTTGCCGGAGGCGCCCTGGAACGAGCCGGGAGCGGTGCGCAGCGTGCGCCGGGTGCTGATGCACGTCATCGCCGAGACCGCCCAGCACGCCGGGCACGCCGACATCCTGCGCGAGGCGCTCGACGGGCAGCGATCCACCTGAGCGGCGTCAGCAGATGACCGTTCTCGACACCCGGGCTCTCAACCGCGCGACGCTCGCCCGGCAGATGCTGCTCGAGCACGCCGATGTGCCGGTGCTCAACGCCGTCGCGCACCTGTGCGGACTGCAGGCGCAGGAGCCGCAGGAACCGTTCGTCGGGCTCTGGTCGCGGGTGCGCGCGTTCGACCCGGCGACGCTCTCGGACCTGCTGGTCCGGCGGAGCGTGGTGCGGACCCACCTCATGCGCCGCACCGTGCACCTGCTCACCGCCGAGGACATCCTGGCCTGGCGGGCGCGCCACGACGCCATGCTGCGCCAGCGGGTGCTCGGGGTCTATCGCGGCGAGCTCGCCGGGATCGACCTCGACGAGCTCGCCGCCGCGGGCCGGGCGGTGCTGGCCGACGGCGAGCCCCGCTCGATGACCGAGCTCGCGCGGGCGCTGGCCGACCGCTGGCCGGCGCCGGGCCCACGGGCACTGGGCGAGATGCTGATCGCCGCCCTCATCCCGGTGGCGCAGCTGCCACCGCGCGGGCTGTGGCGCACGAGGGCGGGAGTGCGCAACGTCGTGCTGTCCTCCTGGCTGGGACGCGACATCGACCCGCCGGCCCCGGCGGGCTCCGATCCGGTCGGCGCAGCGCTGGTACGGCGCTACCTCGCCGCGTTCGGCCCGGCCGCTGCTGCCGACCTGCGCGCCTGGTGCGGTCTCGCCGGACTCCCGGCCGCGGTGGCCGCGATCCGCGGGGAGCTGGTCACCTTCCGCGACGAGCGAGGCCGGGAGCTGCTGGACCTCCCGGACGCGCCGCGCCCCGATCCCGACACCCCCGCCCCGGTGCGGTTCCTGCCGGCGTTCGACAACGCTCTCCTCGGCTACCACGACCGCAGCCGGATCATCGACGACGCGCACCGCGGCCTGTCCGTCGCCGGCGCTCGCGTCGTCCTGGTCGACGGCCGGGTCGCCGCGACCTGGAGCGTCGAGGCCGCCACCGTGATCGTCACCCCGCTGCGGCGCTTCTCCCGCGCCGACCGTTCCGCCGTCGCCGAGCAGGGACGGGACCTGGCCGCGTTCCTCTCCGACGGCGACAGCCGGCGCGTACGGGTCGCCGCGGCTCCCCGGTGAGCACGTGGTCGGTGCGCAGCGTCAGCTGTCCGCTGCCGCGGCCCTGCACGTCGAAAGCGAGCTCCTGCATCACGTGATCCAGGATGGCTCAGGGGGCCAGGAGGACGCGGCCGCCCACCGAGCCGTTCTCGAGGCGGCGGTGGGCTTCGGCGGCCTCGGCCAGCGGCAGGGTCTCGGTGCGGATGTCGACCAGGCCCTGCCTGATGGCGTCGACGGCGCCCTGAACGGCCGGGCGGACCAGCTCGGGGTGGGCGGGCAGGTAGAAGCCGACCGCGAAGCCGAGCAGGGCGAGGTTGGCGCCCCACAGGGTGTTGGTGGGCACGGTGTGCTCCCAGTCGCCGCCGGCGTTGCCCACGAGCAGCATCCGGCCCATCGGGGCCATCACCTGCAGGCTGTCGGTGCGCAACCGGCCGCCGACCGGGTCGACCACCACGTCGAAACGCTGCTCGCCGACGGCCTCGACGAGGTCCTCGCCCACGACGATCTCGTCGTAGGGCAGCGCAGAGGCCTGCGCGGCCGCCAGCGAACTGCGGCGCACGGTGCCGACCACGCCGGCGGCCCCCAGGGTGCGGGCCACTCCGGGAAAGGCGGAGGCCAGCCCGCCCAGTGCCCCGTGCACCAGCACCCGCTCGCCCGGCTGGAGATGCGCCACGCCGGTGAGCGCCAGGTACGCGGTGGCAGCATTCGGCACCGCGGCTGCCGCCACGGCGGGGTCCACCCCGGTGCCCTCCAAGCCGGCGGTCAGGGCCGCGGGCACGACCTCGACCGAGGCGTAACCGCCCTCGGCCCCGGTGCCCGAGAGCGTCACCACCGGCTCCCCGACCCGGAAGCCCTCCACGCCGTCGCCGAGCGCGCGGATGGTGCCGGCCACTTCGAGGCCGGGCACGTAGGGCGGCTGCGGCAGGCCCGCCCTCTCCTTGTACAGGCCTTGCCGGATGAAGACGTCGATCAGGCCGACGGCGGCGTGGCTGACGTCGATGGATATCTGCCCGGGTCCCGGGACCGGATCCGGCAGCTCGGTGAGCTCGAAGACTCCGGGCTCTCCGAACCGTGTGACGACTGCGGCATGCATGGACGGTCTCCTGTCCTCGGCCGCGCACAATCCCTGCGCGCGGACTCTACGCAACTTGATTGCGTTAACTGGACGCTAGCACGGCAACGCACCCTGCTTGCGTTACATTGGGGCGTGCACCGCCGGGCCCGCTCCCACGAGGCCAAACTCCGCCGGGCCGAGGACCTCCTCGATGCCGCTCGCACCCTGGCCACCGCCCGCGGCGGGGTTCGCCACATCACCCTCGCGGCCGTCACGGAGGCAGCGGGCTTGCACCCGTCGGCCGTCCGGCGCTACTTCGACAGCAAGGAGGAACTCCTGCTCGAGCTGGCCGAACGCGGCTGGGACCAGTGGCGCGACACCCTCACGGCCCACCTCGCCGACGTCCGGGACCTCACGCCGGCGCGGACCGCCGCCGCGGTGGCCACCACCCTCGCCTCACTGCCCCTGTTCTGCGACCTGCTCACCCACACCCCGCTGAGCCTCGAGGGCGAGGTCACGATCGAGCGCGCCCGTCGCTACAAGACCAGGTCCTTCGCGGCCTACGACGCCATCGTGGACGCCCTCGCCGGCGCGGGCACCATGACCACCGCGCAGGTGCAGGGCCTCATCACCACGGCGCTCGGCGTCACGGCCTACCTGTGGCAGGTGTCCCATCCCACCGCGACCCTCGCCGAGCTCTACGCGCAGGAACCCCGCTGGGCGCACGCCGCGCTCGACTTCGAGCCACGCCTGTCCCGCCTGCTCCAGGCCACCGCCGTCGGCCTTGCCATCACAGGGAGTACGAGATGTGATTGAAATGAGCGGGTTCCTGACCCGCCGGGCCGATTTCACTCGCGAGCAGTTCAGCGATTACTGCAGTAGGAACGTGCAGCTTACGAATGCTCCCTGATCCGGTCGTAGTCGATGAACAGGTGTTGCGGGCCGCGGAAGATCTGGTTGCGCCGGTACGGCGGCGGATCGACGACGAGCCGTGGGTTCTCCACGCGCTGCAGGAAGACCTCCAGTGCGACGTTCACCTCCAGGCGCGCCAGCGGACCCCCGAAACAGGTGTGGATGCCGCTGCCCCAGCCGAAGTGCTCGTTGGCGCGACGTTCGGGGTCGAACCTGCCCGGGTCGGGGAAACGGCCGGGATCGCGGTTGGCGGCCCCGTACATGAGGAAGATCGCCGAGCCCTCCGGGATGACCGTGCCACCGACCTCGATGTCGGCGGTGGCGGACCTGCTGGGGAAGAACTGGACCGCCGACTGGAGGCGCAGGACCTCCTCGATGGCCCGGGGGATCAGCCCTGGCCTGCGACGCAGCAGTTCAACGCTCCCGGGGTTGCGCAGCAGGGTCAGCACGCAATGGGAGATCGTGTTGACCGTGGAGTCGTGACCGGCGATGAGCAGCAGCAGCGCGTTGGCCGCTGCCTCCGGGGGCGCCATGGGTCCGTCCGGGCCATCGTCGTTCACCAGTCTCGAGAGCAGGCCCTCGCCGGGCTTCCGGACATACCCGTCGATCAGCCCCCGCAGGTACTCGGTGAGCGCTGCCGTACTCTCCCTTCCTTTCGCGGCCCGGACCTTGCCCTCCTCGGTGGCCGCCTCCGGGCCCAGGTCGAGACCTGCCATGAAGTCGAAGATCCAGGCGTGGAACGCCTTCTCGTCCTCCAGCGGAACGCCCAGAATCTTGCAGATCACCGTCACCGGAACCCGGTAGCCGTACTCGTCGACGATGTCGATCCGGGTCTTGCCGGCAGCTTTTCCGAGCAGTTCGTTGCAGAGCCGCTCGATACCCGGTTCCATGCTCGGGATGAGGTCCGGCGAATGGGGAGGGCCGAACTGCCGCATGGCCTGGCGGCGCGCGCGATCGTGGTACGGCGGATCGGACATGATCATGCTCGGCTGCCGGCCGTATGCCGTGAGGTGTTCGGCCTCGGGCGGGGGCTCCTGCGCGGCGGCCCGTTTGGCCTGCAGCGGGCTACGGCTGATGTCGGAGCTCACCCGCGGATCGTGGGCCAACGCCAGGAGCTCCCAGTAGCCGGTGACGACGTAGATGTCGTCCGCCACCCGCGCCACCGGCGTTTTCCGGAGCTCGTCGAAGAACCGGTACGGGTCGTGGCGGTTCTCGAACTTCATGGCCTCCGCCCAGGCGATCTCCGGCCTCATGGATGCCTCCTTTCGCCTTTCGGGCTCTCGCTCAGCGCTTCTTCGTCCGGTACTCGTACTCGGCTCCGCGCTCGGTCGGGTCGTGGCCGGTCAGGACGACGTCCGGCCACCCCGTCGGGGCGCCCGGCGTCGGGAATCGGGCCGGCATCGGCTGCATACCGTCGGGATGGTCGTAACCGGGCGGAGGGGGCGGGAACGGGGCCGACCGCTCGATCAGGGCCCCGTAGTACTCCAGCCATTTGCCGTGGTTGAACGTCACGGCGGCGACGATGCGGCCGTTACGGCCGTAGGCGGCGGCGAAACGCCGGTCCGTCACCGATCCCTGGGTGATGACGATCTCGTCGGCGAAGGGGCCCACGCCGACGCCCTTGATGTTGACACCGAACTGCCCCGACCAGAACGCGGGCAACGGCAGGTGCGGACGGCGCTGGGGCTCGAGGCTCACCATGTTGTGCGCCGCGACCCGGCCTCCGACATCGGCGTTGTCCCAGTGCTCCTGCACGAGGAACTGGTAGTCGTAGAGCACGTGCGGTGCGCGGGCGATGTCGCCGGCGACGAAGATGCTGTCGGTCACCACCCCGTTGATGTCGAAGACCCGGCAGCCTGCGTCGCACGCGACGCCCCAACGGCCGGAGGCGAGGCCCGCGCCCTCCAGCCATTCGGTGTTGCGGATCGAACCGAGCGAAGCCACGACCACGTCGACGTCGAGCGTGGTCCCGTCCGACAGCCGGGCGCGGCGCACGTGTCCCTGCGCGTCTCCCTCCAGCGCCTCGACCGAGACGCCGGTGCGGAGGTCGACCCCGTGGTCACGCTGCATCTCGGCGGCGATGTCGCCGATCACGCCTCCGAGAGCGCCGACGAGTGGGCCTTCGGCGCGCTCGGCGACCGTCACGGCGAGACCGAGCTCGCGGCAGACCGAGGCCATCTCCGAGCCGATGAAGCCGGCGCCGACGATCAGGACCCGCCCCGGCCCGGCCGCCAGCGCCGCCCGCAGCCGGCCCGCGTCATCGGCGGTGCGCAGCGTGAACACGCCCTCCAGCGCGGCCTCCTGCGGGTTGAACCACGGCCGCGAGCGCGTGCCGGTCGCGATCAGCAGGCGGTCGAACGGAACCTGCTCACCGTCAGCCAGACGCACCTGTTTGACGCGGCGGTCGAGGCCGGTGGCGGCCACCCCGAGCCGCCAGTCCGCATCGACCTTCCGCATCCGCGGAAGCAGGGTGTGGTCGGCCCGCGCCAGTCCCTTCAGCACCTGCTTGGAGAGCGGAGGACGGTCGTAGGGCTCCTGCTTCTCGTCCCCGATGATGGTCAGTGGCCCGGTGAAGCCCTCGTCGCGCAGGGTTTCGGCGGCGCGGAGCCCGGCCAGGGAGGCGCCGACGATGACGATCCGGCCGTAGGCCTTGAACTCCGCCACCACGTCCGCAATGAGCTCCGCTCTCACGAGCTTTTCCCGATCTCGTCCAGCCGGTCCACGACAATGGCCTGAACGGGGCAGGAGGCTGCGGCTCGCAGGACGTGCTGGCGCAACGAGTCGTCCGGGTTCGGGTCATACATGAGCGCCTCCTCACCGTGCAGATGGAGGACCTCCGGCGCCAGCGGGACGCATTGTGCATATCCTTGGCAACGGTTCAGATCAACGACCATCCGCATGGATATTCCCTCCGCCGAACCGGGACGCCACCGTCGACGGCCCCGGCGCAGGGCGCATCACCCGCAACGGGCGATTGGCTCGGTGTGCCGGGGTGCTCGCCCGCCGGGGCGGCGGCACCGGCCACCTACGATCTCGGCTATGGAGCATGCGCGCGTGCGCGACGCGGTCGACCGGGCGTGGGCCGACCACGTGATCCCCAGCCTCTCGGAACTGGTGGAGATCCCTGCCGTGTCTCCCGCCTACGACCCCTCGTGGCGCGCCGGCGGGCAGTTGCACGCGGCGGTCGACCACGTGCGGCGGTGGGTCGAGTCCTCCGGTCTGCCCGGCGTGGCCTGCCAGGTGGTGGAGCTCGACGGCCGTACGCCCCTGTTGCTGGTGGAGGTGCCCGCGACGGCGGGGTCGGCATCGAGCGGGACGGTGGTCTTCTACGGGCACCTGGACAAGCAGCCCGCCCTGGGCGAGTGGTCCCCGGGGCTGGGCCCCTGGCAGGCGGTGCGGCGCGGCGACCGGCTGTACGGCAGGGGCTCGGTCGACGACGGGTACGCGGCCTACGCGGCGGTGACCGCACTCGGCGCGGTGCGGGCCGCCGGCGGAGAACATGCCCGGGCCGTGGTGCTGCTGGAGACGGGCGAGGAGTCCGGCAGTCCCGACCTGCCCGTCTACCTGGAGCATCTCTCCGATCGGCTCGGCGACGTGACGCTGGTGGTGTGCCTGGACAGCGGGGGCGACGACTACGAGCGGCTGTGGCTGACCTCCAGCCTGCGCGGCGCGGTCCAGGCGACGGTGACCGTGCGTGTCCTCGACACGCCCGTCCACTCCGGCCTGGGCGGCGGCATCGTGCCCAACCCGTTCCTCGTCATGCGCGGGCTCCTCGACCGTCTCGAGGACCCCGCGACCGGCGAGGTCAGGGTGCCCGAGATGCACGCCCCCCTCCCGGACGGCCTGCGCGAGGAGGTCGAGGAGCTCGTCGCCCTCGACCCTGGCCGGGTCACCCGGCGCTTCCCCCTGGTCGAGGGCGTCGTGCCGCTCGTCGCCGACGACGTCGAGCTGATCGTGAACAACACCTGGCGTCCGGCGCTGTCGGTCATCGGCGCCGCCGGTCTCCCGGAGGCATCGAGCGCGGGGGCCGTCCTGCTCGATGCGGTGTCGCTGCGACTGAGCTTCCGCCTCCCGCCCCCGGTCGACGCCGAGACGGCACGCGCCGCGCTCGAGAAGGTCGTGACGACCGACGTGCCCTACGGCGCGCGGGTCGAGGTCACCGACGCCATGACCATCAACGGGTGGCACGCACCTGCCGTCGCGCCGTGGCTGTCCGCCGCCCTGGTGGACGTCGCCGAGCAGGTGTACGGCGAGCCCTGCCGCAGCGCCGGTCTCGGCGGCGGGATCCCGTTCATGGAGACGCTCGGGAGGCGCTACCCGGACGCCCAGTTCGTCGTCACCGGAGCACTGGGACCCGACTCGAACCTGCACGTTCCGGACGAGTGGCTGAACATTCCCTTCGCCCGGCAGCTGACCGAGTCCATCGCGCACATCGTCGACGCTCACTCCGCCGGCCGGTAGGTCCGACGTACGTCCGGGCCATCGGCGTCATGCCGTGTATACCGCCCACACCTCGAATCGCCCATACCTTTGCGACCATACGCAACATTCCTGGCATCGGAGTGGGAACTGCCGTCCGGCCGTGTGTGAATCCCCACGCCCCGTGGGCGCAATTCTGAATTCCGATTAGCGTTCCCCTGGTGGTCATTGCGAGCGGGCAGAAGGACGGGCCACGCCGGGGTGACGCGTGACCTCCGTCGGTGGCGACGGCCCGGCCCGCACCTCGACGGCCGGCGGTTCGCAGGTACCCCCGTCGCCGTACTTCGTGAGCCCCGCGGAGTTCCAGCGGGTACGCATGCACGCCGGCGGCACCGCCGGGATCTGCTGGATCACGCTCGACCGGCCCGAGCGGCTCAACGCCTTCGACTGGCGGATGCTCGTCGAGCTCAGGGCAGCGCTGTGGGAGGCCACCTACGACGACGGGATCCGGGTGGTCGTCATCACCGGGGCCGGGCGCGGCTTCAGTGCCGGCCGCGACATCAACGACCTGCGGTGGCAACGCGGCCTGCCGGGCAACAGCTACCGGTCCTTCGTGCGCACCAACCATTCGACCTTCGACGACATCGAGACCATCGAGAAGCCGGTCATCGCGGCGGTCAACGGGCCGTGCGCCGGTGGCGGGGTGGAGCTGGCGGTCTCGTGCGACTTCCGGATCGCGGCGCAGGAAGCGACCTTCTCGCTCCCGGAGATCAACATCGGCGTCATCCCGGCGTCCGGTGCGTGCTCGCGGATGAGCCGTCTCATCGGCGTCGAACGGCTCAAGGAGATGGTCATGACCGGCCGGCAGTACACCGCCGCGCAGGCCGGGGCGATGGGGCTCGTCTCCGAGGTGGTGCCCGGCGCGGAGCTCGTGGCCACCGTGGAGGCCCTCGCGGCCGATCTCATGACGGGCGCCCCGAGGGCGATCGGCCTGGCGAAGCACGTGATCAACATGTGTGAGGGCGTCGATCCGCACACGGGCCGCGACATCGAGCGGCTGGGCCAGTCCTGGCTCGCCCAGAGCGACGACTCGTGGGAGGGCCTCTCGGCGTTCCTGGACAAGCGGTCGCCCGATTTCCGGGGCTAGTGCAGCAGGCACGCAGGGCCGCAGAGGGAGAGGCACGCAGTGGCAGTGTTGACGGACCCGTACCACCGGGCGCTGCGGGTGGGGGACGTGCCGCGGCTGCACGCCTCCAACCCCGCCAGTCGCGACCGGGTGGCGGTGGTCGAGGGAGAGCACACCCTCACCTGGCAGCAGCTCGAGGACCGCTCCACCGGCGTCGCCGCCGGGCTCGCGCACTACGGCGTCCGCAGCGGTGAACCGGTCGGCCTCTACGCGGGCAACCGGATCGAGTACATCGAGCTCATGTACGGCCTGGCCAAGGCGGGCTGTCCGATCGTGCCGCTGAGCCCCCGCCTCGTGGCCGGCGAGGTGGCGCGCGCCCTGCGGGTCACCGGCGCGACGGCGATCGTCACCGACGTGCTCGACGCTCTGGGCCCGGCGGGGGCCGGCGTCCCGGACGGGGAGCTGGCCGTGGCCCGGCTACGGGACACCTCTGGCGACCCGGTGGCGCCCCTGCACGAACGCGCCGAGGACGTCCGACACTACGAGGACGTCGTCGTCGACCCGGCCGGTGCGCGGCTGCCCGAGATCGACGAGTCCACGCCGTTCCGGCTGGCGCTCACCAGCGGGACGACCGGATCGCCGAAGGTGTGCGTGATCCCGCACCGGGTGACCGTCCAGGGCTGGGCCGAGATGAGCGTCGAGCTCGGGATCGGGCCGCACGACGTCGAGCTGGTGGTGGGGCCGCTCTTCCACGGCCTCGGGTTCACCTGTGCACTGCAGCAGCTCTACGTCGGCGGCACGCTGAACATCCACCGCCGCTTCGACGCGCGGCACGTGCTCGACTCGATCGCCCACGACCGGCCGACGGTGCTCCCGGGCGCGCCGGTGATCTTCGACCGGCTGGCCGACGCGGCGGAGAGCTCGGCCGAGCCCGTCGACACGAGCTCGCTCCGCCTGGTGCTCAGCTCCGGCGCGCGGGCAGGCGGCACGCTGAAGCGCAGGCTCGCCAGGGCGTTTCCCGAGGCGCGGATCGGCGAGTTCCTGGCCGGCACCGAGACGGCGTGCGTCACCATCAACCTGGAGGACCCGTTCGGCCCGAAGGCGGAGTCCTGTGGGCGGCCGTTCTTCCGTACCGAGGTCGCCATCCTCAACCCCGACGGTGGGTTCCGGCGCGCGGGCGAGGTCGGGGAGGTCGCGAAACGGGGCCTGCTGACCGGACCGGTCTACCTCGGCGACCCGAAGCGCACCGACGAGGCGTTCCGCGACGGCTGGTTCCGCACCGGCGACCTGGGATACCAGGACGAGGACGGCTTCGTCTTCATCGCCGGGCGCCTCAAGGACGTGATCGTCAGTGGCGGTATCAACATCTACCCGGCCGAGATCGAGGAGGCCATCCGCGGCATCTCTGGTGTTCGGGAGGTCGCCGTGGTCGGCGTGCCGGACGAGGAGTGGGGCGAGAGCGTCAAGGCCGTGGTGGTGCTCGAGGACGGTGTCAGCCACACACCTGAGGACATCGAGCAGCGGTGCCGGGTGGAGCTCGCCGGGTACAAGGTGCCCCGGGTGATCGCGTTCATCGACGCGCTGCCGCGCAGCCCGTCGGGCAAGGTGCTCAACCGCGAGCTCACCGACGTGCCCGGCGGCTTCCGGCGCACCGGGAACGGCTGGCAGAGCAGCACGCCCGAACCGGTCCGGCAGCGGTAGGGCGGGGCCGGAGCGCAGCGCTAGGCTGCCGATCATGGCAGCGTCCGAGCCGTTGGCCGTCCTGGAGGCGCTGGCCGGCTCCCGCTCCGCTGCCGCACCGGTATCCCTGGCCTCCGGTGTCTCGGACTGGCCCGGCGTCGCCGATCCCGAGGGGCTGCGCGGCCAGCTGCTCGACTGGCTCGGCCAGTACGCCAACGCCGGCACCCGCCGCACCTACGCCTACGCGCTGGGCCTGCCGATCGCCTGGGTCGACGCCATCGGCGGAGCGCAGTCCGCACGCTCCGGCCGTGGCACCCCGCCGCCGGCACCGGCCGGCCCGCTGCACGACCTCGCCTGGTTCCGGTGGTGTGCGCGCCAGACCCTCGACCCCCGCGACGCCACGGCGCGCCACGTCAAGGCCTGGCTGCACGCCCTCGACGCCGCCGGCGCGCAACGGCGCACGCGCCAGCGGATGCTCTCCACGCTGTCGGCGCTCTACGGGCACCTCGCCGAGACCGGCGTCGTCGCGGCGAACCCGGCAGCGCTCAACCGAGCCCGGCTGGGCCTGTCCTCCACCGCCCGGGACGCCTCACCGACGGTGCGGCTCACGGCCGAGCAGCTCAAGGCCCTGCTCGTCGCGGCGGCGCGTCTGCCCTACTCGCGCAGCCCCCGGCTCGCCCGGCTCTACGCCCTGCGCGCGGTGGCCGTGGTGGCGCTGCTGACGCTGGGGCTGCGGATCTCCGAGGTGGTCGGCCTCGACCGCGGCGACCTGTACCGCACGGGCGGCGACGACGTGCTCCGCGTGCTCGGCAAAGGCGGCCTGCACCGCGAGGTCTACCTCACCGACCTCGTGCGCGACGCGCTGGCGGCCTACCTCGCCGAACGCGACCGCCTGAGCCGGTCGGCGGCCCCTGCCCGCCGGGGGCGCACCGGCGCGGACAGCACCCCCATGCTCGCCACCCGCGACGGCGGGCGCTGCTCGCGCGTCGACCTCTACACGCTGCTGCGGCGCATCGCGGCCCACGCCGGACCGGCGCTGGACGGTCTCGCCGACCGCGTGCACCCGCACGCCCTGCGGCACGCCTACGTGACGATCGCCCTCGAGCAGGACGCCCGCATCCAGCACGTCCAGGCCGACGTCGGGCACGCCACGATCGCCACCACCCAGCACTACGACCGCGGCCGGCGCTCCCGGGCCAGCACGGCGGCCGACCTGGTGGCCGCGGCGATCGCCGCCGCACCGGCCC
>NZ_JAAXKY010000146.1 GCF_012911925.1 Pseudonocardia xinjiangensis | reverse complement strand
CTCCTCGCCCGCCCCCGTTGCAGCAAAGCCACGTTCATGCCATCTGGTTGCGTGAAAGTGGCTTTGCTGCAACTCCGGGGGTCGCGTCAGCCGCGGTCGACGAGCTCCTTCTGGTACTTCTCCGTCATGTGGGCGACGGCCTGGTTCTGCTGCTCGGCGTGCCCCTCCCGGGTCTCGGTGGCACGGGCCTTCGCGTCGAGCGTGGCCTGTGCCTGGCCCTGGAACCTCGGCATCACGTGCTGCGCGATGAGCTCGTAGGACCGCCGGGTCGCGTCCGGGTTGGCCCACTCGTGCGCCATCAGCAGCATGGCGCCGAAACCACCGGACTGGTCCACGAGCTTCTGCACCTGGGCTGCGGCGTCGTCGGGCGTACCGATGGCGCCGATACCGGCCTCGTTGACGAAGTCGATCATCTCCCGGACGTCGCCACCCGCCACGGCCATCTGCGGGAACGCCGCCACCTTCTGGAAGTAGCGGAACCACTGCTCGATGCCGTGCTCGACGTCCTTGTACGCCTGCTCGCGGGTCTCCGCGATGTGCATGAGCCCGACCAGGCGCCACTTCAGGCGATCGACGGCGGTGCCGTACGCCCCGGCCCGCTCCTCCATGACGCCCCAGTGGTGCGCCAGCGCGTCGAAGCCCTCCTTGGTCAGGGTGGCGCCGATGGAGAGCAGGCCGACCCCGTACCGGCCGGCGAGCCGGGGCCCGGTCGGCGAGGCGACCGCCGCGACCGCGACGTCGAACAGCGGGTCGGAGTACGGGCGCAGGTGCAGCCGGGCGTCGACCAGCGTGTGGGTGCGGGTCGTCGCGTTCACCGGTTCGTCGCCGCGCAGCAGGCGCATGACGATGTCGAGGTTCTCCTCGAGCAGCTCGCGCGTGTCGGTGGGGTTCAGCCCGATCATCGCGGAGTCGGTGGGCAGTGAGCCCGGACCGACCCCCAGCATGATGCGGCCGCGCGTGAGGTGGTCGAGCAGCACCATGCGCTCGGCCACCCACAACGGGTTGTGGTAGCTCAGCGAGGTCACCCCGGTGCCGAGCTTGATGTGCCGCGTGCGCTCGGCCGCGGCGGCGATGAAGATCTCCGGTGACGCGATGATCTCCGAGCCGGCGGAGTGGTGCTCGCCGATCCACGCCTCGTCGTAGCCGAGGTCGTCGAGATGCTGCACCAGCCGGAGGTCACGCTGCAGGGCGCTGGTCGGGTTCTCCCCCGCGGGGTGGAACGGGGCCAGGAAGGTGCCGAAACGCAGTCGTGTCACGAGCGGACTCCAGTCGTCGACGACAGTCCTCCCGACCGTAGGCATGCCGACCGGGAAGCGCAGCTCCTCTGTCGGTCAGGGACCGCCCAGCGCGCGCACAACTCGCGACGGTGACGGCCTGCCGAGGTGGTGGGCCATCCAGGTGCTCGTGGCGACGAGCGCGTCGAGATCCACACCGTGGCGGATGCCCAGGCCGTCGAGCATCCAGACGAGGTCCTCGGTGGCCAGGTTGCCGGTGGCCGACTCGGCGTACGGACAGCCACCGAGCCCGCCCGCGCTCGCGTCCACGGTGGTGACCCCGTGGCGCAACGCGGCCAGCGTGTTGGCCAGCGCCTGCCCGTAGGTGTCGTGGAAGTGCACGGCGAGCTGCCGGATGGGGACCCCGCCGGCCACGCACGCGTCGAGCACGGCGTTGACGTGGCCCGGCGTACCGGTGCCGATCGTGTCGCCCAGCGACAGCTGGTGGCACCCCATCTCGACGAGCCTGCGTCCCACCTCGGCCACCTGGTGCGGCGCCACCGCGCCCTCCCACGGGTCGCCGAAGCACATCGACACGTAGCCGCGCACCCGGAGCCCCCGCGCCAGTGCCCGGCCGACGACCGGGGCGAACATGTCGAACTGCTCGTCCAGGGTGCGGTTGAGGTTGCGCTTCGCGAACGTCTCGGTGGCGCTGGCGAAGATCGCGATGTGCCGCACGCCCGCGGCCAGTGCGCGGTCGAGGCCCCGCTCGTTGGGCACCAGCACCGGATAGTCGATGCCGTCGACGCGCACCATCCGGCGCAGCAGGTCGGCGGCGTCCGCGAGCTGCGGCACCCACCTCGGGTGCACGAAGCTGGTGGCCTCGAGAACGCGGAGGCCGGTACGCGCCAGCCGCTGCAGGAACTCGGCCTTCACCTCGACGGGCACGACCGTCGACTCGTTCTGCAGCCCGTCGCGCGCCCCGACCTCGTAGATCGTGACGTGGTCGGGGAGCGTGGGATCGCGCACGACCATCGGAAGCTCGCGGGGCCGTCCAGCACCACTCATCCCCGCAGCTTCGTGGCCCTCGGCGGGCGGGTCAACGTACACGCCGCCCGAACGACGCAGTCGTTCGAAAAGGCCGGAACCGCGGGCCGCCCGGCCCGCCCGGCCGTAGTCTCGACGTTCGTGGGAGAGCCGGACGTGAGCCGCAGCACAGGGCCCGGCGATCGGAGATGGGCCTCCACCGGTTGCCCGCCGGGCTCCCGCTTCGACGCCTGGCGCGACGTACTCGGCGCGACGCACCTGCCGTTCGCCGTCGACCTGTCCGAGCCCCCGGTCGAGGCCTTCTCCGCGGAGGTGCGCGAGCACCACCTGGGGGACCTGACGCTGGTCGACACGCGGGCCTCCCCGCACCGAGGGGTTCGCAGCCGCCGGCAGGTCGCCGTCTCCGCCTGCGACGTGGTCGGCCTGCAGTACGTGGTGTCCGGGCGGGAACTCGTCGACCTCGGGCACGAGTCCGCGGTGATCGGGCCCGGCGATCTCCTGCTCTGGCACGGGGACGCGCCGGTCGGCTACGAGGTGATCGAGCCGCTGCACAAGCGCACCCTGATCCTGCCGCGCGCGGTCGCCGCCGCGGCGCTGCCCGGATTCGGCGGCAGGTTCCTGGCCTTCCCGTCCCGCACCGCGCCGGTTCCGACCGCGCTGGTCGGGCTGCTGGCCCTGCTCAGCACCGAGCTCACGGGGATGGACGACGGGGCGCGCGCCGCCTCAGCGGCACTGACCGTGCAGCTGGTCAGGTTGCTCGACCCGGGACGGGGCGAGCTCGCCCGCCACTCGCGACGGGACCTGCGGGAACGGGTGCTGCAGTACGTGGACGACAACCTCGGTGACCCGGCGCTGTCGCCGGCCACGATCGCGGCGGCGCACGCCGTCTCGGTGCGCAACCTGTACTCGGCATTCAACGGCATCGGCACCACACCGGCCGCCCACATCCGCCACCAGCGGCTCGCCCGCTGCCGTGCCGAACTGGCGGACACGTCCGGCTCGGTCGGGGACATCGCGTTCCGGTGGGGCTTCCGTAACCGGGCGCACTTCAGCCGGCTGTTCCGCGACCGCTACGCGATGCCTCCCAGCGAGGTACGACGGCGCCGGGGCAGGTGATCGGCGCCCGGCGGCTCAGCCCTCGGACCGCTTCAGCAGGTGGTCGACGAACCAGTCGCGCGCCGCCGTGCTCGCGATCTGTGCGCCCGCGCCGCGGTACCCGGCGAAATGGTCACCGGGGACGGTCACCAGCTTCTTGGGCTGCAAGGCCCGCTCGTAGGCCTCGAGCGCCCACTCGCCGGGGGCCACGTCGTCCGCCGGGGCCACCACCATCAGCACCGGGGTCGGGGAGATCTGCGGCACGTACCACCCCGGCTCGTAGCCGGCGAGGTACTCGACGCTGCGCAGCGTGATCTCGTTCGCCCATTGCGGGTCACGTTCGGCGGCGCCGCCCGGCGCGAAGAAGTACTCGTAGGCCGAGCGGGACGGGAGGCCCGCCTGTGCCGAGGGGTCCTCGGCGACCAGCGGGACCACGGCGGGCGCCTCTCCCCGGTACCGGGCCTGCCGGTCGGCCGCGAAGGCTTCCCGGGTCGGCGCCACCATGTCGACGCGGACCAGTGCCCGCAGCTCGCGGGAGCCACTGATGAACGGGGCCTGCCCGACCACGGCACCGACCCGCCGGTCGATCGCGCCCACCACGAAGGCGTGGCCGGCCGAGAAGCTCGTGCCCCAGACCCCGATGCGCCCGGCGTCCACGTCCGGCCGGCTCTGCGCGTAGGTGATCGCGTGCTGGTAGTCGCGGATCTGCTCCCACGGGTCGACCTCGTGGCGCGGCTTTCCCGCCGCGACGTCGGACCGGCCCCAGCCGCGGTGGTCGTACAGCACCACGGCCAGCCCCGCGGCTGCGAAGACCTCGGCGAAGTCGTCGATGAAGTGCCTGATCGTGCCGCCCCAGCCGTGCGTCATGACCACGCACGGAGCAGGCCGCGCACCGCCCTCGGCGGGGTGGAACCGGCCCCGCAGCGTGACGCCCTCGGCGTCGAACTCGATCTCCTCGAACATGGTGCCCCCGTCTTCTCGGCTCTGCCGCCAGTCTCTGCGGGGCACCGAACGGGGGCGTGCCGAATCCTGCACGGATCAGTTGCCGATCCGTGCGCGCTCCTAGGCCTGGGTGTCGGCCAGCTCCTGGTACAGCATCGCGTGCACTCTCTGCACGCCCGGAACGTCGTCGAACTCGAGTGGTTCGTCCGACGCCGACTCGATCACCAGCGTGCCGCAGCCCAGGATCCGTTCGAAGATCGTGTGCCGGAACTGCACGCTGTTGATGCGTCTCATCGGGATGTCGATGCCCCGGCGCGACAGCACGCCTTCCCGCACCAGCACCCGCCGGGTGGTGACGACGAAGTGGGTGGTGCGCCAGCGGACCACAGGCACCACCGTGAACCGGATGACGAGCGCCATCGCGAGGACGGCGAGCGCCAGCCAGGCCCACGGGGCCCAGGTCTGCGCACGCACCACCGCGGCGAGGAACGTGCCGACCGCAACCACCAGCAGCAGCACCAGCACCGGGACGACGACCATCTTCCAGTGCGGGTGCTTGTGCATCACGACCTGCTCGCCCTCGACGAGGAGCTCGTCCGGGTAGGCCACCCAGCCACGGTACTGCTCAGTCGGCAGGCCGCAGGTGTACGACGTCGCCCGCCGCGACGGCCCGCCGGTGGCCCGCCGGGTCGAGGAGCAGCAACCTGCCGTCCCGGTCGACGTCCTCGGCGATGCCGGTGAGGACCGTGCCGCCGGGCAGCTCCACCCGCACCTCGGAGCCGAGGCTCGCGCACCCCGACCGGTAGTCGGCGCGCAGCCGGGTGGCGTCCGGGTCGCCACGGCCATCGCGCCACTCGGCCTCCCGCTCGGCCAGCCGCCGGAGCAGCGCCACGAGCACGGCGGTGCGGTCGGCCGGGCCACCCTCGGCCGCCAGCGACGTGGCACCGGGCTGGTCGGGGGGTGACCCCACCACGTTCAGCCCGATCCCGACGACGACGGCGGGGCGCGCGTGGTCGGCGACCTCGGCGAGAATCCCCGCCACCTTCCGGTACCCCGGGCCGAGCAGCAGGTCGTTGGGCCACTTCAGCCCAGCCGGAGCGGTGGTGAGCTCCCGGACCGCGTCGAGGGTGGCGAGCCCGGCGAGCAGCGGCAGCCAGCCGAACCGTGACGGCGGGACGCCGGTGGGACGCAGCAGGACGCTCACGGTGATGCCGGACCCCGGCGGGGCCACCCAGGTGCGGGCGAGTCTGCCTCGGCCGGACTCCTGGTACTCCGCGACGAGCACCGACCGGTCCGGGGCGCCTGCGGCCGCGGCAGCCATCAGGTCGGCGTTGGTGGAGCCGGTGCGCTCGACCACGTCGAGCTGAGCCCAGGGGCCGACGAGCGACGTGCGCAGCACATCCGCGTCCAGCGGCTGAGCGGTCCGGTTCATACGGGCGGACGCTACCGACGGTGCGGCCGCGGCGCGTGATGCAGCGCGGTGTCCGCGACGGATGGACGCCGGCGGGCGACGGACGTGCCGAAATCGTCCCCGCGTCGCCGCCGGGCGGGAGGGGAGCGCACCAATCGGTCTAGACCGCCACCACCCGCGGCCCGCTCAGGGCCCCGTGGAGCTCGGACCGCGACGTGATTCCGAGCTTCGGGAAGGTGCGGTACAGGTGGGTGCCGACGGTGCGGTGGGAGAGGAAGAGCCGTTGGCCGATCTCGCGGTTCGAGAGCCCCTGCGCGGCCATCCGGGCGATCTGCAGTTCCTGGGGTGTGAGGAGGTCGTCGCGCCCCTCGGGCACGTCCACCCGGCTCGTCTCGCCGGACGCGCGCAGCTCCTGACGCGCCCGCTCACCCCATGTCCGTGCACCGAGTGCGTCGAACGCCTCCCGAGCCGCGCGGAGCAACGGGCGCGACTCCACCGCACGCCGATGCCGCCGCAGCCACGTGCCGTACGCGAACGCGACCCGGGCCCGCAGGAACGGCCAGGCGCTCAGATCGGCACCCAGCGCGTCCCGGAAGAGCGCCTCGGCGTGCTCGTCCGAGGCGAGCAGCGGCCGGACGGAGCAGAGGTTCACCCGCAGCAGCGGGGACCGGGTCTCGGCGACGATCGGCTCGAACTCGTGCACGATCACCCGCGCCTCGTCGGTGTGCCCGCTGTGCACCGCGGCCTCGACGAGGTCCACGAGGACCCAGTCACGGACGTAGCCGTGGTGAGCGATGTCGCCCGGGTCGAAGATCCGGCGCAGGTCTTCGTAGGCGTCGGCATGACGGCCCGCGGCGAGCGCGGTGGACCCACGAGCGAGCTGGACGAGCGACAGCATCGGGGTAGCGCCCATCGACAGCGACAGGCCCTCCGCGCACGTCGCGAGCGCTTCCGCCGCCGACTGGTCCCCCTGCAGGCCCACGACGGTCGCCTCGGCCGCCTTCGCGGCCGTCGCCCAGGTCGGCTGACCCGTCTCGACCGCGAGCCGCGCGCCCTCCTCGGCAGCCGATATCGCCACGCGCCAGCCGCCGAGGAAGATCCCCGTCCAGGCCTGAGACACCAGCGCGTAGGCGAGCAGCCCCAGCCGGCCCTGGGCGCGCAGCCCCGCGACGGCCGCCTCGAGGAACCGCGGCGCCTCGGGGAACGCGCCGATACCGGTGGCTGCCGAGCCCAGCAGACGCAGCGTCTCGGGGTCGCGCGCGGCGTCCGCGTCGAGCCGGGCGACACGATCGAGGACGACGGCACCCCGCTCGCGGGGGGCGGCGAACGCCAGGGTGGCGAGCAGTTCGGGCGTGTCCTCGGGCACCGGGATCCGCTCCGCGGCCGCGACCACGAGCTCCCGGGTGTGCCCGTCCGGATTGGCCCACCAGCACCGCAGCGCCACCAGCAGGAGCGCATTCAGCGCCCGGTAGGCGTCGCCTCCGAGCCGCAGCCGGTCCGCGATCTCGACGATGGCGGCGACCTTCGCCGAGCCCGACCACTGGCCCGCCTCGAACATCTCCCGCAGCCACGACAGGCGCGGGCGCTCCAGGGGCCCGAGCTCCAGCGGCTCGGCCTCGTGCAGCAGGCTGAGGACGAGGTCGCGGCGTCCGATCTCGAACGCCAACTCGGCGGCCCGGAGCAGCCGACCACCTCGCCGTGCGGGGTCCTCGGTCAGCTGCGCCGCCCGTTCCAGCGCACTGACGGCACCCGCGATCGCGCCCCGCCGCGCTGCGCGCGTGGCGGCGGCCTCCAGCTCGTCCGCCGCCTCGTCGTCGGGCCCGAGCCGGCACGCGACACGATGCCACACGCGCCGGTCGGGCTGGTCGGTCAGGACGCTCGCGAGCGCGGCGTGTGCCGCCTGGCGCCGGGCCAGACCCGCGGTCTGCCGGATCGCCGAACGCACCAGGGGATGACGGAAGCGCAACACGGTCTCGTCGGGCGCGGTCTCGTCGACGGTCACGAGCGCCGCGGACACCGCGGGCGCGATCTCCGCCACGGACAGCTCGGCCCCGACCAGCACGCCTGCGGCGCGCACGACCTCGGCCAGGGAGTCGCCGTCGTTGAGGGCGGCGACCAGTAGCAACGCACGCGTGCGGGTCGGCAGCTCCGACTCGCGGGCCGCGAACGCCCGCTCCAGACGCGTGGTCAGCGGTAGCCACGGCGGGAGCGCGGGCGCGTCACCGAGGTCCTCGAGGGCACGCGGCAGCTCCACGAGCGCGAGCGGGTTGCCCGCGGCCTCCTCGAGCAGCCGCTCGCGGCGGGCAGGTGCGAGGCCGGGCGCGTGCGCGTCGAGCAGCCGCGCGGCAGCGGCATCGTCGAGGGCCGCCAGGCGCAGCTGCGGCAGGCTCGGGTCGGCGAGGGGATGTTCGGACCCCTCTCGGCCGGCGGCCAGCAGGATGACCGGATCGGACTCCAGGCGCCGCGCGACGAAGGCCAGCACGTCGGCGGTGCCGCGGTCCAGCCAGTGCGCGTCCTCGACGATCAGGACCAGCGGGGCGCGCGCCGCGCTCTCCGCGAGCAGGTCGAGCACCGCCAATGCGATGCGGAACAGCTGAGGGGGCGCCGCGTCGCTCAGGCCGAAGGCGACCCTCAGGGCCTCGCGGTGGGCCTCCGGCAGCCCGTGGGTCGCCGGGAGGATCGGTCGCAGGAGCTGGTGGAGGGCCGCGAAGGGCACGGTGGCCTCGGACTGCACACCCGCGGTCCGGAGCACCCGGATGCCGCGTTCCGTCGCGCGTCCCTGCGCGGCGGTCAGCAGCGCCGACTTCCCCACGCCGGGTTCGCCGATCACGACCAGGGCCCCGCCCCGCTGCGGTGCACCGTCGACGAGATCGTGGAGTGCCGTGATCTCCAAGGTGCGCCCGAGGAGTTCTCCACCAGCCGGCATCACGCTCGCTCACCTTCTTCGATTCCCGGGATCCATTCCCGGCGAAGCCACGGAATGTGTCCGAAGAAGAACCGCGAGCAACTGCCGCCGACACCTCCGCGCAGCATTCGATCCGGCACGGTGGTCGGGCCATCGTTCGACATGGCTCAGGGTGTCCGTCGCGGTCGGTCGTTGGCGGTCTCGAAGTTCGCCTGGGTCGGCCGCCCTCGACTCGAAGCCGGAGAGCGCGGGGCAACCGGGCCATCGAGGATCCTAGGACGAATTCGTCCACACCGGTCAGATCACCGGAAAATGAGTGAGCGGATCCGCCGAACACGGAAGGGAATCCCATTTCCGTAGTGGACCGCTGACGCTGCGCGAGACCCGGGCGTCGGCGGCGCCCGGCGCCCACCCCCGGGTTGACCTGTCCGGATTAAGCTGCCCAGCCATGAGCGAGGGACGACGATGAGCGCCGCTGCTGAGCCGGTCGGGGACGCGTCCGGGGCCGACGAGCCCGACATCCACACCACGGCAGGCAAGCTCGCCGACCTCTACCAGCGCATCGACGGCGCGGTGCACGCCGGCAGCGAGGCGGCTGTGGAGCGCCAGCACGCGAAGGGCCGCCAGACCGCCCGCGAACGGGTCGACCAGCTGCTCGACCCGGGCTCCTTCGTCGAGCTCGACGCCCTCACCCGGCACCGTTCCACGAACTTCGGGATGGACGCCAACCGCCCGCTCGGGGACGGTGTCGTCACCGGCACGGGCACGATCGACGGCCGTCCCGTCGCGGTGTTCAGTCAGGACGCCACGGTGTTCGGCGGGGCACTCGGCGAGGTGCACGGCGAGAAGATCGTCAAGGTCATGGACCTGGCCGCGAAGATCGGCTGCCCCGTCATCGGCATCAACGACGGCGGCGGGGCCCGCATCCAGGAGGGTGTGGTCGCGCTCGGCCTCTACGCCGAGATCTTCGTGCGCAACGTGCGCAGCTCCGGTGTCGTCCCGCAGATCTCACTGATCATGGGGCCGGCCGCGGGTGGAGCCGTGTACTCCCCCGCGCTCACCGACTTCACGGTGATGGTCGACGGCACCAGCCACATGTTCATCACCGGCCCGGACATCATCAAGACGGTCACCGGCGAGGAGGTCGACTTCGAGGACCTCGGCGGCGGCCGGGCCCACAACACGAAGTCCGGGGTGGCGCACTACCTGGCCGACGACGAGGCGGACGCGTTCGCCTACGTCAAGGAGCTGCTGAGCTTCCTGCCGTCCAACAACCTCTCCGAGCCGCCCTCGTTCCCTGCGCCGGAGCCGACGGACGGCGCGATCGCCGACGGGCTCACCGACACCGACCTCGAGCTCGACAGCATCATCCCGGACTCCCCGAACACCCCGTACGACATCCGCGAGGTGATCAACCGGGTGCTCGACGACGGCGAGTTCCTCGAGGTGCACGAGCTGTTCGCGCCCAACATCGTGGTGGGCTTCGGCCGGGTGGACGGCCGGTCGGTCGGCGTCGTGGCGAACCAGCCGACGCAGTTCGCCGGCTGCCTGGACATCGACGCCTCCGAGAAGGCGGCCCGGTTCGTCCGCACCTGCGACGCGTTCAACGTCCCCGTGCTGACGTTCGTCGACGTGCCCGGCTTCCTGCCCGGCACGGAGCAGGAGTGGAACGGGATCATCCGCCGCGGCGCCAAGCTGATCTACGCCTACGCCGAGGCCACGGTCCCGAAGGTCACGGTGATCACCCGCAAGGCCTACGGCGGCGCGTACGACGTGATGGGGTCCAAGCACCTGGGTGCCGACGTCAACGTGGCCTGGCCGACCGCGCAGATCGCCGTGACCGGCTCGGCCGGAGCGGTGAGCATCCTCTACCGCAAGGAGCTCAAGGGCCTCGAGGGCGACGAGCTCGCCGCCCGGCGGGCCGAGCTGCAGCAGCAGTACGAGGACACCCTGGCCAACCCCTACATCGCGGCCGACCGCGGCTACATCGACGGCGTCATCCCGCCGTCGCACACGCGCGGCCACATCGCGCGTGCCCTGCGGCTGCTGGCCACCAAGCGGGAAGCCGTGCCGGCCCGCAAGCACGGGAACATCCCGCTGTGACGGCGCCCGGCGAGGCGACCCCCGAGGAGCGCCGGGCGCTGTTCCGGGTGGTGCGGGGCGACCCGACCGATGAGGAGGTGGCCGCGTTGACCGTGGTGCTCGCCGCGGCGGCCGCCACACCCGGCACGACGTCGGCGCCGGCCGTCCGGGACCGCTGGTCGGACCCCGTGACCAGGTTCCGCGTGCCGCTGCACCCGGGCCCCGGCGCGTGGAAGACCTCCACCTGGCCCCGCTGAGGGGCTGCCGGACCCACCCCGCGCCGCCAGCCTCAAGGTTCGCCCAAGTTCCTGGCCTCCCCGCTGTGATCGCCCCCACACTCGGCTCACCGGCCGAGGGGGACGGGCCGTCCGTCCGGACGGCAGACCCACAGCCAGGAGGAGGGGACCGGCGTGGACACCGACACGATCGTCAGGATCGGCCTCATCGCGCTCGTGGCCATCGCGGTGCTGACCGCGATGCCGCGCCTGCGTGGCACCTCCAGCAAGCGCACCGCCACCGGCAAGGGCGCCGGCTCCACGCCCGTCCGGCGGGAGCCGTACGGCACCGGCGACGCCCCCGCCGACGCGAACCCCGTCGGCCACCCGACGGGCCCGGACGGCGGCCGGGGCAGCTGACGCCTGGTGGGCTCCGGCGGACGGCGGCGCTGGTCGCAGGGGGCTCGGCGGTCCATGATCGGGGCATGGGGGAACGTGTGGTGCCGTCGGTCGAGGAGATCCGGCACGCCGCGGAGCACCTCGACCCTGTGTTCGCCGGGTCCCCCCTCCTGTCCGGCACCGCGCTCGACGCCGGGGGCGCCCGGGCCGTGCTCAAGGTCGAGACCCTCAACCCGATCCGATCGTTCAAGGGTCGCGGGGCGGTCACGTGGATGCGCGAGGTCGGGTCGACGGCCGGCGGGGTGGTGTGCGCGTCGGCGGGGAACTTCGGCCAGGGGCTGGCCTATGCGGCCCGCGCGGCCGGGACCTCGTGCCGGGTCTTCGTCGGGGCGTCGGCGAACCCGGCGAAGGTCGAGTCGATCCGCGCTCTCGGGGCCGAGGTCGAGGTCGGTGGCCCCGACTACGACTCCGCCATCGCGAGCGCCCGGCAGTTCGCGAGCGCGTCCGGGCTGAGCTTCGTGCAGGACGGCCGGGACCCGTGGATCGCCGCGGGGGCCGCGACGATGGCGCTCGAGGTCACCGAGGCCGGGACGCTGCCCGACGTCGCGCTCGTTCCCGTCGGCAACAGCGCGCTGATCCTGGGTGTCGCCCAATGGCTGCGGCACCGCAACCCCGAGGTCCAGGTCGTCGGCGTCTGCGCCGAGAACGCCGCGGCTCCCGCCCTCTCGTGGCGGGCGGGCCGGGTGGTCACCACCGCGAGCGCCACCACCGTCGCCGACGGGATCGCCGTTCGCGAGCCGTTCCCGGAGTCGGTCGCGGCGATGCTCGATCACGTCGACGACATGGTCGTGGTCAGCGAGGAGCAGCTCCGGAGCGCGACGCGGTGGCTGGCCGCCGACGTCGGGCTCCTCGTCGAGCCCGCCGGTGCTGCCGGGGTGGCCGCGCTACGGGCGGACCCCGACCGGTACGGGGGCCGGACCGTGCTCATCCCGCTCTGCGGGGGCCATCTGCCCCCTGACGCGCTGGGCTGGAGCGAGGAATGGAGCAGGTGAGCGGCTGACCCGCACGCGGGTCCACCGTGGGGTGGAGACGCGATCTCCACCCCGGGTCCACCGCCGGGCCGACGATCACCGGGCCCGCACGCAGCAGGGTCGTCGGCATGGAGATCCTCTCGTACGCGCTCGCGGGCCTCGTGCTCGTCTGGGTGCTGTCGCGGCAGTTCAGCGGCCGGTTCGTGTCCTTCCGACGGGCCGTGGTGCTGCCGGTCGTCCTCGTGCTGGTCGGGCTCGACCAGGCCTACAACGCCGACATCCGTTGGACCGGCGCGGCGGTCGGGGTGGTGGTGCTCGACCTCCTGCTGATGGTGGGGCTCGGGGCCGCTCGGGGCGCCGCGGTCCGGTTGACCGAGCGCGACGGCTACCTCTACCAGCGCGGTGGCTGGCCGCTCCTGGTGCTCTGGGTGGTCTCGATCGGCGCCAGGGTGGGCGTGGCCGTCCTGACCACCGGCGACGCGCGGGCGGCCGCTGCGACCACCGTGGCGCTCTCGGTGGGGGTGAGCCTCGCCGCGCAGTACGCGGTGCTCAGCTACCGGGTCCGGGCCGACGGGAGGCCGCTGCGGCCAGGCGCCCGTGATCGACGCGGCGCCGTGGCGGGGTCCAGACTCGACCCGTGATCGCGGAACGCGGCCCGCTGCGGGTGGCGGGCAACCTGGTCTGGTTGCCGATCGTGCTGGTGGCGGCGTTCGTGAGAGAGCCACCGCCCGTGCACCCGCTCGGCGCGGTGGCCGCCGCGGCCATCGCCACCACGGGCTGGGCACTACTCGGCTGGATGCGCGAGAACCCGCCGGTGTGGTGGACTCCCGTCGGCATCGCCGCCACCGGCCTGGGCGGCGTCGCGCTCCTGGCCACCACGCGGTCCACGACCCCGTTCGCGTTCCTCGTCTACGCGGTGCTGGTGGCCGCGGTCAGGCTCCCCGTCACCGCCGCGGTGGGGACGCTCGCCGCGATGGTCGTCGGCCTGGTCGCCGTGAGCCTCGGGTCCGCACCGGCCGTCGTCGCGGTCTTCGTGCTCCTGCTCGTGGCGGCGCTGCTGTTCGGGATGGGACGCCGGGAGAGCGCCAGCCGGGCCGAGCAGCGGGAGCTGGCCGTCGTCGCCACCGCGAGGGCGCACGAGGAGCACGCCCGCGCCGCGGCCCTCGACGAGCGCGCCCGGATCGCCAGGGACGTCCACGACGTGCTCGCGCACTCGCTGTCCGCGCTCGCGGTGCAGCTGCAGGGGGCACGGCTGATGCTGCTGCGCGACGGCGCCCCGCCGGACACCGTGGCGCAGGTGGAGCGGGCGCAGCGGCTGGCCGCCGACGGGCTGGCGGAGGCACGCAAGGCCGTCGCCGCCCTGCGCTCGGAACCGGTCGACGTCGTCGAGGGGCTGCGGGCGCTCGTCGCCGACGCCCCCGACGCCACGTTGCAGATCGACGGCGAGCCGGCCGGCCTGGCGGCGGGCGAGCGGGAGACGGTGCTCCGCACGGCCCAGGAGGCCCTCACCAACGCCCGCCGGCACGCTCCGGGAGCGCCGGTGCACGTGCGGCTGACCCGCCGCGGCGCGGCCACGGAGCTGGTGGTGCACGACCGCGGTGGAGCGCCCGCACGCCGGCAGCCGGGTGGCTACGGCCTCACCGGCATGGCCGAACGGGCCGCGCTGGCCGGCGCCGAGCTGGAGGCCGGCCCGGTGGCGGACGGCTGGCGGGTGCGGCTGCGGCTGCCCGCGGCGGACGCGATGCGGGCGTGAGCGCCCTAGACGGCCGGACGGCCGCGGAGCTGCGCGTCGTGCTCGCCGACGACCAGACGATCGTGCGCGAGGGCCTGGTCACCCTGCTCGACCTGCTGCCCGGGATCCGGGTCGTCGGCGCCGCGGCCGACGGCGACGAGGCCGTCGCCCTCGTCGCCCGGCACGCCCCCGACGTCCTGCTCACGGACCTGCGCATGCCGGTGTGCGACGGGGTGGGCGCCACGCGGCGGGTGCGTGCGGAGCACCCCGGCACGGCGGTCGTCGTGCTCACGACCTACGCCGACGACGCCGCCGTGGTCGACGCGCTGCGCGCAGGCGCGCTCGGGTGGCTGTCCAAGGACGCCGACGCCGAGGCGATCGGGCACGCGCTGCGGTCCGCCGCGGCGGGGCAGTCCACGATCGACTCCGCTGCGCTCGCCCGCCTGGTCGCCGCCGGTCCCCGGCCGTCCGGCCCACCTCCCGACGGCCTGACGAGCCGGGAGGCCGAGGTGCTCGCGCTGATCGCGGCCGGGCTGTCCAACCGCGAGATCGCGCGCCGCCTCGTGGTCGGGGAGGCGACGGTGAAGACGCACGTCAACCACCTGTTCGCCAAGGCCGGCCTGCACGATCGGGCCCAGGCCGTGCGCTACGCCTACCGGCACGGGCTCGTCGCGGAGTGACATCTAGTGCGGCGGCCACAAACGTCCACCGGGTTCCTCGCGGGCCCAGGCGGCCCCTCGCAGCGTTGCCGCCCTGGCGAATACCCCGGTATGAGCTGCGGGCGGCGCCTTGCGAGGAACCACCTGGACCCCGCGATCAACCCGGCAACGTTCGTGGCCACCGCACTAGGCTCTACCGTCGTGCGTGTCGTACTCGCTTCCGCCTCCCCCGCCC
Source organism: Pseudonocardia xinjiangensis (assembly GCF_012911925.1). Taxonomy (GTDB): domain Bacteria; phylum Actinomycetota; class Actinomycetes; order Mycobacteriales; family Pseudonocardiaceae; genus Pseudonocardia; species Pseudonocardia xinjiangensis. Next base: position 3,780 of record NZ_JAAXKY010000146.1, on the reverse strand, counting down.
GGCTCTCGGTACTGCGAGCGGCGGGCCTCGACCCGGTCGTCGAGGTGGCCGACGTCGACGAGGAGGCGCTGCTCGACACCGTGCCGCACGCCTCGCCGGGCGAGAAGGTCACCACCCTCGCCGGCGCGAAGGCCACCACGATCGCCCGCCGGATCGCCGGCACCCACCCGGACGCGGTCGTGATCGGCTGCGACTCGATGCTGCACGTGAACTCCGAGCTCGTCGGCAAACCCGGCGACGTCGAGGTGGCCAGGCGGCGCTGGCGGGCCATGGCCGGGCGCACCGGTGAGCTCGTCACCGGCCACACCGTGCTGCGGCTGGCCGACGGGGAGATCGACCGGGTCGCCGAGGGACACGCGGTCACCGTGGTGCGGTTCGCCGAGCCGAGCGACGAGGAGCTCGACGCCTACCTCGCCACCCGTGAACCGCTCGCCGTGGCCGGCGCCTTCACGCTCGACGGCCTGGGCGGCTGGTTCGTCAAGGGCATCGACGGTGACCCGTCCAACGTCATCGGCATCAGCCTGCCGCTGACCCGCCGCCTGCTGGCCGGTGTCGGTGTCCGGGTGACCGACCTGTGGACCTCGACGGCCTGACCGCGCCGGAGACCGTGATCGACTCCGCCACGACCGGTATACCGTCGTGGTCGTGAGCTACTACGAGGACACGCGTGCGGCGTTCCGTCGTGGCGAGACGGCGGTCGTCGAACGGTTGAGCCGGGAGGAGCTCGCCCGCGCTCGCGGGAGCGCCGACGTCGACGCCGAGGTCGAGGCGCTCTGCATGCTGGCCAGGGTGGCCGTCCGCGGCGGTGACGTCTCCGAGGGCCGGCGGTTGGGGCGGGAGGCACTGGAGCTCGCGCGGCGCGCGGGCCGGCGGCGGCTCGAACTCGCCCCGACGCACATCCTGGCCGGCTCCGCGCGGATCTCGGGGGACCTCGCGTCGGCACGCACGCTCTACGCCGAGAGCATCGCGCTCAGCGAGGAGTTCGGCAACGCCGACCGGGTGGTCATGGAGATGCACAACCTGGCCTACGTCGAGTGGCACGCGGGTGACGTCGACCGCGCCCGGGAGCTGTTCACCATGACCTGCCGGCGGGCTCTCGAGCAGGGGATCGACGACTTCCTGCCCTACGTCACGCTCGACGCGGCGATCGTGGCCGAGATCGACGGCGACCACGTCCACGCCGCCCGCCTGCTCGCCGCCGCCGAGAGCGCGCTCGCCACGCTCGGGCAGATCCTCGACCCGGACGACGCGATCGAGCAGAAGGAACTCCGTGGCCGGCTGGTCACCGCGCTCGGACCGGACGGGTTCGACGCCGCGTACGCCACGGGAGCCGGCCTCGGGCTCCGCGAGGCGCTCGGGGGGTGATCGCCGCTCCCGGTTGCACTACACCCGAGCGGACGGTGAGGACTAGCCTGAACGCATGGCGCTGCCCCACGACACCGACCCGAAGCTGGCCGAGTACGCCCACCCCGAGCGGCTGGTCACCACCGAGTGGCTCGCGCAGAACCTGGGCACCGACGGTCTCGTCGTCGTCGAGTCCGACGAGGACGTGCTGCTCTACGACACCGGGCACATCCCCGGCGCCGTGAAGGTCGACTGGCACACCGAGCTGAACGACCCCGTCACCCGCGACTACGTCGACGGGGAGGGGTTCGCGCGGCTGTGTGCCGAGCGCGGCATCTCGCGGGAGAGCACCGTGGTCTTCTACGGCGACCGCAACAACTGGTGGGCCACCTACGCACTCTGGGTGTTCTCCCTGTTCGGCCACCCGGACGTGCGCATCCTCGACGGCGGCCGGGCCAAGTGGGTCGCCGAGGGCCGCGAGATGACCACCGAGCAGACGAAGCCGACCCCCACCGACTACCCGGTGGTCGAGCGCGACGACGCCACCATCCGCGCGTTCAAGGACGACGTGCTCGCCCACCTCGGGCTCGTGGGTCGGGGAGGGGCGCTGGTGGACGTGCGCTCGCCCGGCGAGTACTCCGGCGAGCTGCTGCACATGCCCGACTACCCGCAGGAGGGTGCGGTCCGCGGTGGCCACATCCCGGGCGCGGCGAGCGTCCCGTGGGCCCGCGCGGCGGCCGAGGACGCCACCTTCAAGCCGCGGGCCGACCTGGACGCCATCTACGTGCAGGAGCAGGGACTCTCGGCCGAGGACGACGTGGTCGCCTACTGCCGCATCGGCGAGCGCTCCAGCCACACCTGGTTCGTGCTCACCCACCTGCTGGGCTTCGGCAAGGTCCGCAACTACGACGGCAGCTGGACGGAGTGGGGCAACACCGTGCGCGTGCCGATCGTCCAGGGCTCGGAGCGCGGTTCGGTATGAGCACCCGAGCGACCGGAGCACCGGCCGAGCGCTGCGAGGGCGGGCGATGAGCCTCCCCCCGCAGCTCGCAGAGCTGGTCGAGGACTTCTCGGAGGTCGGTCCGAAGGACCGGCTGCAGCTGCTGCTGGAGCTGTCGCGGGAGCTGCCCGCGCTCCCGGAGCGCTACGCCGACGCGGCCGACACGATGGAGCAGGTGCACGAGTGCCAGTCGCCGCTGTTCCTGGCGGTCGAGGTCGACCCCGGGGGTGACCGGGCCGTGCACCTGTTCTTCTCGGCACCGCCGGAGGCGCCCACCACCCGGGGCTTCGCGTCGATCATGCACACCGGGCTCGACGGCGAGCCCGCCGCCGAGGTGCTGGCCGTGCCCGACGACTTCTACACCGCGCTCGGGCTGGCCCAGGCCGTCAGCCCGCTCCGGCTGCGCGGCATGGCGGCGATGCTCGCCAGGATCAAGAACCAGGTGCGCACGGCCACCGCAGCGGCCTGACTAGGCAACCTCAAGTCCTGGTCAAGAAGGTTCTCGCCGCCGCAAGAGGGCAGCAACACTGTGAGACGTCTCATAAGGACGGCTCAGGAGGTGTGCGGTGGCCCTCACAGCAACAGCTGACACCTGGGGCATCAGCGGTCCGACGTTCCTGCTCGCCTATCTCGTGATCGCGGTGGCGGTCTGGGTGGCGAGCACCCGAGCCCGCCGGGTGCTCGCCGAGTCCCGGGTCACCGCCCCGGCTCTCGACCTCACGACCCGTCCGCACGACATCGCCTACCTCAACGGAGGCGCCGACCTGGCGGTCGTGTCCGCGCTCAGCGCGATGCACCTGCGCGGGACCGTCAGCTCATGGCACGGCGCCGTCCGCGCCGCCGGCCGCCTCGAGCCCGGCGCCGACGAGCTGGAGCGCGCGATCCACGCCACCGCCCGGGGCGGCCAGCGCAAGCGGTTGCCGTTCCACCGCCAGGTGGCCGCCGCGCTGGCCGCGATCGACGCGCGCCTCGTGACCGCCGGGCTGCTGCTGTCGCCGCAGCGGCGGCTCCGGATCCGGCAGATGGGCCTCTGGATGCTCGCCGTGGCCGTCCTCGGTCTGGTGCGGGTGGTCGCCGGGGTGGCCGAGGCCAAGCCCGTGGGCTTCCTCGTGGCGGCGCTGGTGGCGGTCACGGTCGTGGCCACGGTCCAGCTCTCGCGCGCACCGCGGCGCACCCGGCTGGGCGACCGCACGCTCGCCGCACTGCGCGACGAGCACCACCTGCTGTCTCCCAAGGTGAAGCCCAACTGGGCGATCCAGGGGCCGGCCGGTGCCGCCCTGAGCGTCGGGATCTTCGGGATGAGCGCGCTGTGGGCGTCCGACCCGTCCTTCGCCACCGAGCTGGCCGCCCAGCGCGCGACCACGGGCGGGGGCACCGCCGACGGCGGCGCCGGTGGGAGCGGCGGCGGTGACGGAGGGGGCGACGGAGGCGGGGGC
>NZ_JAAXKY010000145.1 GCF_012911925.1 Pseudonocardia xinjiangensis | reverse complement strand
GCACCTCTCCAGCGCCTCGGCGAGAGTCCCGCTGCCCGGCTCGGCGCTCGTACCGCTGCGCGCCCGTACCGCCGCGCCGGTGACGTAGCCGTCGCATCCCGGCACCCTGGCGGCAGCCTCCACCCCGGCCTCCGATGCGGCCTCCCCCGCCGCACGCGCCCCGAAGACGACGCCCAGCACGACGGCCACCGCGAGCGCGGCGAGCACCGGCGGCAGTACGGCACCGGAGGGGAGCGGGCGAGGCACGGGCGGACGCTAGGCAGGCCGGTCGCCCGCCCGGGGCCGAACGGCGCAGCCGGCGATCGGGGCCGCTGCCGTCCCGTGGCGGACGGGCGGAGCCTGCGCAGGTCAGGGCGCTCCGGGCGCGTCCACCGGGCGCGGGCTCCGCCGCAGCGGAGTTCACGTCCGTTACCGATCATCCGGGGAGGACGCCCCGGCCGCGCCGCCGACGACCACTGGGCGCACCGATTCCGGCATTCCTCACCAGTCGTACGCCGTGAGGGTGACCAAGGCGACCGAGCCACCCGTAAGAGGGGGTGACGGAGGATCATCGGTCCGGGAGTGCTATGACGACGATTGCGAAGGCGGAGAGCAAATGAAGATCTCGGACATCCTCGCCACAAAGGGGCGGACCGTGCATTCCGTACTGCCGTGGCTCACGGTGGGCGAGGTCGCCGAACGGCTGGGACGGCTCGGCGTCGGCGCCGTCCTCGTCTGCGACGAGAACCACGCGATCCGCGGCATCGTGTCCGAGCGCGACATCGTCCGCGCGCTCGGCCGGGACGGTGCCGCGCTGCTCACCAAACAGGTCAGTGAGGTCATGACCCGCCACGTCAGCACCTGCGCCCCCGACGAGACGGTGGCCCAGGCGATGGCCAGGATGACCGCGGGGCGCTACCGCCACCTGCCCGTCGTGGTCAACGGTGAGCTGGTCGGCATGGTCAGCATCGGCGACCTCGTGAAGAACCGCCTCAAGGAGATGGAGCTGGAGACGGGCGTGCTGCGCGACGTGGTCATCGCCCGCTACTGACCCGCCGAGGCCCACGCTTCTCCCGAGCAACGCTCCCGCACACCGGCCCGGTGTGCGGGAGCGCCGTGTCTCGGTCGCACTCGGGGCCTCAGTCGAACTCGGGGCCCTCCGTGCGGGTCCGCTTGAGCTCGAAGAAGTGCGGGTAGTTGGCCAGCAGCCGGGCACCGTCGAAGACGCGGCCGGCGTCCTCGCCACGCGGGATCCGGGAGATCACGGGACCGAAGAAGGCCACGCCGTCGATGTGGATCGTCGGGGTCCCCACGTCCAGGCCCACCGGCTCCATGCCACGGTTGTGGCTGGCGCGCAGCTCCTCGTCGAACTCGGTGCTGGTGGCCGCGTCGGCCAGCGACGCGGGCAGATCCAGCTCGGCGAGCGCCTCCTTGATGACGACGTCGAAGTCCTTGTTGCCCTGGTTGTGGATGCGGGTGCCGAGGGCGGTGTAGAGCGGCTCGAGGATCTCCTGGCCGTGGTCACGGGCCGCGGCGATCGCCACGCGCACCGGCGCCCACGCGCGGTCCATCATCTCGCGGTAGTTCTCCGACAGATCGCGGTCCTCGTTGAGCACCGACAGGCTCATCACGTGCCAGTCGATCTTGACGTCGCGGACCTCGCGAACCTCCAGCATCCAGCGGGACGTGATCCAGGCCCAGGGGCAGAGCGGATCGAACCAGAAGTCGACGTGGGCGGTCTCGGAGCTCGTCACGGTTTCTCCCATCGAGCACATACCGGGTCGTTAGCTACCCGCATCAACCGTGTGATCGGCGGCGAGATTCCCGCTCTGCCGATTCCGACGCATCCGGCACGGACTCGTGGTTGGATCGGCAGCCACTGTGCCGTGATGAGCCGACCGGATGTAGGAGTGCCGAGACCGTATGCCCCCGCCCAACCTGACCCGTGCCGACGCCGAGCGGCGAGCCGCGCTGCTGGAGGTCGCCGACTACGCGGTCGAGCTCGACCTGACCGACGGCGGCGGCAAGGCCGGCGAGACGACGTTCACCACCACCACGACCGTCCGCTTCCGGTCCCGCGAGCCCGGTGCCGACAGCTGGATCGACTTCGTGGGGGCCGGGGTCGCCTCGGCCACCCTGAACGGCGAGCCGCTCGACGTCTCCGGCTACCGCGAGGACGACGGCATCGCCCTGCCCGCACTCGCCGCCGAGAACGAGCTGCGGGTGGAGGCCACGGGCCGGTACATGAACACGGGCGAGGGCCTGCACCGCTTCGTCGACCCGGTGGACGGCGCGGTCTACCTCTACTCGCAGTTCGAGACCGCCGACGCCAAGCGTCTCTTCGCCTGTTTCGACCAGCCCGACCTCAAGGCCCGCTACACGCTGACGGTCACCGCCCCCGCGGACTGGAAGGTCATCTCCAACGCGGTCATCGAGCACACCGGCGACGGAGCGGGTGGCGCCGCGGTGCACCGCTTCGCCACCAGCGAGATCATGAGCACCTACCTGGTGGCCCTGATCGCCGGCCCGTACGCCGACTGGCACGCCACCTACTCCGACGCGCACGGCGAGATCCCGCTGGGCATCTACTGCCGCGCCTCGCTCGCCCCGCACATGGACGCCGACCGGTTGTTCACCGAGACCAGGCAGGGCTTCGACTTCTACCACCGCAACTTCGGCGTGCGGTACCCGTTCGGGAAGTACGACCAGCTGTTCGTGCCGGAGTTCAACGCCGGCGCCATGGAGAACGCGGGCGCGGTGACGTTCCTGGAGGACTACGTCTTCCGCTCCCGCGTCACGCGCTTCCTCTACGAGCGCCGCGCAGAGACCGTCCTGCACGAGATGGCGCACATGTGGTTCGGCGACCTCGTCACCATGCGCTGGTGGGACGACCTGTGGCTGAACGAGTCGTTCGCCACCTGGGCGTCGGTGCTGTGCCAGGCCGAGGCCACCGAGTACACCGAGGCCTGGACCACGTTCGCCAACGTCGAGAAGTCGTGGGCGTACCGGCAGGACCAGCTGCCCTCCACCCACCCGGTGGCGGCCGACATCCCCGACCTGCAGGCCGTCGAGGTGAACTTCGACGGGATCACCTACGCCAAGGGCGCCTCTGTCCTCAAGCAGCTCGTCGCCTACGTCGGGCTCGAACCGTTCCTCGCCGGGCTGCGCAGCTACTTCGAGGCGCACGCCTGGGGCAACGCCACCTTCGACGACCTGCTGGGAGCGCTCGAGAAGTCGTCGGGCCGGGACCTGTCGGGCTGGGGCGCCCAGTGGCTGCGCACCACCGGCCTGAACCTGCTGCGGCCCTCGTTCGAGGTCGACGCCGAGGGCCGGTTCACCCGCTTCGAGGTGGTGCAGGGCGGTGCCCGGCCGGGAGCCGGGGAGGTGCGCACCCACCGGATCGCGGTCGGCGTCTACGACGACACCGACGACGAGGCCGGGAGCAAGCTCGTCCGCACCCACCGGGTCGAGGTCGACGTCACCGGTGAGCGCACCGAGGTGCCGGAGCTGGTCGGCGTGCCGCGCGGCAAGCTCGTGCTGGTCAACGACGACGACCTCACCTACTGCGCGCTGCGCCTCGATCCCGACTCGCTCGCCACGCTCGTCGATCGCATCGGCGACATCGCCGAACCGCTGCCGCGCACCCTGTGCTGGTCGGCGGCCTGGGAGATGACCAGGGAGGCCGAGCTCAAGGCACGCGACTTCGTCGCGCTCGTCGCGGGCGGCTTCGGGGCCGAGTCCGAGATCGGGGTCGTGCAGCGGTTGCTGTTGCAGGCCCAGACCGCACTGGCCTCCTACGCCGAGGCGCAGTGGGCGAGCGACCGCGGCTGGCCGCTGCTCGTCGACGCACTGCGGTTCCGGCTCGACACCGCCCCGGCGGGCTCCGACGCCCAGCTCACCACGGTCAACGCGCTCGCCGCGAGCGTGCTGCCGAGCAGCGTGGTCGACCGGATGGCGGGCTGGCTGCGCCGGCCGGAGAACAACCCCGACGTTCCCGACGGGCTCACGCTGGACACCGACCTGCGCTGGCGGCTGCTGCACGCACTGGTCGCCCACGGAGCCGCGGGCGACGCCGAGATCGACGAGGAGCTGCAGCGCGACCCGACGTCCACCGGCCAGCGGCAGGCCGAGCGCGCCCGCGCGCTGGTGCCCACGGCCGAGGCGAAGGAACGGGCGTGGGCGCGCGCCGTGCACGACGACGAGATCCCCAACGCCGTGCAGGAGGCCATCATCAGCGGCTTCAGCCACCCGGCGCAGCGCGGCATGCTCGGCGCCTACGTCCAGCGCTACTTCGACGACGTGGCCGAGGTGTGGTCCCGGCGCACCAGCGAGCGGGCGCAGTCGGTGGTGCTCGGGCTGTTCCCGTCCTGGGCCGTGGAGCAGTCCACGGTGACGGCCGCGGACGCCTGGCTGGCCGACGAGTCACACCCGCCGGCGCTGCGGCGACTCGTGTCCGAGGGCCGCGCCGGGATCGTCCGGGCGCTGGGAGCGCGGGAGTTCGACCGGAGCTGACGCGCCCCCGCAGCACCACCGGTGCGACGTGGCAACCGGCACGGGTCCGTCTCCGCGGATCCCGCCGGTGCCACGTCGCCGGGCTGCAGCGCTACGCGCGCCGCTCGGCCGGGCGGGCGGTGAGCACGGCGTGCCGTGCCCGGCCCGAGAGCTCCGCCACGAGCCTCTCCAGTGGGCCCTGCCCCACGAACCGCCGCCACAGCAGCGCGAACACGCACCCGCCGACGATCAGCAGCAGGTACAGGAGCCCGGGCTCGTCGTCCAGCACGCCCGTGGCGAGCACCAGCACGTGCGCGGTGTAGATCGTGAGAGCCATCGTCCCCGCCACCGTGATCGGCCGCAGCAGCCGCGCGATCAGCGGAACGCGCACCACGAGCAGCGAGCCTCCGATCACCGCCATCGCCGAACCGATCGTGTTGATCATGTCGATCCAGCTGGTGGAGTGTGACGCGGGCAGCGCGAGCCACCACCACGAGCTGATGGGGTCGAGATCGTCCCCGTCCCACAGGAGGTAGGACGACGCCGGGTCGCTGTTGAAGTCCCCGGCCGCGGTCAGCGTGTGGATACCGCCCAGCCCGTACAGCAGGGGCAACGCGATGGCCCACGCCAGTACCACGAGCGCGATCCCGCCGACCAGCAGGCGGCGGGCCACCAGCGCCGACGACAGGTCACATCGCCCGATGGCGAGCCCCACGCAGAGGTAGGCGAGGTAGGCCAGCACCGGGTAGTAGCCGGTCAGGAACAGCACCTGGAACAGGCCGACCGGATCGGTGAACAGGGTGGTGAACGTGGGGTTGTCGTCGGGCCTGGGGAGGCCGGCGAAGATCATCGCCGTGTTCAGCAGCGGCGCGATGATCGCGAGCGCGATCGCGATGCGGACCAGTACCCGTGGCCGCAACCGCAGCAGTGGAATCGCGAGCAGGAAGAGCACGGCGTAGTAGGGGAGGATGATGTCGACGTCGTCGCTGAACCCGATGGCGAGACCGATCGCCCCGATCACGACGGCGCGCACCACGATGCCCGTGCGCATGGCGGCCAGTTCCCGCCCCTCCAACGGCCGCTGCCGGCCGGAGATGAGCGCCAGGCTCACGCCCGCGATCATCGCGAACGACGCGGCAGAGCGACCCGCCGCCACGATGGTGGCGGCGGTCGGCGCCCCGTTGTCGTCGACGGCGGCGAACACGTGCGTGGCGATCATCCCGAGCAGGGCCAGCCCTCTGGCCAGGTCGACCCCCTCGATGCGCGGCCTGCGCACTGGTGCACGGACCTCTGTCCCTGTCGTGCCCTCGGTCATCTGCCTACCGCTTCCGGGGCTGTTCACGATTGCGGAACGACGGTTGCCCGGATGACGAGAAGTAGCGGGTTCGAAGCATTTCGACGGAGCCAGGAAACGAGTACCACAGGAACTGTTTTCCCCTCTGACAGTGCGGAGTGTTCGCCCGGTCGCCGGGAAGGCCCGGATACGCCGGGGTGCCGATCTGCGGACGACGCTCGGCGTCGTCGATCGACGGGAGAACGAACGAAGGCGCGGCTTCGCGCTTCCCCCACCACACGTCGCCGGGGCCGGGAGCGGCTCGACATTGTGGCGAGGACCACCGCTCCGGTTCGGCCAACCGGCGACATCCATCACGAAAGCGCCCACGAGCAGAGTGTCGGAACGTATCGGCAGGTGCCGTGCGTCAGCCGGCGCTCCAGTTCGCGGTGGCCGTCTCGGACTCCGACGCGGGATTACCGCTCCATCGTGCGTGGGGCGGCACTTCCTCGCCCTTCATCAGGAACGAGTGCGCTTCGATCACGGCGCCGTCGCCCACATGAGCGCCATAGTGGATGAATGCGTTGACGCCGAGGGTGACACCGTTGCCGATCGTGGAGCGGTCGGACTTGAACGCGCCGTCCTCCTGCGAGTGGCATTGGACGTTGCTGGACAGGTTGAGGGTGCAGTCGTCGCCGATGGCGACGAGTGTGCGCTCGGTCATCGTGAGGCCGTCGTCGAAGAGACGACGTCCCACCCGCACGCCCAGCATGCGCCAGACCATGCCCTTGAACGGAGTGCCGTTGAAGAGCTGGATGTAGGTCTGAGCAGGCACCTTCCAGTACCGCTCGTGCCGCCAGAACGCGCGGTCGTAGATCGAGCAGATCCGCGGCTCCAGGCTCCGGAAGCGCATGACGAGGCGTTCGACGAGCACCCAGTAGCCGAGGGTGAACAGGATGGTGACGACACCGGACAGCGCCAGCGCCAGCTGGCTCGCCCACCCGAAGTACAGCTCCGCGGATGCGGCGTCGAGCAGCAGGACCCCGAAGAAGAACACCCACCGCACCATGAGGTACAGCGCCATGGTGACGATGTTGTGCCTGTTCTTGGCGGCCAGGCTGCGGCGCAGCTCCACCCGGCTCAGGCGACTCGCCTTCACGTCCCGCTCGACCGATCGCGGGATCGGGAAGCTGGGCGCGCCCAGCAGACCCACGTCTTCCCGGACCTTGCCGCCGACCGGAACCATCACCTTCGTCGCGAGGAGGCAGTTGTCGCCCACCGCGCTCTGCGCGGAATAGGCGATGTTGTTGCCGAGGAAACTGCGCGATCCGAGCGCCACCCGGGACAGCCGGAACGATGTGCTCGAGAAGTCCGCGTTGATGAAGGACACCCCGTCCGCGACCATCGTCCCACTGCCGACGGCGGACAGGAACGGGTTCTCGTGGCGCACCTCCATACCGAAGTTCGACCCCGTCTGCACGACCTTGCCGAGGTCGTAGCCGATCCAGCTCAGGTACTTCACGATGTAGGAGCTGTCGCCGAAGAGCCAGGTGAAGAACCGGACGTTGGTCATCCGCGCGATCGACTTGTGCAGCCCGTAGTGCAATCCGTAGAGGGGATAGACCTTGCCAGGCTTGATCGCGAGGTTGAGCAGGCGCGGAACGGTGCCCACGACGAGCAGGCCGATCACCACGAAGCCGCCGAACAGCACCGCCGAGGTGATCAGGATGTCGCGGTAGAACGTCCAGGTCGTGAGCGCCGCCGGTCCGGGGTTCAGCAGTGTGTTGAGCTGAGGAACCTCACCCAGCAGCAGGACGAGGGCACTGACCAGCAGCGGCATCGCCACCACCAGCACCGACAGAACCTGGAGGAACCCGAACCAGGCGCTCCGCAGCCTGCCGCCCGGCGCCCGCTCGACCACGCGGTAGGTCGCGCCGCACCGCTGTGCAGGCGACCCGTCCCAACTCTCGCCCGCCGGCACGGCCTGCCCGCTGTGCAGCGAGGAGGCATGGCCCAACTGCGCCCCGTCGCCCATCGAGGCACCGAGGTCGACCAGCGACATCTCGCCGATGAACACGTTCTTCCCGAGCGTGACCGGCCCGGTCTGGATCATCCCGTCATGGGCCCGGTAACCCGAGAAGAACGAGTCCTTGCGGATCACCGTGCCCTCCCCGATGGTGAGCAGGTCGGTGCACACCGGCAGGGTGCGGGAGAAGATCGCGACGTTCGGCCCGATCTTCGCGCCGAGCGCCCTCAGGTAGAGGTTGAGGATCGGCGAGGCCGTGCTCGTCCGCGAGCGAGCGCCGATCAACAGCAGCAGCGGGTTCGCGCGGATCATCGTCTTGACGATCCAGAACCTGAGGTACCCGAGGCTCCAGATCGGGATCTCCTGGGCCTTCCACCGCCCGACGAGCACCCACTTCACCACGATCGGCAGCAGGCTCAGGCCGGCGAAGGTGCCGGCACCGAACTCCAGCGCCCGCAGGTAGACCTCCACCGGACCGGAGCCGGACGAGACCCAGTTGTAGCCAGCGTCGATGATCACTCCGGCGAGGTAGGAGTAGCCGAGGAACACCGCCGCCTGCAGCGCTCCGCAGAAGAGGTACTGCAGCGTGCTCGCCCGCTTGCGCGTCCCGGCCGCGGTGTCCGTCCCGGCCGCGGGTTCGGTGCCGGCCGGATCCACACTCAGGATCCGTACGGTCGGCGGCTCCGCGACGACCGCGGTACCGGCGGGCGCCACCGGCGCGGCTTCGGCGAACGCCGCTGCGAGGCTGCTGATCGTCGGGTACCGGTAGACGTCCTTCATCGACACGCTCGGGAGGTCGGGCCGTTTCCGCAGCCGGGCGCAGAACCGGGCCATCACCAGCGAGTCGGCGCCCAGATCGTCGAAGAAGTGGCTGTCGAGCGACACCCGCTCCACTCCCACCGCCTCGGCCAGGACCGCCGCAAGGGCTGTGGCAGCCGTCGCGGGCGCTGCAGCCTGGCGCCTGGGTGCCGGCGTGGGCCGGGGAACCACGGGCGGGCCGACCGGCGCCACCGGCCCGGGCAGCGCTGCCGGCATCGCTGTCGGAGCCGGGCCCCGGGGCACGGCGAAGACCGTGGCCAGGCCTCGAATCGTCGGGTGCCGGTAGACGTCCTTCATCGACACCGTCGGCAGATCGGGCCGCTTCCGCAGCCGGGCGCAGAACTGAGCCATCACCAGCGAGTCGGCACCCAGGTCATCGAAGACGTTGCTCTCCGGTTCCACCCGCCCGATCTTCATGATGTCGGCGAGCACGTCGGCAAGCAGTTTCTCCGGGGTCGACATCGGGCCGGTGTGGCCGACTCGAGGGGCCGGGCAGTCAATGACTTCGGTCATGGCCTCGACGGACTCTCCCACGAACGTGAGCTCCTTCAGTCAAAGTTGGTCGTGCCGAGTGGCATGCGGGAAGGCCCGCGGAGAGCACTCGAGGACCCGCGGGAAAAGGTTCCGCAAACGTTTCACCTCAGGCCTGCGGGCAGCGGACGCCGCCGACGGCGATATCGTCCGCTCCGCTCCACGAGCTCCGGGAGAAAAGGCCTGTCGCGCCTCGCCGAATGGCGGGACGGCGCGCTTGTTACCGGCGTAGCTGTCGATCAGGCCGTACGGGCCGGGGCGACGGACTCCTCGGCGAGCACGTCTTCGCCGTACAGGCCGTGCACCCAGTTGGTCTGGTAGACGGTGTCCAGGTAACGCTCGCCGAGGTCAGGGGCGATGGTCACCGCGACCACGTCGGGCGAGCCGTGCTGCTCGAGCCAGCGGGTCGCGCCACTGACCGCCGTGCCGGTGGAGCCACCGAACAGGAAGCCACGCCTGGCCAGCCGGTGGCAGGTCCGGATGGTGTCCGCCTCCTCGACGAGCACCACCTCGTCGATGTAGGACTCGTCGAGCAGCGGCGGCCGGACGCTGGTACCCAGGCCGGGGATCATGCGCCGGCCGGGAGCACCACCGAAGGTCACCGAGCCCACGCTGTCCACCGCGACGATCCGCACCGGGCGGTGCCACTCCCTGAAGAAGCGGGCGCATCCCATGAGGGTCCCGGTGGTCCCGGCTCCGACGAACAGCACGTCCAGCAGCGGGAACTGGCGAGCGATCGCCGGTGCCGTCGTGCGGTAGTGCGCCTGCCAGTTGCCCGGGTTGGAGTACTGGTTGAGCCACACGTACCTGTCGTCAGAGGCACACATCGCGCGGACGTAGTCGATTCGCGCACCGAGGAAGCCGCCCACGGCGGCCGGCTCGGAGACGACGTGCACCCGGCTGCCCAGCGCATCCATCAGTCGTCTGGTGGAGAGGTTGCACCGCGAGTCGGTCACGCACAGGAACTCGTATCCCTTGCTCGCCGCGATCATGCTGATCGCGACGCCCAGGTTGCCGGACGACGACTCGATCAGGATCGACCCCGGGGTCAGGATCCCGTCCCGCTCGGCGGCCTCGATCATCTCACTCGCGGCCTTGAGCTTGATGGAGCCGGCGAAGTTGATTCCCTCGCACTTCAGGTACAGCGACTGGCCGAAGATCGAGCGCAGGTCAACGTAGAGATCGTCCTCGTTGAAGCGCTCGGGAACGGAGATCACAGGCACGATTGCCTCCTTGTCTGCAACAGGGCGAGAAAGCAACGCACCGGTCCGCCGGCACCGTAACCTGTCCGGCCATTACGTCATCCAATGTGCCGTGCAGGAAACCCCGGCCGTCGTGAGCTGCTCGACCGGATGAGGTGAGGTGTTGGCCTTGAGACAATTCCTGACAGCGGCCACGACAATTGTCGGCGGGAGCACGATCTCCAGCGCGACATCGCGCAGCGATGCGGTCAGCACCAGTGGTTGCGTTCTGACCAGGACACGTATTCATACGCGCGGTCGGCTCACCACTGTGGCGGAGACCACCAGGGCGCCGGAGTGGTCAGATCCTCGGCATTGTCGGGCACCGTGCTGCGCCCGGCGGTGCGGACTGCTCGAGATATCCGCGGACCAGGAAAGTGTGGATATAGCGGGCGATCAGGGCGATCCCAAAGAATCCGCCGCGGGAGAGGCGCTCACGGTTGCGGCTGAGCCAGTCGGCTGCCAGTGCCGCCGATGCAGCTGTGCTGGTGGCGGTGATGATCGAGCTCTCCAGGCAGCCGCTGCACGCCCTTGTCGCTCGGTCGGTGGTACTCGGGCTGTTCCCGTCCGCTCCTGAGCGTTGGGCGGCGGCCTCACTCCTCGGAGTCCTCGGCCGAGCTCGACGGGCCGGCCGAGCTCGGCCCGCTGGACGGCCGGGCCGGTTCCTCTGGCTCCGCCGAGGGCGCATCGGGCTCGTCGGATGGAGGTGCGGACCGCGACGGCGACTCGGAGTCCTCGGAGGTCGGGTCCGGCTTCTCCGAGGCCTCCTCCGACTCCCGGGGTGCCTGTGACTCCGCCGAAGTCTGCGGTCCCCTCGATGGCGCCGGTCCCGGCGAGGCCCTCGGTCCCGGCGAGGCCTTCGCTCCCGGCGGGGCCTTCGCTCCCGGCGAGGCCTTCGGTTGCGCCGGGAGCGCCCCTCCGGTCGTCCGCTCGGGCCCACGGGCTGGTAGCGGAGTCCGCGCCGGCGGCGCCGGGACCCGAGCGGCCGGCGGCGTCGTGCGTACGGACGGCTCCCGGGTCTGCGACCCGGCACCCACCGCGCTCCTCGGCGGCAACGCAGGGGCGGCCAGGTTCTCCGGATCAGGCGGCAACTCGGGCATCTCGACCGACGGCACCACTGCGGGCACGGGGGGCGTGCCCCGGTCGGTCGACGGCGGCCATGACGGGACCGGGACCGTAGGCGCACTCCGCGACGTCGCCCCGGTCGACAGCGCCACCGCAGCCGTGACCGAGAGCAGCAGGGCCACGGACACCACGCCCGCCATCGCCATCGGGGCCGCCGCCATCAGCATCGCGGTCGTCTCGGAAGCCGCAGCCCGGGCCGGGCGGGGGCGGTGGCCGGGCGTCGACTCCCGGGTCTCCCGCGCCGGATTCCCGCGGTAGTGCGCCGAGGGCGGCACCTCCTCGCCCTTCATGAGGAAGGAGTCGGCGTGCAGTTCCGACCCGTCACCCAGCGTCGTCCCGTAGAGGACGAACGCAGTGACGCCCAGGGTGCACCGGTCGCCGACCCGGATCCGGTCGGACTTGAACGTCCCGTCCTCCAGGGTGTGGCACCACAGTGCGCTGCCGGCGTTCAGGGTGCAGTCGTCCCCGATCGTGACCAGGGATTTCTCCGGGATGCTGGAGCCGTCGTCGAACAGCCGCCGGCCGACGCGCAGTCCGAGCAGCCGCCACACCGGTCCCTTCATCGGCGTGCCGTTGACGATGTCGAAGAAGCTGGTGGTGGTGAGCTTCCAGAACCGCTCGTGGCGCCAGAAGTACGGCTGGTAGATCGAGCAGAAGCGCGGCTCCATGGCGCGGAAGCCGGTGGCCGCCCGCTCGGCGAACACCAGCGTGCCGCCCACCAGGAGCAGCACCAGGACGACCGTCGCCGGGAGCACGGCGGCGCCGAGCACGCGGTACAGGTCCGCGGCGGCGAGGGCGGCCAGGACGGTGCAGGTGAGGAGGAACCACATCACGAGCAGGTGCAGCACGATGCTGACCGTGTTGTGCCGGGTCTTGGCGGCCAACCGGCGGGACAGCTCCTCCGGGTTGCGGAGGTGGTCGAAGGTGCCGTCCCGCTGAACCGACCGGGGAATCTCGAACGGCGGCGAGCCGAGCAGACCGACGTCATGGCGCACCGCCCCCTCGATCGGCACCATCGCCCTCGTGGCGACGAGGCAGTTGTCACCCACCCGGCTCCCGGTCGGCACGGTGACGTGGTTGCCGAGGAAGTTGCGCTCCCCGATCGACACCCTGCGGAGCCGGAAGGACGAGCCGGACAGCTCGATGTTCGCCACCATCAGGCCGTCGGAGATCATCGAGCCCGTCCCGACGGACGTCAGGTACGGCGTCTCGTGACGGAGGATCAGCCCGAAGTTCGATCCGGTCTGCTCGACGCGGGAGAGGTCGTACCCCAGCACGCTCAGGAAGTGGGTGACGAAGGCGCTGTCGCCCAGCAGCCGGGTGAAGGGGGTGTTGGTCATCCGCCTGACCACGCGGCTCGCCCAGTAGCGGGCACCGTAGAGCGGCACAACGACGTCCGGTGGGGTCGCGAGGGCGAGCAGGCGCGGAACGGTCAGCACCACGGCTAGGCCGAGGAGGAGCACGGCCAGGAGCACCAGGGTGGAGATCAGCATCGCGTCGCCGTAGAGGGTGCCCTCCGCGAGTGAGTGACCAGGGCCGAGCACCTCTGCCGGCCCCGGCACCCGCGTGAACAGCCACACGATGAGCGTGATCAGCAGCGGACCGAACAGGACCAGCAGGTTCACGACCTGCACGGTGCTGTAGACGAACCGGCGCAAGGACCCGCACCGTCGTGGTTCCACGAGCCGGTAGTCGGTGGTGGTCGGCTCGGCCGGGGACCCGTGCCTGCGCTGCCCTGCGGGCACGGCCTGGCCGGACTGGAGCGAGGACGCGTGACCCAGCTGTGCACCGTCGCCCATGGCCGTGTCGACGTCGAGCACGGATGCGTCGCCGACCACGACATCGCGGCCGAGATCGATCCGGCCGATCTCGATGTGTCCGGCCACTGCCCGGTAGCCACTGAACGCCACCTCGTTACGGATCACGGTGCCGTCACCGATGGTGAGAAGATCGGGGCAGGCGGGCACCTTGCGGGAGAAGACCGCCACACCCCGGCCCACTCTCGCGCCGAGAGCACGCAGGTACATCAGGTACAGCGGCGATCCCGCGAAGAGCACCATCGGGTTGACCCTGATCAGAGTCTTCACGAACCAGAAGCGCACGTAGCGCAGGCTCCAGATCGGGAACTCCTGCGGCCTCCAGCGCCCGACGAGAAGCCACTTCGCGGCCACGGGCACCAGGAAGCTCAGGACGAAGGCGACCGTGCAGAACACGAGCGCACGTCCGAAGACAGAGAGGACGGCGTCCCCTGCCCCCTCCAGCACCCAGCCCAGGCCTGCCGTCAGGAGCACCCCGGCCCCGGCGAGGGTGGCGAGGCTCAGCAGGAGCTGGAGCGCGCCGCAGAGGACATACCGAGGCGTGCTCCCCACCGGGGGCAGCGCCGGGGTCATCGTCGGTGTGGTGATGTCCGGTGCGGTGTCCTTTGCGTCGGCGACCCCGGCGTCGAGCACGTGGGCGAGCCCACGCACCGTCGGATTCAGGTACACGTCCTTGATCGAGACCGGAGGCAGGTCGGTCTCCTTGCGGACCCGGCCCGAGAACTGCGCCATGAGTACGGAGTTCGCGCCGAGCTCGTCGAAGAAATGACTGTCGATCGACACGCGCTGCACGCCGAGGGAGCGCGCCATGATCCCGGCCAGAACGGCCTCGGTGGCACAGGTGGGCGGCACGAAATCGCCGGTCCTCCCACCACCGAGGCGCATCGTGGGGAGCGGGAGGTTCTTCCGATCGGCCTTGTCGCTGGTGGTCATCGGGATGAAGTCGAGCGGTTGCAGGTAGGCCGGCACCATGTAGGCCGGAAGCCGGTCCCGCAACACCGCATGGACCTCCACCGGATCCACCTCGGCGGTGTCGCGGCGCACCGTGTAATAGCCCGCCAGCTCCACCGTGCCCGGCACCGGCTCGTAGGTCTCCACCACCGCCTGCGCGATCCCCGGCACCTCCAACAACACCGACTCGATCTCGGTCAGCTCGATCCGGTACCCCCGGATCTTCACCTGCAGATCGATCCGCCCCAGATACTCCATCTCCCCGTCCGCATTCACCCGCCCCAGGTCACCGGTCCGGTAGATCCGGCCCGACGGGTTGTGCGGGATCGCCAGGAAGTCGGGGACGAACCGCTCCTCGGTCAGGTCCTCACGGTTGACATACCCGATGGCCAGCCCGATCCCCGCGATGCCGATCTCCCCGACCTCGCCCCGGCCCAGCGCCCGCCCCGGGTCCTCCGGATCCAGGATCACCGTCGCGTACGTGGGCAGCGGGACCCCGATCGTCACCGGACGATCCGGATCCACCACGGTCCACGTCGCCGTCACCGTCGCCTCGGTCGGCCCGTAGACATTCAGGAACCGCCGCCCCGGCCGCGACCACCGCACGATCAGGTCGTGTGGACAAGCCTCCCCCGACACCAGCAGAAACCGCAACGCCGGCAACTCGTCATCGATCGTCGCCAACAAGGTGGGCACACAACACATCGCCGTAACTCGCCGGTCGACCAGGAACTCGTGCAGATCCACACCCAGCAGGCTCGATCCCGACGGCTTCGGCACCAATGTCGCACCGACCAGCCACGGCACCCAGATCTCCTCGACCGAGAAGTCGAACGCCATGGTCAGGCCCTGGTAGACGCGATCGTCCGGCCGGTAGCCGTACACCATCGCCGCCACCCGCACGAAGTTGCAGATACTCGAGTGCGATATCGCCACGCCCTTCGGGCGCCCTGTCGATCCCGACGTGTAGATGATGTACGCCGGCCCGTCCACGAAATTCGGTTCGACCGGCAACCTGCCCGCATCGTGCGCATCGATGTCTGGCGCGGACGCGTCGACACACACCAGTTCCGCAGTCGTGTCCTCGACGTGCGGCCGCAGGTGTTCGAAGGTCAGCACGGTGCTCACCCCCGCGTCGGCGAGGATGTAGGACAGCCGGTCCCGCGGAAACGCCACGTCCAGCGGGACATAGGCCGCTCCCGACTTGAGCACCCCCAGCACCGCGACGTACGCCGGCACCGCACGATCGAACAGGAGCGCCACCCGGTGCCCCGATCCCACGCCACGCGAGAGCAGGTAGCGCGCGAGCTGGTTGGCCCGCCCGTCCAGCTGCCGGTAGGTGAGCGTTTCCTCCATCGCGTCCACGGCCAGGTGATCAGCGTGGCCGTCAGCACTCAGGCGATCACACCGGTCCTGGAAGAGGTGTTCCAGGCGCTCGCCCGGACGCCAACGGATGTCCTGGGGCCCGGGGCACGCGAGGACGCGGTCATCGAGAACAGATCCGGTGCTTTCCACGACGTCGAACACCGATTCTCAGGTCCGCGCCCTCGTCGAGGCCGGCATCAAATCGGGCATTCGCTCTGTCGGCGCGCATTCCTCGATGGCGTCGAGCAGGATCGTGCACGCCATGTCGACCACCTCGGCGGTCACGTTCAACGGCGGCAACAACCGCACCACCACATCGTCACGACCACCCAACTCCACAATCAAACCCCCACGAAGTGCCCGCGACTGCACCCGCTGCGCGAACTCTCCCGGCGGCGAACCAGGCGCATCGATCAACTCGACCCCCCACATCAGGCCGCGGCCGCGCACCTCACGCACCCACCGGTGCCGCCGCAACACACTCAACCGCCGCTCGACCTGTTCACTGCGCCGCCGAACATTCCCCAGCACGTCATCCCGCTCCACCACACGCGCCGCCTCGGCACCCGCGGCGAATGCGAGCTGATTCCCTCGGAACGTCCCCGTATGCGCGCCCGGAGCCCACACATCCAACCGCTCGTCGAACAGAATGATCGCCACCGGCTGCCCGATACCACTCAGCGCCTTGGACGCCACGATCACATCCGGCTCGATCCCGTACTGCTCGAACGCGAACCACGTCCCCGTCCGCCCACAGCCCGTCTGCACCTCGTCCACCACCAGCGGGATGCCCAACTCCCACGTCAACTTCCGCAGCCGACGAACGAAGTCCTCATCCGCCATCACCACCCCACCCTCGCCCTGCACCATCTCCACGATCACCGCAGCCGGCAACGCCACCCCGCCGTTCGGATCCCGCAGCGCCCGCTCCAGGAACCCGATGCAGTTCGTCGCACACGTGTCGCGGGACAACCCCAACGAGCAGTCCCCACAGTTCGAGAACGGGAAGAAATGCACCCCGGGCACGCCGTTCCGCACCGGAGCCTTGTTCGCCACCAGCCCGGTCACCGCCATCCCCAGATGCGTCGTCCCATGAAAACCACCCTGGAACGAGATCACGTCACCGCGACCCGTTGCCGTCTTGCACAGCTTGATCGCCGCATCCACCGCATTGGCTCCGGTCGGGCCGCAAAAATGGATCTTCATCCGATCCTGCAGGCGCGCCGGCAACATCGACAACTGCACCTCGGTGAACGCGTCCTTCGCCGGGCTCGGAAGATCCAACCCGTGCGAGAACCGACCCAGCTGATCCACCACCGCGCGCACGAGATCAGGATGGTTGTGCCCCAACGACAACACCCCGGCCCCCGCCAGGAAGTCGATGAACACATTCCCGTCCACATCCCGCACGAAGCTCCCCGACGCCTCCTCCACGGCAATCGGAAGATGCCGCGGATACACCCGCGCATTCGACTCACGACGCGATTGACGATCAAGGAACTCCACGGATCGCGGGCCCGGCACCTCCCCCACCACACACGGCCAGCCGATTCCGTCACGATGGTCGAGTAAGGTCATGATTCCTCCCAGCAAGCTGATCTGTTCAGCAGGCCCTCGAACGCACGCGATCGATGTCCTGTTGTCGGCGCAGCGCGGGTGTGATCCGCGGTTCCGGCCGAGCGTCCACAGGCCGTCGGCCGGAGAGGCGCCGGGAGGAGTCGCCGGGCCAACTAGCAGCGTTTCGCAACTACTGAGCGTTCACCCGCTCAGTCGTTCGAGAGGCGGGTTTACACTCGAATGCGAGAGCGACGTGACAGAAAACTACGACAGGCCCAGGACCTTCGTCTGATCAGGCTAATTCAGGGTCGGCATCTCCGGCGGTGAACACCGCCTGTTACTCCTCTGCGGCACCCATTACGGGGTGTCACGTCCGCTTCGCCCTCGACCTGCAGCACGCCGACGCACGATGCCGCCGTCGCAAATCACCCATTAGGCGCAGACAGTCCGACATGGCGGATCGATCGCATACACGACGCTGCGCCGGCCCGCGTGGATCAGCGGGCCGGCGCAGCGGTGAGAGGGCGGGCCAGGGCGGGCGACCGGCTCTGCAGTCGCCACGCACCCCGGGCCCGTAGGTGCGAGCAGATGGCCGGACGGAGGAACCGGCGTCCGGGTCGACGGGAGCGACCCTGAACGAGAGGCCGCGGTGGATGGGCCGTCGAGGTGCCCCGGCCGAGACGGTCGCCGGGGCAGCCGCCGATGACGGCAGGTGTCTGGAATCAGCCGGGGATCTGTTCCCGGGCCCGGGTCGATCGGGTGCCGGTCGGCATCTCGTCGGCGGTGGCGAGCACGTCCTCGCCGTAGAGGTCGTGCACCCAGTTGGACTGGTAGATCGTGTCGAGGTAGCGCTCACCGAGGTCGGGGGCGATAGCTACGGCGGTGAGGTCGCCCTCGTCGTGCTGGGCCAGCCAGCTCATCGCACCGCTGACCGCGGTGCCGGTGGAGCCGCCGAACAGGAACCCGCTGCGGGCCAGCCGGCGGCAGGCCCGGATGGTGTCCGCTTCCTCGACCTGGATGACCTCGTCGATGTAGGCCTCGTCGAGCAGCGGAGGGGGGACGCTGGTGCCCAGGCCCGGGATCATGCGACGGCCCGGTGCGCCACCGAAGGTCACCGAACCGACGCTGTCGATCGCGACGATCCGCACCGGCCGGTGCCACTCCTTGAAGAAGCGCGCGCAGCCCATCAGGGTGCCGGTGGTGCCGGCCCCGACGAACAGCACGTCGAGGCGCGGGAACTCGCGGGCGATGGCCGGCGCGGTCCTGCGGTAGTGCGCCTTCCAGTTGTCCTCGTTGGTGTACTGGTTGAGCCAGACGTACCGGGGGTCCGAGGCGCACAGCGCGCGGACGAACGTGAGCCGCGCACCGAGGAAGCCGCTGTGGACGTCCGGCTCGGTGATGACGTGCACCTGACTGCCCAAGGCCTCCATCAACCACCTGGTCGACAGGTTGCAGCGGGAGTCGGTCACGCACATGAACCGGTAGCCCTTGCTCGCGGCGATCATGCTCAGCGCGACGCCGAGGTTCCCGGACGAGGACTCGATGAGTATCGATCCCGGTCGGAGGAGCCCGTCGCGTTCGGCGGCCTCCACCATCTCCGATGCGGCCTTCAGCTTGATCGAGCCCGCGAAGTTGAAACCTTCACACTTGAGGAAGAGTGAACGCCCGTAGATCCGTCGAAGGTCGACGTAGAGCTCATCCTCGTTGAAGGCCTGTGGAACGGATATGACTGGCACGATGGCCTCCTCAATTTCGGCAGAGCACTCGGCCGTTCACCCGTACCGGCGCAGCTCGTGGAAGAAGTCGTCGACGACGTGGAGCTCGCCGGAGCGGGTCACCTCGTCGTAGACGTATTTGCCGACGGCGAGATCGAGCACGCCGAGGCCGAAGGGTGAGAAC
>NZ_JAAXKY010000144.1 GCF_012911925.1 Pseudonocardia xinjiangensis | reverse complement strand
GGGTCAGGGGCGGGGGGAGAGGGCCTCGCGGAGGCTCACCCGGGCTCCGGTGCGCAGGACGGAGTTCCGGTAGACCCGCCCGGCCAGCCGCACCACCACGACGATGGCGATCACGGCGAGCAGGGCCGCCACCAGCACCTCCTGCAGGGAGGCCACCCCGAGGGCGTAGCGGGCGGGCATCACCGTCTGCGAGAAGAACGGGATGAACGACAGCACGGCGGCCAGGCCGTTGCGGGGGTCGTTGGGGAGCAGGTTGAGGGTGAGGATGAACGGGATCAGCAGCACGAAGATCATCGGGGCGACGACCGAGCTGAGCTCCTCCTGGCGCGACACGGTGGATCCGACGGCCGCGTAGAGGGACGCGAAGAGGAAGAAGCCCAGCAGGTACCAGACCACGACCATGACGAACATGCCCGCGGCGGCGGTCGGGACTGTCAGCAGGCCGGCCGCGGTGGCGCCCACCGCGCTGATCGCGCTGAGGATCACCAGCTGCAGCAGCCCGACCGCGCCGAGCCCGACGATCTTCCCGGCCAGGAGCTGCCACGGCTGGATGGTGGCCAGCAGCAGTTCGACCACGCGGCTCTGCTTCTCCTCGACCACGCCGGTGGCCACGAGCTGGCCGTAGCCGCTGAGGGAGAAGAACAGCAGGATGACACCGACGAACGCGAGCGCGAGCTTCTGACCGGACTCGGGGTCCTCGGGCTCCAGCGTGTCGACGCTCACCTGCGACTGCGCCCTGAGCTGCGCGGGGTCGATCCCCGCGCCGGTGAGAGCGGTGGTGAGGGTCTGCTGTTCGACGGCCGAGCCGACGAGCGACTGCAGCCTGCTGTCCACCGCGTCGAGCCCGAGCAGCTCGTACCCGCCGGCTTCGCCGGTGAAGAGCGCGTCGAGGTCACCGGAGTCGACCTGCTGTCTGCCGGCCTCGTCGTCGACCGTCCGGATCGTCAGGTCGATGCCCTGGGCCTTCGCCGACTGCTCCAGCATCGGCTGCAGCGACGCGGTCTGCGACGTGACGCCGAGGGTCTTGCTGTCGGACTGCGAGCCGATGTACGCGCCGAGCAGGAAGAGGCCACCGAACAGGACGAGGGTGACGACCAGGCCGATCACGAAGCTGCGGGACCGGACCTGGGAGACGAACTCGCGGCGCGCCACGAGCAGGACCACCTGCCTGGTCGAGAGCGGGCCCGTCATGCCGCCGGCTCCGCGGGCTGGTCGGCCGCGGCGGGGCCGGCCTCGACGACGTCGCGGTAGAGCTCGGTGAGCGGTGGGCGCCAGCGCCGGAACTCGTGCACGGGACCGGCCGCCAGCGCCGCACGCAGGAGGTCCTGGTCGTCGACGTCCGGTGCCAGGCGCACCCGGGCGTGGGTGGGGTCGTCGGCGGCGACGAGCTCCACGCCCGGGATGCCGTCGGTCCAGCCCGTCGGCGGCCCGTGGACGTCGAGGACGGTGGCTCCGTCGCGTGCCCTGAGCTCCTCGACGCTGCCGACGGCGACCATCCGCCCTGCCGCGATGATGCCGATCCGGTCGCAGAGCCGTTCGACCAGGTCGAGCTGGTGGCTCGAGAAGATCACCGGCACCCCCGAGTCGGCCTTGTCGCGCAGCACGCTGCTCATCACGCCGACGGCGGTGGGGTCGAGACCGGAGAACGGCTCGTCGAGCACGAGTACCTCGGGGTCGTGCACCAGTGCCGCGCACAACTGCACGCGCTGCTGGTTGCCCAGCGACAGCTTCTGCACCTCGTCGCCGACCCGCTCGGAGATACCGAGCCGCTCGGTCCAGCGCTGCACCGACGCGGCGGCGTCGGTGTTGCTCAGCCCGTGGAGCCTGGCGAGGTACTGCAGCTGTTCCCCGACCTTCATCTTGGGGTAGAGCCCGCGCTCCTCCGGCATGTATCCGATGCGCCTGCGCAGCTCGGCGTCGATCGGGGAGCCCTTCCAGCGGACCTCGCCCGAGTCGGCCTCCAGGACCCCGAGGACGATCCGCATCGTGGTGGTCTTCCCGGCGCCGTTGCTGCCGACGAAGCCGAAGACCTCACCGGGGCGGACCGCGAAGGCCACGTCGGCGAGCGCCTGGCGCGAGCCGAACCTCTTGGAGATCCCCCCGATGTCGAGCACGCGGATGACCTTACTGGTCGGTCAAGCCGCTTTTGCCGTCTTCGACCGGCAGCAGGCGGACGTCGCGGCTTGCGTTCGAGCGCGCTCGAACTCCTAGCTTCGCGGGCATGACAAACCTCGGTACGACACCGTCGACCTGGATCATCACCGGCGCGACGCGGGGCCTCGGTCGCGCGCTGGCCGAGTCCGCGCTGGCTGCGGGGGATCGCGTCGTCGCCGCTGTCCGTCGGCCGGACGCGGTGGCCGACCTCGCGGAGGCGCACCCCGACCGGTTCGTCGCGATCGCCGCCGACGTCCGCGACACAGCCCGTGCACCGGAGGTCATCCGGACCGCGCTCGACAGGTTCGGTCGCGTCGACGTCCTGGTCAACAACGCGGGACGCGGCTTCGTCGGCGCCGCCGAGGAGGTGGACGATGCGACCCTGCGTGAGCTGATGGACCTGCACCTGTTCGGCCCGGCCGCCCTCGTGCGCGCCGCGCTGCCGGCGATGCGGGAGCAGGGCAGCGGCACCGTCGTCCAGATCAGCAGTCAGGGCGGACGGATGTCGTTCCCCGGCGTGGGCGCGTACTCGGCCGGCAAGTTCGCCCTCGAAGGCTGGTCGGAGGCGCTGGCAGGCGAGGTCGCGCCGTTCGGCATCCGCGTGCTGATCGTCGAGCCGAGCCGATTCCGCACGTCGTTCAACGCCCCGGGCGTCCTGGGCTTCGCCGACGCGAGCGACACCTACGCCGACGTCCTCGACGCGGTCCGCAAGGACATGGCATCGGCGGACGGAGTGCAGCAGGGCGACCCGGCCCGCGCGGGCGACATCATCGTCGACCTCGTCCACGGTTCGGACCTGCCGCTGCGGCTGGCCCTGGGCCGTGAGGCGGTGGAGCGGATCTCCGCGTCCTACCGCCGTGGCCTCGGCGAGCTCGAGCGGTGGCAGCACGCTGCGGTGGACGCCGACTTCGCGGACGCCCTGCCCTCGGCCCGGCCGATCTAGTGCCTAGGCTCGGTCACGATGGCAACCGAGGACCTGATGAGCAGGGTGCTCCACACGCTCAGCGAGGTCGACGGACCGATGTCCGTCGAGGTGATCCACCAACTCGTCGACGTCACCGGAGTCGAGGAACCGATGACGATCGCCGAGGTCGCCGACCTGCTCGACCTCTCGCAGCACACGCTGCGCTACTACGAGCGGATCGGCCTGATCGAGGTCGGCCGGAACTCGGGCGGCCACCGCGTCTACGAGCCCGCGGCGGTGCGGCGCCTGGTGTTCCTGACCCGCATGCGCCTGTCCGGGATGGCAATCCGGGACCTGCAGCACTACGTGGCTCTCGTCGACGCCGGCGAGGACACGGTGCCCGAGCGGCTGGAGATGTTGCTCGAGCACCGCGACACCGTCCGGCGCCAGATCCGCGAGCTCACGCTGTCCCTGACCGCCACCGAGTACAAGATCGCGACTTACGGCGGCGCCACCGGGGACGGGCCCAGCACCGGTGGCGCCGGGCCGGCAGCGCACTGAGATCGGGCGGTCAACCCCGGCTTCCGGCTTCGAGACCGGGCACGGAGATGCCGTAGCCGCGGATCTTGCGGTAGATCGTGGCCCGCGACATCCCCAGGTGGCGGGCCGCCTCCGCCTTGTTGCCGTCGTTGTCGAGCAGGGCGTCGACGATGGCGTCGCACTCGATGGCTTCGAGCGGTGTGAGCACCCTGCGGGTGATCGCCCGGCACTCCGGGGGCAGGTCGGCCGCGGTCAGCACCCCGGACCTGCGCCGGGCGACGGCCTTGCGCAGCACCTGGTAGAGCTGCTCGATGTTGCCGGGCCAGCGGTTGCGCATGAGCACCCGCAGGGCGTCGGAGGAGCAGGTGAGGTCGTTGCCCCGGGTGAGCCGGGTGAGCAGGTGGGGGACCAGCTCGGCGACGTCCTCCACGTGGTGGCGCAGCGGCGGCACCTGGACGGTGCGCGGGAAGCACTCCAGCAGGACGCTCGCGTCGAGGCCGCCCGGTCCGACGGTGACGACGACCCACGGCCGCTCGGGGTCGGTGGACTCGCGGTGCGGCTCGAGTGCGTCGGCCAGCGCCCGTATCCCGTCGGGGGCCAGCCGGTCGACGTGGGTGAGCACGAGCGTGCCGCTGCCGTTCTCCAGCTCGTCGATGATCTCGGCGATCCAGCGCGGGCCGTAGTCGTCGGCGTCGAGAAGGCGCAGGTGCGCGGCGGGGGTGCGCCGCTGGTGGGTGGCGCGGGCGATGGTGGTCTTGCCGGTGCCCGCCTCGCCCTCGAGCACCAGCCACTCCCGGTTGTGGAAGTGGCGGTCGACGGCCTGGCAGCACTTCACCCAGAGCACCCCGGACCCGACGGCGGTCGGGGAGGTCATCGCCGGCAGGGCCGCCTGGCGGGTGCGGGAGATCTCGGGTGCGGCGAGCTGGACGAGCAGGACGCCGCCGACCGCGTCGCGGTCGGTCCAGCTCGGACGGCAGCTGACCCGGGCGATCGCGCCGCTGGGCAGGTCGACGAGAAGCAGCCGGCGTCCCGAGCGCAGCGCCTCGGTGGCCCCGGCGATCAGCGTGACCTGGTCGGCGGGGTCGATCAGCTCCCGGGCGCTGTCGTTCATCATCACGAGGTCGGGGCTGATGGCGAGCACCGCGCCGCGGTTGCGCCGGCACGCGGTGAGGTAGTCGTGGAGCAGGGCGAGCTCGCGCGGGCCGGACTGGTCGAGCAACGCCCCCTCGATCTGGCGCGCGATCCGGGCCACGGCGGTGGACATGAACCGGCCGGCGTCGGGCCGCCAACAGGTGAGGTCGACGACGCCGAGCAGCTTGCCGTTGACGGGGTGCCAGATGGGGGCGCCCGCGCAGGCGAGGTCGGCGAGGCGGTCGACGTAGTGCTCGTGGCCGAACACCTGCGCGGGACCACGGCCCTCCAGCGCGGTGCCGATCCCGTTGGTGCCGATGAAGCGCTCGGCGTAGGAGAAGCCGGGGGCGAGCCAGACCTTGTCCAGGTGCTGGTTCAGCGTGGAGTCACCGGTGCGGCGCTCCAGCACCACGCCGTCGGCGTCGGTCAGGATGAGGCTGACGGGTTCACCGGCCAGCTGGTCGGTGACATCGGCCATGATGGGCCCCGCCGCCCGGACGAGTGGCGAGTCGCGCTCCGGTGCGAACTCGCACGACAGCTCGACGCTGTCGGTGGCCACGTCCCACTCCCGGGAGCGCGTCCAGGACGCCAGGATCGTGTCGCGGACCGAACCCTCCTCGACCTGGTCGTCCACCAGGAAGGACGTGCGGGCGCGTACCAGCACCTCGGCGGACCTGTCGGTCCGTCGAGGCGGGAGTGCGTGGTTCGAACGGACCAAGCGCGTGCTCTCCCTCGGCGCAGCGGTGCTTCGCGACGGTGCGGAAACCTTGCGTCCACGTGAAGGTACCGCTCCATGAAGCAGCATGGGGGCGAGCAATCGGACACCGTCTCATATTGAGACCACTGGGTGACGCCCGGAGAGGTGTGATTCCGGGCACGAGACAAGGGTCCGGTGCAAGCTGCCCGCGCTGCTCACGCCGGGGACGGCGTCTCGGGTCCACCTCCGCTGCCGGCGCCACCCGCGCAGGACCGGCACCGCGGACGGGGGCAGACCACGGGGAGCGGCGTGTGCTCCTGCCGGTCCGGCGACAACGCCGGGTGGGCGGACGGCGCGCACGCCGGTCCGCGGCCCACCACCACCGTGAGGAGTCGATGTGAGTCGGCAGAGTCTGGCGAAGGCTCATCAGAAGATCCAGGAACTCGCCTGGGAGCCGCAGTACCACGAGCCGTACATGAAGTACGGAACCGACTACACCTTCCGGAAGTCCGCCAAGAAGGACCCGCTCAAGCAGGTTCTCCGGTCCTACTTCCCCATGGAGGAGGAGAAGGACAACCGGGTGTACGGCGCCCAGGACGGGGCGATCCGCGGCAACATGTTCCGGCAGGTGCAGGAGCGCTGGCTGGAATGGCAGAAGCTCTTCCTGTCGATCATCCCGCTGCCCGAGATCTCCGCGGCGCGGTCGATGCCGATGCTGTTCCACGTGGTTCCCAACCCGGAGCTGCACAACGGCCAGGCGATCCAGATGATCGACGAGGTCCGGCACTCGACGATCCAGCAGAACCTCAAGCGCCTGTACATGAACAACTACATCGACCCGGCGGGCTTCAACAACAGCCTGCGGAACTTCCAGAGCGACTACTGCGGCACCATCGGCCGCCAGTTCGCCGAGGGGTTCATCACCGGTGACGCGATCACCGCGGCCAGCATCTATCTGACGATCGTCGCGGAGACGGCGTTCACGAACACGCTGTTCGTGGCCATGCCGGCCGAGGCGGCGGCCAACGGCGACTACCTGCTGCCCACCGTGTTCCACTCGGTGCAGTCCGACGAGTCGCGGCACATCTCCAACGGCTACGCCACCCTGCTGATGGCGCTGTCGGACGAGGACAACCGCCAGCTGCTCGAGCGCGACCTGCGGTACGCGTGGTGGAACAACCACCGCGTGGTGGACGCCGCCATCGGCACGTTCATCGAGTACGGCACGAAGGACCGCCGCAAGGACCGCGAGTCCTACGCGGAGATGTGGCGTCGCTGGATCTACGACGACTACTACCGGTCCTACCTGGTGCCGCTGGAGAAGTACGGCCTGACGATCCCGCACGACCTCATCGAGGAGTCGTGGAAGCAGATCTGGGAGAAGGGCTACGTCCACGAGGTCGCGCAGTTCTTCGCCACGGGTTGGCTCGCCAACTACTGGCGCATCGACGCGATGACCGACGAGGACTTCGAGTGGTTCGAGTACAAGTACCCGGGCTGGTACGACCGGTACGGCAAGTGGTGGGAGAACTACTCCCGCCTGGCCACGCCCAACGGGCACAACGCGATCGTGGCCGAGGACGTCGACTACGTCTACCCGCACCGGTGCTGGACCTGCATGGTCCCGTGCCTGGTGCGTGAGGACATGGTCATGGCGGAGGTCGACGGCCAGTGGCGCACGTACTGCCACGAGGTCTGCCGGTGGACCGACGTCGAGGCCTTCCGGCCGACCTACCAGGGCCGGGAGACGCCCAACATGGGTCAGCTGGTCGGCCACCGCGAGTGGGAGACGCTCTACCACGGGTGGAACTGGGCCGACGTGGTCAAGGACATGGGCTTCGTCCGTGACGACGGCAAGACCATGACGGCGCAGCCGCATCTCGACCTCGATCCCAAGAAGATGTGGACGCTCGACCACATGCGGCGGATGCCTCCGCTGCAGAGCCCGAACGTCCTGCTCAACGAGATGAGCGACGACCAGCGGCAGGCGTTCCACGCCGACTACGTCCGCCAGGGACCGGCCGGTCGCCCGGCCCCTACCGACGCCTGAGCGCGGGCCAGGCGAAGGGGGAGGGCCGCCCGTCGGCCCTCCCCCTGCCTGACCGGGGGCCCGGGAACCTCAGACGCACGAGCCGAAGGGCTTGAGATCAGTTGGGTGACAAGCACGTCGTCCGGTTCGAACCGGTCGGCATCGAGATCGAGGTCGACGAGGACCAGACCATCCTGCGTGCCGCGGCCGAGCAGGGTGTGCAGCTCATGCACGGCTGCAAGGAAGGGCAGTGCGCGGCCTGCAAGTCGTTCGTCCTCGAGGGCGAGGACATCGAGCTCGACAGCTACTCGACCTTCGCGCTCCCGGACTACGAGAAGGAGGAGGGGCAGACCCTGCTCTGCCGGGCGCATGCCTACGAGGACCTGACGATCGAGCTCCTCAACTACGACGAGGAGATCATCCGGAGCGGGCTCCCGCTGCGCACCGGCACCGTCGAGGTGATCGCGAACGAGCCGGTGACGCACGACATGCGCCATCTCATCGTGAAGCTCGTGGAGCCCGAGGAGATCAAGTTCTTTCCGGGGCAGTACATGGACTTCGTGGTGCCGGGCACGGGTGAGACCCGGTCGTTCTCGATGGCGAACACGCCCAACCGTGACGGGCTGTTCGAGTTCGTGATCAAGATCTACCCCGGCGGACTGTTCTCGGAGTACCTCGCCGACAAGGTCCAGGTCGGGGACCACATCCAGGTGGAGGCCCCGTTCGGCACCTTCACCCTCCGCGAGACCCGCACGAACGACCTGGTGTTCGTGGGGGGTGGCGCGGGGATGGCGCCGATGCTCGGGCTGCTCCGGTCGATGGCCGAGCGCGGGGTCGAGCGGAAGGTCACCTTCTACTACGGCGCCCGCCGCCGCCAGGACCTGTGCTTCGCCGAGGAACTGGCGGCACTCGGCGGGAGGTTGACCGACTTCTCCTACGTCCCCGCGTTGTCCGAACCCGCCGAGGACGACGGATGGGACGGGGAGAAGGGCCTGATCACCGAGGTCGTCCGTGGCCGGGAGTCCACGCTGAAGGGAGTGGATGCCTATGTCTGCGGTCCGCCGCCGATGGTGGACGCGGCCATCGCGACGCTGACCGCTCTGGGTGTGACCGAGAACCAGATCTTCTACGACAAGTTCACCACCACGGGTGAACCAGAAGGCGAGGACGGCCAGTGACCACCACGGAGACCCCGAGCGAGCGCCCCGAACGCAGCGTCCCGAAACCCGTCTTCACCGACGCGGAGGCCGGGGCGCGGGAGTTCCCCGACTCCGGCGCGAGCGCACGTCGGTACAACTACTTCGCTCCGGCGAAGCGCAAGCAGACCCACTACGAGGACGTCACCGTCGAGGTGCAGCCCGACCCGCGGCACTACCTGACGCAGGGTTGGATCTACGGCTTCGCCAACGGTGAGACCGGCTACCCGTTGCACTGGACGAAGCTCAAGGCATGGGGGGTCGACGAGCCCGAGCCGCAGCGCGGGATCGGCACGGGCGGCCTGCCGGTGGAGAACTGGCCTGCGCACGGCTGGCACGAGTTCCGCGACCCGAACGAGGAATGGGAGCAGAGCCTCTACCGGTACAACGCCAACGTCGTCCGGCAGCTGACCCAGAACGTCGAGAACGCCCGCAACGCGAAGGCGTTCACGATGTGGTCGCCGAACTGGGTGCGCTTCGTGGAGCGCCACGTCGGGGCGTGGATGCACATCGAGCACATCCTGGGCCTGTACGTGTTCGCCTCGAACGAGCGGTCCGCTCCGACGAACATGCACAACACGGCGCTGGCGGCGAACAGCACCCGCAAGATCCGCTTCGCCCAGGACCTCGCGCTCTACAACCTCACGCTCACCGAGGAGATCGAGGGGTTCGACGGCACCGCCCACCTCGACGCGTGGAACAGCGACGCGGAATGGCAGGGCGCGCGCAAGGTCACCGAGGCCCTCACCGCGATCGAGAACGACTGGGGTGAGGCGGTCTTCGCCGCGAACATCGTGTTCGAGCCGCTGATCGGTGAGCTGTTCCGCAGCAACCTGGTGATGCAGTCCGCGGCACCCAACGGCGACTTCGTGACCCCCACGGTGATGGGGGCAGGCGAGTACGACTTCGCGCAGCGCGACCTGCGCTGGACGATCGCCTGCTTCGGGCCGCTCGTGCAGGATCGCGAGTTCGCCGACCACAACAGGCAGCTGATGTCGGGCTGGCTCGCCAAGTGGGTGCCGCAGGCATTGGAGGCGGCCCGCACGATGCAGCCGCTGTGGTCGGCCGTCGACCACAAGCCGCCGCGTTTCGAGGACAGCCTCGACCGGGTCAAGAACCGGTTCGCCGGGATCTGCAGCGATCTCGGACTCGACACTCCCGAGGAGCTGAAACTGTGACGACCACAGGGGCCGAGAACCGTTTCGCGGTCAACAACACCGCGTCGAACATGTGCGGGTTCACGTTGATGAACAGCCAGGTCGGCGTGCTCATCTCGACCGTGCTGACCCGCCTGGACAACGTCAAGGTCACCCACCTGCCCTCGATGATCCGTGTCGACGGCGAGGGCAAGTTCGAGGTCCTGTACTCCGACATCGACGAGGAGGCGGGCGAGGAGGAGGGCTGGTTCAACGCGGCCGAGTTCGAGGAGGCCATGTCCACCCACTACGGCCGGATGGTCCACCTCGACGACCGCACGATCATGTTCGCCAACCCCGAGGACGCAGCCGAGTACATCGACTTCGACCTCAAGCCCATCTCGTAGTTCGGTCCGGGCCGCCGTCCCTCGCGGGCGGCGGCCCGGCTTCGTTGATCCGCACCCGCGCCGCAGACCAACGTCTCTGGAGGTCCCCGCAATGGCCAAGGAACTGAGATTCGGCGAGGAGGGCCGCCGCCTGCTACAGGCCGGCGTCGACCAGCTCGCCGAGGCCGTCAAGAGCACCCTCGGCCCGAAGGGCCGCAACGTCATCCTGGAGAAGATCACGGGGTCCCCCGAGGTCACGAACGACGGCGTGACCATCGCGCGCGAGATCCATCTGCGTGACCCGTTCGAGAACATGGGCGCGCAGCTGGTGAAGGAAGCCGCGGTCAAGACCAACGACACCGTCGGAGACGGCACGACCACCGCCACCGTCCTCGCGCAGGCCATCGTCCGGCAGGGGATGAAGGCGATCGCGGCGGGCGGCAACCCGGTGCTGGTCAAGCGGGGCATCGACATGGCGGTCGGAGCGCTCGTCGAGCGGCTCGCCGCGGTGGCACATCCCGTGTCGTCGGAGGAGGACTACGCGCGCGTCGCCGCGATCTCCGCCAACGACGACAACGCGATCGGCCGTGCCGTGGCACGGGCGTTGCACACCGTGGGGGACGACGGCGTCGTCACCGTCGAGGACACGCCGGTGCTGGGCCTCGGGGTGTCGTTCGTGGAGGACTACGAGTTCGACAACGGCTACGTGACGCCGTACATGGTGACCGACCCGGGGACGCTCCAGGCGGTCGTCGACGACCCGTACATCCTCTTCTCGGCCGAGAAGATCAAGGACGTGCAGTCGATCATGCCGGTGCTCGACAAGATCATGCGGGCGGAGCGCCGCCCGCTGGTGATCGTCGCGGAGACCGTCGAGGGCACTGCCCTGCAGATGCTCGTGCACAACCACGTCAACCGGACCTTCCAGGCCGTCGCGATCAAGGCGCCCGGGTTCGGGGAGAAGCGCATCCACCTGCTCGAGGACATGGCTGCCCTGTGCGGGGGCAAGGTGCACAGCCGCAGCTCGTCGTTCGCGCTCGAGCAGATCACCACCGAGCACCTCGGCCGGGCCCGGCAGGTCCGGGTGACGAGCGACAGCACCACCATCATCGGGGGCGGTGGGGACCGCGAGGCCCTCGAGATGCGGCTGGCCCAGCTGCGGGCCGAGCTGGCCAGGGCCACGATCGGCACCGACGAGGACTTCTTCTCCTCGCGGATCGCCCGGCTGTCGGGCAAGGCGGCGATCATCACGGTGGGGGCGCCGACGAACGCCGAGGCCAAGGAGGTCCGCCACCGCGTCGACGACTCGCTGCAGGCCACCCGGGCCGCGATCGCGGAGGGCATCGTTGCGGGCGGTGGCTCGGCGCTGCTGCACGCCGAACCCGTGCTCGACCGGCTCGACGTCGCCGGGGACTACCGGATCGGTGTCGAGATCGTGCGGAGCGCACTGTCCGAGCCGGTTCACCTGATCGCCTCCAACGCGGGCTATGACGGGGACGAGGTGGTCAAGCAGGTGGCCGCCATGGCCGTCGACGAGGGGTTCGACGCGCTGGAGGGCCGCTACGGGAACATGGTGGAGATGGGCATCATCGACCCGCTTCGGGTGGTGCGCTCCGCGCTGCAGAACGGCGCATCGGTCGCCGGGCTGATCCTCACCACCAACTCGCTGGTGGCCGAGGAGGTCACGCCCTGGAACAAGTCGCTGATGACCGAGTTCGGGCCGCTCGACGAGGGCATCCCGCAGCCCTCGCCGGACTCCAGCACACCGCAGTCCCTCGGCCTCGGGCCGTCGGTCGGCTAGCAGCGCCGTCATGTACACCGTCGGGGGGCAACGGATCCTCGTCGTCGACGCCCAGGTACACGTGTGGGACGCGAGCCCGCACAACCAGGCGATCCCGGACGGCGAGGCCTACGCCACGGACCTGTTGCGCAGGCACCAGGAGCTCGACGGTGCCGGCGTGCCGCCGCACGAGGTGGAGCGCGTCTCCGAGCACAGCCTGAGGCGCGACGTCTTCGAGGGCGGCCACGTCGACCGCGCGGTGCTGCAGCCCGTGGTGCTCGGCGACCTGTTCGTGCTCGGCTTCAGCCCGCTGGAGTGGCACGCCGAGATGGCCGGCTGGATGCCGGGGCGGTTCGTGCTGAGCGGCGAGCTCGACCCCGGCGGGGGGCAGCCGGGGGCGCGCGGGCTGGGTCCGCGGGTCCGGCGGTTCGACCTGCGCGGCCTGACGCTGTGCGAGCGGCGCCGGCCCGCGGGCCGGCTGCGGCTGGGCGAGCCGTGGCTGCGCCGCACCCTCGCCCGGTGCGGTGCGGCCGGGGCGGACGTCGTGCACATCGGGGTGGGGCCGTCGACCCTGCCCGCACCATGGCGGCGCGCCGACGGCGGCACTGCGCTGCGGCCACCCGGGGCGGCGCGGGACCGTCCGCCCCGGGTGCCGGGCTGGGCGGAACCCGTGCGGGCGGGCTCGGCGCTGCCCGCACGCACCAGGGAGGCGGAGCGGGTGGCCCCGGCGGGCTTCGACGCCGTGCAGTTCCGGGCGCTCGCCCGTGCGCTACCGGACGTCCGGTTCGTGCTCGGAGCGGGATGCCTGCCGGAGCAGCGGCTGTGCCGGCTGGCCGAGCTGCCGAACGTGTACGTCCTGCTCACCGAGATCCTGCCGTGGATCGGTTCGGAGGACTTCGCCCACGCCTTCGGGGCGCTGCTGCGGGCCTTCGGGGCCGACCGGCTGCTGTTCGGCAGCGGGTACCCGCTGGTGCGTCCGGGGCGGCTGGTGCGCGAGCTCGCGGCCTACCGGTTCCCCGACGAGCTGCGTCACCGCTACCCCCGGTTCGACACGTCGGCGAAGCGCGCGGTGCTAGGGGACAACGCCGCGCGGCTGTACCGGATCGGCCGTCCCCTGTCGGCGTCCCCGGCGGTGGCAGCCGGGGCGTGAGCCCCGCCGGTCACCGGGCTGCCGCTCAGCGCGGCGCCGGCCCGGGCACCACCGGCATGGTCGCGAACGCGTTCATGAGCACCCCGGGGGCGGCGGGCACGTCTTGCGGCGGCACGGCGAGGCGCAGGCCGGGGAACGTGCTGAGCAAGCTCGTCAGCGCGATGCGGCCCTCCAGCCTGGCGAGGGGCGCGCCCACGCAGAGGTGGATGCCGTGGCCGAACGCCAGGTGCGGACCAGGCGGACGCGTCACGTCGAACTCCTCGGGGGCGGGCCACGCCTTCGGGTCCCGGTTGCCCGCGAGCAGGGCCACCCGCACATGGGCGCCTGCCGGGATCGTCGTGCCGGCGATCTCGACGTCCTCCGTGACGACGCGCTCCGTGGCGGTCTGCACCGGGCCGTTGAAGCGCAGCGCCTCCTCGACGACTGCCGGCACCCGCTCGGGCTCCGCGCCCAGCAGGTCCCAGGCGCCGGGGGTGCTCAGCAGCGCGTGCACCGCGCTCGCGACGAGGTTCACGGTGGTCTCGTGCCCGGCGACGAGCAGCAGCTGCATCATCGAGGTCAGCTCGTCCTCGCTGAGCCGGTCGCCGCCGTCGCGCGCCGCGATCAGCGCCGTGGCGAGGTCATCGCCCGGTTCCGCGCGCTTGAGGGCGATGAGCTCGCGGAGATAGCTCACGAACTCCGTGAGCGCAGCGGAGAGGGCTTCCACCCCCACCACCAGGCTGTTGACGGTGATCTGCGACCACTTCCCGAAGTCCCCGCGCCGATCCTCCGGAACTCCGAGGAGCTCGCAGATCACGGCTACCGGAAGCGGGTAGGCGAACTCCTCGAGCAGGTCGAAGGGGGAGCCCCGCTCGGCGAGCGGAGCGAGCAGCTCGTCGGTGATCTGCTGGATCCGCGGTGCGAGCCGCTCCACCTGCCGTCGGGTGAAGGCGGCCATGACCAGCTTGCGCAGCCGGGCGTGCCCCGGTCCGTCCATGCTCAGCATGGAGCTCTCGGTGGCTGCCCGCAGCGCTGGATCCAGCAGGTGGGCCAGTGGCGTCTCGACGGCGGCGAACCGTGGGTCGACCAGCGCCGCGCGCGCCTCGTGGTAGCCGGTGACCAACCACGCAGGCGACCCGTGCGGCAGCGTCACCTCGTGCACCGGACCCGAGCGGGTCAGCTCGGCGTACGCGCGGTGCCGATCGGACATGTGCGTCGTCAGGAATGGGTTGGGTGCCTGACCTGCGGGCACCTGGTCTGTGGTCACAACAAACCTCGCAATCCGTCGCCGGCCCGTCCGCCGACAGCGCAATATCGAGAGTACGGAGATCGCCATGGATCGGCGAGCTGCGCAAATTGCCCAGAAGGTCTGGAAATGGTCGAACATCCCGCCGGTGGATTATTATCGGTAGGGCGGGTGGTGACGGGCAGCGCCCGCAGCGCATTGATGAGCAGGCCCGGGTCGGCGAGGATCTCGTCCTCGGCCGGCCGCAGATCCGGGAAGCGGGCGAGCAGGCTGGTCAGTGCGATCTGCCCCTCCAGCCGGGCCAGGGGAGCCCCCAGACAGAGGTGGATGCCGTGGCCGAACGCGATGTGCTGGTTGGGCGAGCGCGACAGATCGAGGACCTGCGCGCCGGGGCGCCCCGGATCGCGGTTGGCGGCCAGCAGACCCACCAGCACGGTGTCGCCCGCGTCGATCGTGGTGCCGGCGAACTCGAAGGTCTCCACCGCGACCCTCAGCGTGCTGGTCTGCACCGGACCGTTGAAGCGCAGGAGCTCCTCGACGGCGGCCGGTACCCGTTCCGGTGCGGACGCCAGGTGCGCCCAGGCCCCGTCCTGTGCCAGCAGCACGTCCACCGCGTTGGCGATGAGATTGACCGTGGTCTCGTGCCCCGCGACCAGCAGCAGGTACATCATCGACGTCAGCTCGTCCTCGCTGAGCTGGTCGCTGCCGTCGCGCGCGGCGACGAGCGCCGAGGTCAGGTCGTCCGCGGGCTGCTCACGCTTCGCCGCGATCAGATCGTGCAGGTAGTCGACGAACGCGGTGGCGGCCTCGGCATACGCCTCCAGCCCGATGACGGAGGCGTTCACGTCGGCCCACGACCACTTGCGGAAGTTCTCGCGCTTGTTCTCCGGCACGCCGAGCAGCTCGCAGATGACGGCGATCGGCAGCGGATACGCGAACTCGGCGATGAGGTCGACCTCGGTGGCCGCGACCCGGCCGGCCAGCGGTTCCAGCAGTTCGTCGGTCAGCTGCTGGATCCGCGGCGCCAGCCGGTCCACCCGGCGCCGGGTGAACGCGGCCGCCACCAGCCGTCGCAGCCGCCCGTGCTCCGGCATGTCGACGTTCAGCATGCTGCGGTTGATCGCCGAGCGCAGGGCGGGGTCCAGGTCCTCGGCGAACGGCGGCTCCTTCTTGGCCAGCCGCGGCTCCACCAGCGCGGCCCGCGCCTGCTCGTAGCCCGTGACGAGCCAGGCCACCTCCCCGTGGGGAAGCATCACGCGGTGCACCGGACCGGAGCGGTTCATCTCGGCGTACAACCGATGGCGCTCCGCCATGTCAGTGGTCAGGAAAACGGATGCAGGCTCATGGGCAACGGACAACGGAACCCCCGAAAAGGACCTCGACGCCGAATCAACGCCGATCGGGCGCGATTGTTCGACTATGAGGAGTCACGGTAACGGGCTGCTCCGAGCAGATCGCTGTGACCAACGCCATTGCGCACGGCGTCAGGGGGAACCGTGCTCCGTGCCCGGAATCCTCGTCGGGTGGGCGATCGAGATCCGCGCCGTCTCGGGCATCAACAGGATCGGGACGATCGCGACCGCCGCCGCGCCCATCAGGTAGAAGGCGGGGATCGCCGTGTTGCCGGTCCCCGCGATCAGTGCGGTGATGACGAGCGGAGCGGTGCCACCGAACGCCGCCGTGGACGTCGAGTAACCGATGGAGAAGCCCCCGTAGCGGTTGCGGGTGGGGAACATCGCCGGCAGCGCCGAGCCGATCGTGCCCAGCATCAGCACCAGCAGCAGGGCCAGGATCACCATGCCGAGCGTCACCGGCAGCGGGTCACGCATCTCGATCAGCGCGATCGCGGGGTAGCTGAGCAGCAGGAACCCGATGGCCGAGGCGAGCAGTACCGGCTTGCGCCCGATCCGGTCCGACAGCGCGCCGACCGGCGCGATCACGACCATCATCCCCAGCATCACAGCGATGATGACCAGCAGCGACTCGGTGTCGCTGATCTGCAACACCTGCGTCAGGTACGTGGGCATGTACGTCAGCAGCGTGTAGACGGCGACGTTCAGCAGGATCACGAAGCCGATCAGGTTGAGGATCTGGGGCCAGACGGCGCGGACGACCTCGCGGAACGGGGCCTGGCTGGTCTCGCCCGCCTCGGCGGCGCTGCGGAACGCCGGGGTGTCCTCGAGCCGGTACCGCAGGTAGAACCCGATGGCGCCGAGCGGCCCGGCGATCAGGAACGGGATGCGCCAGCCCCATGAGCTCAGCGCCTCGGGGGACAGCCCGAGCTGGACGGCCGTGGCGAGGCCCGCGCCCAGCACGTAACCGGTGAGCGTGCCGAACTCGAGGAAGCTGCCGTAGAACCCACGTCTGCGGTCGGGTGCGTACTCGGCGATGAACGTGGCCGCACCGCCGTACTCGCCGCCGGTGGAGAAGCCCTGCACGAGCCGGGCGACCAGCAGCAGGATGGGCGCGGCGATGCCGATCGTGGCGTAGCTCGGGATGAGGCCGATGCAGAACGTGGCGCCCGACATCATGATGATCGTGAGGGCCAGCACCCGGCGGCGGCCGAACTTGTCACCCAGCGGCCCGAGCAGCACCCCACCGAATGGCCGCAGCACGAACGGGATCGCGATGCCGGCGAAGACCAGCAGGGTCTGTGCGGTGGGGTCCGCGTCCGGGAAGAAGTTGAGCCCGATGCTCGTGACGAGATAGCTGTAGATGGCGTAGTCGAACCATTCGACGGCGTTGCCCATGGCGGCGCCCGCGACGGCCCGGCGCACCGTCCGCTCGTCCGGCTGGGTCACAGTCGTCGACTGCCCCTCGACGGTCATGCTCGATCACTCGCCAGTCGGCACATGCCGCTCGACGTTAGTTCGGACGGATGGTCGTCGCAGGACGGGCGAAAGGGGAGAGATCAGCTCGGCGGGGGCCAGCCGGCGTCGAGCCGGGGCATGCCGTCCGACGGGGCCGACCACGCGTACACCCAGCAGGACTGCTGCCCGGGTGTCGCAGCCATCCGGACGCGGCGGTACTCGGGGCCCTCGTACTCGTCGAGCGCGGGGAGGACGGCCGCCGGGTCGCGCAGCGGAACCAACCAGCCGGGAGCGCGGCCGCCGGTGCCCGGGAGCAACGCCGGGAACCCGCGGCCGGTGTCGAGCACGGTGCCGTCCACGGTGCCGCGCTGCGGATTGCCGCCGAGGTGCGGGGCGACGCGGTGCCACGAGATGTCTCCCGGCTGCAGCAGCCCGTAGGTGAACAGCGCGCCGGGCCACTCGTCCGGATGCGGGTCACCGTGGACCGTGTCGGCGTCGAGACCGTCGCCGGGGGCCGGGTCTCCGGTCAGCTCGACGGCCGCATGCTGGGGCAGGTCCGCGCAGCGCACCGGTGCGCCGTCGACGAGCAGCGGGCGCCGGGTGGCGGCCAGGCCGAGGTAGCACCACGGGGAGTCGACCAGGGTCTGATCCTCGAGCCGGACCTGGCCGGTGTGCAGCCGGGCCAGGCGGAAGCGGTCGTCGCGCCCTTCGCAGCGGTCCAGTACCGCGATCTGCTCGGGCGTGGCCAGCCACAAGGCATGGTCCTCGACCGTGCCGGGGGAGGCGGTCAGCACGGCAGGGCGCTGGCCGTCCCGGTGCCGTAGCCCGGAGGCCCAGACGGCGGCGACGTCCCGGGTGCTGGCCCGCAGCACCACGACGGGCTCGGGGCCCAGTCCCAGCTCACGGCGCAGCCAGGTGATCTTGCTGGGGCAACGGTTGGAGCCGTAGGTGAGCACGGGGATGCGTTCCGCGGCGGGCGCGGTGCCCTGGTCGGCGAGCCAGGCGTCCAGCGGTGTGTCCCCGCCGAGGACCCAGCCCGCCCGCGGATCGGGGCGCAGGGGGTGCGACATCTCGTCGATATGCACGAACGAAGACGGCGGGACGGCGCCGGGGTACGGATCGGCAGGGAAGTCGGCATCGGACCAGGGCACCCCCGACCATAACCCGATCACCCTGGGTTCCCGGCTCCTGCGGCGGAGCCGGGTGCTGCTGGGCCACCCATCACGGGCCCGGGAGTCTTACGCTCGTCAGGTGTTGCCACGGACGATCGACTGGGTGGACGGCCGGATTGTGCTGGTGGACCAGACGGCGCTGCCGGAGCTGCGCGTGGTCGAGATCGACACCGCGGACGGGCTCGTCGACGCGATCCGGCGGCTCGTCGTGCGGGGTGCCCCGGCGCTCGGTGCGGCCGGTGCTCTCGGGGTGGCGCTCGCAGCCCGGTCCGTCGCCGGCGCCGAGCTGGCCGCCGTCGCGGCCCGGCTCGCCGCCGCCCGGCCCACCGCGGCGAACCTCGCGGTCGGCGTGCGCCGCGCCATGGCGGCAGCGGGCGACGGCCCGGAGGCGGTGCTCGCCGCGGCGCTCGACGTGCTCGAGGAGGACGTGGCCGCCTGCCGGGCGATCGGGGCGAGGGGTGCCGCACTGCTCGCCGAACTGTGCGGGCCCGCCCCGCTCCGGCTGCACACGCACTGCAACGCCGGGGCGCTGGCCTGCGTCGAGTGGGGCACCGCGCTGGGCGTGGTGCGGTCGCTGCACGAGGCGGGCCGGGTCGCCCATGTCGTCGCCGACGAGACGCGCCCGCTGCTGCAGGGCTCCCGCATCACCGCGGTGGAGCTGGCCGAGATGGGCGTGCCGTTCCGCCTGGTCGTCGACGGTGCCGGCGCCTCGATCATCGCCCGAGGGCTCGTGGACGCCGTCGTCGTCGGCGCGGACCGGGTGGCCGCCAACGGCGACGTCGCCAACAAGATCGGTACGTACCCCCTGGCGCTGGCCGCCGCCCGAGCCGGCATCCCGTTCGTCGTGGCGGCACCGGAGTCGACGCTCGACCCGGACACCGCCGACGGCGCCGCCATCGAGATCGAGGAGCGCGCGGCCGAGGAGGTGCTCGTCGTGGGCGGGGCGAAGGTGGCTCCGGAAGGCAGCGCGGCCTGGAACCCGGCGTTCGACGTGACGCCCGCCGACCTGGTGACGGCCGTCGTCACGGAGGAACGGGTCTGGCGGCCCGGCGGGTGACGGCCGCGACCGGGTCTCCGGCGCGCCGTTCCGGCCGGTGGTCGGTGTCATGGTGCTCGCCCGCCTAGAAGGGTGGGGGTTCGTCGCCGGTCACCGGGGTCGGGGTG
>NZ_JAAXKY010000143.1 GCF_012911925.1 Pseudonocardia xinjiangensis | reverse complement strand
GGCCTGGCTCGATCCGCACGCCGCCGGCCGGCGGGAGGCCGGGCTCCGCCGGGAACTGCGCCCGCGTGGCGTCGCCGACGGCCTGCTCGACCTCGCCGGCAACGACTACCTCGGGCTCACCGGCGACCCGCGGGTGGTCGAGGGGGCCGTCAGCGCGGTACGGACGTGGGGGGCGGGCTCGACCGGGTCCCGTCTGGTCACCGGCACCACGGCGCTGCACGCCGAGCTGGAGCGCGAGCTCGCGGACTTCTGCGGGGCCCAGTCCTGCCTCGTGTTCTCCTCCGGCTACGCCGCGAACCTCGGGGTGCTGACGGCGCTGTCGGGTCCGGGAGCGCTGATCGTCTCCGACGCCGCGAACCACGCCTCGCTCGTGGACGCCTGCCGGCTGTCGCGCGCCCGCATCGCGGTCGTCCCGCGCGACGATCCCGCCGCCGTCGACGCGGTGCTCGCGGCCCGGACCGAGCCGCGGGCGCTCGTCGTCACCGAGAGCGTCAACAGCGTCGACGGCGGGCTCGCCCCGGTCCGGGAGCTGCATGCCGTCTGCCGGGAACGGGGCGCCCTGCTCGTGGTGGACGAGGCACACGGACTCGGCGTGGTCGGTCCCGGCGGCCGGGGGCTGCTCACCGCCGTCGGCCTGGCCGGAGCGGACGACGTGGTCGTCACCGTGACGCTGTCGAAGGCGCTGGGCAGCCAGGGTGGCGCTGTGCTCGGGCCGGCCGCGGTCACCGAGCACCTGGTGGATACGGCCCGCTCGTTCATCTTCGACACCGGCCTCGCGCCCGCGTCCGTCGGTGCCGCGCTGGCGGCGGTAAAGGTGCTGCGGGCCGAACCGGACCGGCCGCTCGCCGTGCTGCGGGCCGCAGCGGAGCTGGCCGCGGCAGCAGGGGTGCCCGCACCCCCGTCGGCGGTGGTGTCGGTGGTGCTCGGAGACCCGGAGCGGGCAGTCGGCGCCGCGCGCGCCTGCGCCGCCCGCGGGGTGCGGGTCGGCTGCTTCCGCCCGCCGTCGGTGCCGGAGGGGACGAGCCGGTTGCGGTTGACGGCCAGGGCGACCCTCACCGCGGAGGACACCGCGCTGGTCCGCGCCGTCCTGGCCGAGGTGCTGGCCCCGGCGGCGGCCCGATGACCGGCGGACGGGTCCTCGTCGTCAGTGGGACGGGAACCGGGGTCGGCAAGACCGTCGTCACCGCGGCGGTGGCCGCGCTCGCCCGCGCGCGCAGGGAGCGGGTGGCCGTGCTGAAGCCGGCCCAGACCGGCGTCGGGCCCGACGAGCCGGGGGACCTCGCCGACGTGGCCCGGCTCGTCCCCGGCATCACGCCCCGCGAGCTGGCGCGCTATCCCGACCCCCTCGCGCCCGCCACGGCCGCCCGCCGGGCCGGCGCTGCGCCCGTCACGCCGAAGGAGGCTGCCGAGGCGGCGCGGGAGCTGGCCGCCGGTCACGATCTCGTGCTCGTGGAGGGTGCGGGCGGGCTGCTGGTCAGGTTCGACGACGACGGCGGCACGCTCGCCGACACCGCCGCCGCGCTCGACGTCCCGGTGCTGGTGGTGGCCACTGCCGGTCTCGGCACGCTCAACCACACCGCGCTCACCGTAGAGGCGCTGCGGGCCCGCGGCCTGACCTGCCCGGGGGTGGTGGTCGGGGCCTGGCCCGCCGACCCCGACCTGGCCGCCGTCTGCAACCTGGTCGATCTCCCCGCCGTCACCGGGGTGCCGCTCCTCGGCGCGATGCCCGACGGGGCGGGCGCGCTACCGGCCGAGGAGTTCGCGGTCGCCGCCCGCCACGGGCTGGGCGCGGCGCTGGGTGGCGAATGGCAGACTGCACACCCGTGACGACGACCGAGACCGGCATCCTGGCCACCGCGCGCACGCAGGTGCTGGAGGAGGGCATCGGCCTGTCCGAGGCGCAGGTCCTCGACGTGCTGCGGCTGCCCGACGACGCGCTCGACGACCTCCTCGAACTCGCCCACCAGGTGCGGATGCGGTGGTGCGGCCCGGAGGTGGAGGTCGAGGGGATCATCTCGCTCAAGACGGGCGGCTGCCCCGAGGACTGCCACTTCTGCTCCCAGTCGGGACTGTTCGACTCACCGGTGCGCTCGGCGTGGCTCGACGTCCCGTCGCTCGTCGAGGCGGCCAAGCAGACCGCCAAGACGGGTGCCACGGAGTTCTGCATCGTCGCGGCCGTCCGC
The DNA here is from genome assembly GCF_012911925.1 of Pseudonocardia xinjiangensis. Taxonomy (GTDB): domain Bacteria; phylum Actinomycetota; class Actinomycetes; order Mycobacteriales; family Pseudonocardiaceae; genus Pseudonocardia; species Pseudonocardia xinjiangensis. Next base: position 17,355 of record NZ_JAAXKY010000143.1, on the reverse strand, counting down.
GGTCCGGACGCCCGGCTGATGGCGCAGGTCGCGGCGGGTATCGCGGCGATCAAGGACGAGATCGACATCAACATCGCCTGCTCGCTGGGGATGCTCACCCCCGAGCAGGTCGACGAGCTCGCCGCGATGGGCGTCCACCGCTACAACCACAACCTCGAGACCGCGCGCTCGCACTTCACGAACGTGGTCACCACGCACACGTGGGAGGAGCGCTGGGAGACGCTACGACTCGTGCGCGAGGCCGGCATGGAGGTGTGCTGCGGCGGGATCCTCGGGATGGGGGAGAGCCTGGAGCAGCGTGCCGAGTTCTCGGCGCAGCTCGCGACGCTGACCCCCGACGAGGTACCGCTCAACTTCCTCAACCCGCGTCCCGGCACCCCGTTCGGCGATCTCGAGCCGATGGCCGGCCCGGACGCCCTGCGTACGGTCGCGGCGTTCCGGCTGGCGTTGCCGCGCACGGTGCTCCGGTTCGCCGGGGGCCGGGAGATCACCCTCGGCGACCTCGGCGCGCGCAAGGGGCTGCTCGGCGGGATCAACGCGGTGATCGTCGGCAACTACCTGACCACGCTCGGACGCCCTGCCGAGTCCGACATCGACCTGCTCGGCGAGCTCCAGATGCCGATCAAGGCCCTGAACGAGACGCTGTGACGGCCTTGGTGTTCTGCGACCAGTGCGGCGAGCCGTCCGACGAGGGCGACCACCCGCGCTGCGCGGGCCGCCGTAAGCTCGAGCCACCGCGGTTCTGCCCCGACTGCGCCCGCCGCATGGTGGTGCAGGTGACGCCCATCGGCTGGACCGCGCGCTGCAGCCGCCACGGCGAGCGCCGCAGCGCCGACCCTCTCCGCGCCTGACTCCGCCGATGCCCGGTGGACCGATCTGACGCGCTCGACGTCAGGACCAGGTGAGCCTTGCGGGGGATTTCGGCGGTTTCGGGCGGCCTGTGGACGTAGCCAGGCCACGATGCGGTACCGAATTCGGTTGATCATGACGAGACCCTACGGACACCGGACGCGTTGTCGTCCATGCTGTCGCCATGGCGAACTGGAGAGGTGCCCTGCGGCAGGCCACGAAGATCGGTATCGACCTGTTGTCACCCGGCAGGCAGGAGCCGCCCCCTCCGCCGAGAGTGCCGGCCCGCAGCGCATCCTCCCTGGATCGGGCGCGCACGATCATCTACTCGCCCGACCCCGACGGCACCGCCGACCCCGGCGAGATCGTGTGGGCCTGGGTCCCGTTCGAGGAGGACGACGGGCGGGGCAAGGACCGGCCGCTCCTGGTCGTCGGCCGCCAGGGTGGTGAGCTCGTCGGCCTGATGTTGTCGAGCCAGGCCGACCGTGCCGGTGACTGGGACTGGATCTCCATCGGATCCGGCTCGTGGGACCGCGAGGGCCGGGAGTCGTTCGTCCGGCTCGACCGGGTCCTCGAGATCGGCGAGCACGACATCCGCCGGGAGGGCGCCATCCTGGACCGCCGTCGCTTCGAGACCGTCGCGGCGGAGCTGCGCACGCGCTTCGGCTGGCGCTGACCGGGATCACGAACCTGCGCGCGCGAGGTGGGCGACTCGCGGGTGCGGAACGGGCGACTCGCGGACGGAATGCGGGCGACTCGCGGGGCTCGCGGGTGGGGCGGTCAGTTGGCGCTGGTCTCCACCGCGAAGGTGTTGATGGGGGCGGGGACGGCGCGGAGCTGGCTCAGCAGGCCGGTCTCGCGGGCCAGCAGGGCGCGCACCATGCGTAGGCGCTCGACGGGGGAGGTCTGCTCCAGGAGGCTCTGGCGGTCGCCGATGGGGAGCAGGCAGTCGGCCGCGAGCACGTGGGGGAGGGTGTCGGGCTCCAGGTCGGCATCGGGCTCGGACCAGTCGCCGGTCTTCCACGCGGTGTCGCAGTAGCGGCGATGGGCGGCACGGGCGGCGGCGGTGAGCATCTGCGTCATGCCGTCGGCGACGGGCGCCTCGGTGTCGGGCAGGAACTCCACCGACCCCATCAGGTAGGGCTTCGACTCCTCGTCCACGTCGAGCAGCCGGAACCGCCGTGCCCCGCGCGTGACGAGATCGAACCGCCCGTCGGGCAGGCGGCGGACATCGCGCAGCTCCGCCGTGCAGCCGACGGTGTGCAGGCCAGCGATGCCGTCCTCGTCGGGTGCCCAGCCTTCCCGGACCGCCACGACCCCGAACTCCTTGTCGGGGACCGCGCCGGTCACGAGATCGACTGTGAGCTGGCGGTACCGGGGCTCGAAGATGTGCAGCGGCAGCGAGGCCCCGGGCATCAGCACCGTGCCCAACGGGAACAGCGGGAGCGTCTCGGCCACTCGACTACGGTACGGCGCCGCGCAGTTGCTCGCTCGGCGGCCGTAGTACCGCAAAGGCGTCGGTCACGCGGAGTGTCCGGTCGGTGAACCGGAACAGCGCCGCGGGACGTCCGCCCGCCGGACCGGGTGGGGAGACCTCGCCGGTCGGCTCCAGCAGCCCGCGCCGGGTGAGCACCCGCTGCAGGTTGGTGGCGGACACGGGGTGGCCGAGCGCGGCGGCGTAGAGATCGCGCAGCGCGGAGATCGTGAACTCCCGCGGGGCGAGCGCGAACCCGAGGTTCGTGTAGGACAGCTTCGCCCGCAGCCGGTCGTGGGCCGCCTCGACGATCGCGGCGTGGTCGAACGCCGTCGGGGGCAGCGCGGTGAGCGGGTGCCACGCGGTGTCGGCGGGGACCGCGGGGTCGCTGTCGGACGGCACGAGCCCGAGGAACGCGGTCGCGATCAGGCGCGGGCCGGGCACGCGGTCGGGGTGGCTGAACACGGATATCTGCTCGACGTGGGTCACCTCGCGGACGTCGACCTTCTCCGCGAGCTGTCGCCGGACCGACCGCTCGACGTCCTCGTCGTCCCCGAGCCGGCCGCCGGGCAGCGCCCACCGGCCCGAGTCGGGCGGCAGGGCCCGCTGCCAGGCCAGCACCTGGAGCGAGTCCGCTCGAATCTGCAGTACCGCCGCCAGCACCTCGTGCTCGGTGGGGCGGGTCATGCGCGGATCGTAGGCGCCGGGGCCGTGACGGTGTGTCGGGGCACGTGAACGGCCGGTTGCCGTGCGGTGAGTTCCCGGTCACGAGAACGGTGTGCCGGCCTGAACCCGCTGCTACCATCGCCGCTGTTTGCGACTGATAGTCGAAAACAGGAGATGGAGGGACACCGTGACGCTCACCGAGGTCACCGCCTCGCCGACCGAGGCACCGACACCGGACGCGGGGTGGGCGGACGAGGTCCGCGAGCTGGCCCGCCGCCGGAATGCCGTGCTGCTGGCGCACAACTACCAGCTCCCGGCGATCCAGGACGTGGCCGACCACACCGGCGACTCGCTGGCGCTGTCGCGGATCGCCGCCGAGTCCGACGCCTCGACGATCGTCTTCTGCGGCGTCCACTTCATGGCCGAGACGGCCAAGATCCTGGCTCCGGACAAGACCGTCCTGATCCCGGACGCGCGCGCCGGGTGTTCGCTGGCCGACTCGATCACCGCCGACCAGCTGCGGGAGTGGAAGGCCGAGCATCCCGGCGCGGTCGTCGTCTCCTACGTCAACACCACCGCAGCGGTGAAGGCCGAGACCGACGTCTGCTGCACCTCTTCCAACGCGGTGGAGGTCGTGGAGTCGATCCCGGCGGACCGCGAGGTGCTGTTCCTGCCCGACCAGTTCCTCGGAGCCCACGTCCGGCGCGTCACCGGCCGGACGAACATGCACGTCTGGGCGGGGGAGTGCCACGTCCACGCCGGGATCAGCGGGCCGGCGCTCACCGCCCAGGTCGAGGCGCACCCCGACGCCGAGCTGTTCGTCCATCCCGAGTGCGGCTGTGCCACCTCGGCGCTCTACCTCGCCGGTGCCGGCGCGGTGCCCGAGGACCGGGTCAAGATCCTCTCCACCGGCGGCATGCTCGACGCGGCCCGCGCGAGCACCGCCGCCAGCGTGCTCGTGGCCACCGAGGTCGGCATGCTCCACCAGCTGCGCAAGGCGGCGCCCGAGATCGACTTCCGCGCCGTCAACGAGCGCGCCTCCTGCCGCTACATGAAGATGATCACCCCGGAGAAGCTGCTCCGGTCCCTGCGTGAGGGCACCGACGAGGTGCACGTCGACCCCGATCTGGCCGCCCGCGGCCGGGCCGCCGTCCAGCGGATGATCGCGATCGGCCAGCCGGGGGGCGCGGAGTGAGCGCGGCGCTCTGGGAGGCCACCGCCGACCTCGTCGTCGTCGGGTCCGGCGTCGCCGGCCTCACCGCGGCGCTGGACGCCACCGAGCTCGGGCTGCGCGTCGTCGTCGTGACGAAGGACGCCGCCGACGCCGGGTCCACCCGGTGGGCGCAGGGCGGGGTCGCCGTGGTGGTCGGTGACGTGCCCGGCGACACCGTCGACGCCCACGTCACCGACACCCTCGTCGCGGGCGCCGGCCTGTCCGACGCCCCGGCGGTGCGGGAGATCATCGCGGACGGCCCGGGCGCCGTCGCGCGGCTGCGGGCGAGGGGCGCCGTCTTCGACCCGGGCGGCGACGGCAGGCTCGCCCGCGCCCGGGAGGGCGGCCACTCTGCCTTCCGCGTGGTGCACGCCGGCGGCGACGCGACGGGTGCGGAGATCGAGCGGGCACTGGTGACCGCGGTCTCCGACCGGCGGCTGCCGCTGCTCACCGCGCACGTCGCGGTGGACGTCCTGCTCGACGAGTGCGGCTCGGTCGCGGGCCTCTCCGTGCTGGACGACGCCGGTCGGCCCGGGCTGCTGCAGGCGCCCGCCGTGCTGCTGGCCACGGGGGGGTACGGGCAGCTCTACGCGAGCAGCACCAACCCGGGGACGGCCACCGGGGACGGCGTCGCGCTCGCGCTGCGGGCCGGAGCGACCGCGGCGGACCTGGAGTTCGTGCAGTTCCACCCCACCGCGCTCTACACGCCGGGGGTGCAGGCGGGGCCGAGCATCAGGACCCAGGGGCTGCAGCTGACGTCGAGCATCAGGAGAGCTCCCGCCGTCGGCAGGCTCCCGCTGGTGACCGAAGCCGTACGCGGGGAGGGTGCGGTGCTGCTCGACCGGGCGGGGCGGCGCTTCATGACGGCGGTGCATCCGCTCGCCGATCTGGCCCCGCGCGATGTGGTGGCCGCGGCGATCACCCGCACGCTCGCCGAGACCGGTGCCGACTGCGTCCATCTCGACGCCACGGCGATCCCGCACTTCGCCCGGCGCTTCCCGACCGTCCACGCCGCCTGCCTGGCCGTGGGGGTCGATCCGGTGCGGGAACCGATCCCGGTGACGCCGGCCGCGCACTACGCGTGCGGCGGGGTGGTCACCGATCTCGACGGGCGGACCACCGTCCCGGGGCTGTACGCCGCGGGCGAGGTGGCCCGCACCGGCCTGCACGGAGCCAACCGGCTGGCGTCCAACAGCCTGCTCGAGGGGCTCGTGCTCGGTGCGCGCGCCGCCCGCGCCGTCGCCGCCGACCGCCCGGTCCCGCGCGCCGCGAATGCCGCGCTGCCGGTGCCGTCCCCCGCGGTGGCGTTCGCGCCGCGTCCGGTGGTGCAGCGAGCGATGACCGGTGCGGCGGGGATCGGGCGTGACGCCGCAGGGCTCGCCGCCGCGTCGGACGCCGTGGAGGCGGCCACGGCGCTCGGGGTGCCCGTGGACCGGGCCGGGGTGGAGGACGCCGCGCTGACCCTGCTTGCGCAGGCCGTGCTCGCGGCCGCCGGGCACCGCACCGAGAGCCGCGGCTGCCACGTGCGCACCGACTTCCCGGAGCGCGACGACGTGTGGCAGCGGACGAGCCTGGTGGTCGGGCTCGACCGGTCGGGTCGACCGACCGTGCAGGAGGAGACGGCGGTGGCGGCATGACCGTGACGATCGAGGCACCCGACCGGGACGACCTGCGTCGCGTCGTCGGGATCGCGCTGGAGGAGGACCTGCGCTACGGCCCGGACGCGACCACGGCGGCCACGGTCCCGGCCGACGCCGTGGCCGTCGCCGCCTTCACCGCACGCCGGCCGGGGGTGCTGGCCGGGATTCCGGCCGTGCTCGCGGTCCTCGACACGGTCCTGGCTTCACCCGGCGCCGTCGAGGTGCTCGACGCGAGAGCCGACGGTGACCGCCTCGATGCGGGCGACGTCGCCCTCACTGTCCGGGCGCCGGTGCGCGGGATGCTCACCGCGGAGCGCACGGCACTGAACCTGCTGTGCCACCTCTCGGGCGTGGCCACCGCGACGGCGGCCTGGGTGGACGCCGTGGCGGGCACGAACGCCCGCATCCGCGACACCCGCAAGACGATGCCGGGGCTGCGGCTGCTGGAGAAGTACGCGGTGCGCTGCGGCGGCGGGGTGAACCACCGCCTCGGCCTCGGTGACGCGGTGCTGATCAAGGACAACCACGTCGCCGCCGCCGGTTCGGTCGGCGCGGCGCTGGCTGCGGCCCGTGAGCACGCTCCCGACCTGCCGTGCGAGGTGGAGGTCGACACCCTGGAACAGCTCGACGAGGTGCTCGCGCTCGGCGCGGAGCTGGTGCTGCTGGACAACTTCTCCGTGGAGCTCACGCGGGAGGCGGTGCGGCGCCGGGGTGACCTGCCGACGCGGCTGGAGTCGTCCGGGGGGCTGGTGCTCGCGAACGCGCGGGAGTACGCCGAGACCGGGGTGGACTACATCGCCGTCGGGGCGCTGACCCACTCGGTCACGGCGCTGGACATCGGGCTCGACCTGCGGCCCTGACGCCGGGCTGCACCGGGGCGACTCGCGCGCCCGAAACGGGCGACTCGCGGGCTCGAAACGGGCGACTCGCGGGTCGGGAACGGGCGACTCGCGGGTCGGGAACGGGCGACTCGCGGGTCGGGAACGGGCGACTCGCGGGTCGGGAACGGGCGACTCGCGGGGTGTGCGGCGCAGGGGGGCCGGGGTCAGGTCGCCGCGGCCTCGAGCACGTCCGCGGCGGCGGGGGCGCCACCCGCCGCCCTGGCCAGCGCGCCCATCCGGGCGCAGGCCGCGCGGTAGGCCGGGTCGGAGACGACGGTGTCGACGGCCTTGGCCAGCGCGCCGGGGGTGGCGTCCGCGGGATCGAGTTGGACGCCGAGGCCCAGCTCGGCCACCCGGTCGGCGGTGGCCTCCTGCTCCACCATCTGCGGGACCACCACCATGGGCACTCCGTGGAAGATCGCCTCCATCGTGCTGCCCATCCCGCCGTGGGTGACGAACGCGGCGGCGTGTTCCAGCACCCGCAGCTGGGGCACGTGGGATGCGAGCACGATGTTGTTGTCCGGGACGGCGGGGAAGTCGGCCGCGCCGAGCCGCCTCCCGTGGTTGACCAGCACCGGGCGGTCGCTGTGCGCGAACGCCTCCAGGCAGGCCCGGAAGAACTCCTTGCGCTCGTTGAACGCGGTGCCCAGCGACACGTAGACCCCCGGCGTGGTCTTCCACGCCGACAGGTCGAACCCGTCGGCGGGCTCGGGACGGCCCAGCGCCGGGCCGACGAAGTGCACGGTGTCGCCGAGCGCTTCGTGGAACGGGTGGAACTCGGCGGGCATGAAGACCACGGTCGGGAGCGTGTGCCCCCAGATCAGGGAGGCGGGGTCTGCCACCCGGACGCCGTAGCGGTCGGCGGCCGCGGCCAGCCGGGTGGTGTCGACCGGTGGCGGCCCGGCGTTCCCCGCGGCGGGGAAGCGCCGGGTGACCGGGGACTGCGGTCCGGGCGGGTAGGACGCCGACAGCTGCACCGCCCTGGCCGACCGTGCCGCGACGAGCAGCGTGCCCCAGATCGAGAAGTTCTCGCCCACGACGAGGTCGGGGCGCTGCCGGTCGTACAGGTCGAGGAGCAGGGGAGCCACCTGTTCCGCGGTGGCCGTGAGCTGTTGCATCAGTGCGGCCAGATGGCCCTCGACGGCCTCGCCCGGCTTCGGCGGCTGGAAGGGCGGGGCGGGGTACTCGACCAGCTCGGCCCCGGTGGCCGCCACGGTGTCCCGGAACTGGTCGGGCAGCAGGTAGGTGACCTGGTGTCCGCGGGCCACCAGCTCCGTCGCCACCGCGAGGGTGGGGTTCACGTGGCCGTGGCCGGGCATCGGCAGGAACAGGAAGCGGCTCACGAGGCACCGGACAAGATCGTCACGCGCGGTGAGAGTACGCCCGGCGGCGGGTCCGCCTCCCCGGCCCGGTGACGAAGCCGCCCCCGTACTCTGGCACCATGCTCCGCCGACTCGACCTGCGTGCCGCCCCCCTGCCCCGCACCGCCGACCTGCGCGGCCTCCTGCCGCGTGCCGACGTCGACGTGGACGCGGTGCTGCACCAGGTGCGCCCGATCGTCGACGCGGTGCGCGAGCGCGGGGTCGAGGCCGCGCTGGAGTTCGCCGAGCAGTTCGAGAAGGTGCGCCCGTCCGGGGTCCGGGTGCCGGTGCAGACGCTCAACGGGGCGCTGGCCGCGCTCGACCCGTCGGTGCGCACCGCGCTGGAGACCTCGATCGAGCGGGCCCGGAAGGTGCACGACGAGCAGCGCCGCGCCGACATCGTCACCGGCGTGGTGCCCGGGGGCACCGTCACCGAGCGGTTCGTGCCGGTGCGCCGGGTCGGTCTGTACGCGCCCGGCGGCCTCGCCGTCTACCCGTCGAGCGTGGTCATGAACGTGGTTCCGGCGCAGGCCGCCGGCGTCGAGTCGCTGGTGGTGGCATCGCCGCCGCAGGCCGAGCACGGCGGGCTGCCGCACCCCACCATCCTCGCCGCGGCCGCGCTGCTCGGCGTCGAGGAGGTGTGGGCGGTCGGCGGGGCGCAGGCCGTGGCGCTGCTGGCCTACGGCGGCACCGACACCGACGGCGCCGAGCTCGCGCCCGTCGACATGGTCACCGGGCCGGGCAACGTCTACGTCACCGCCGCCAAGCGGCTGCTGCGCGGCTTCATCGGGATCGACGCCGAGGCCGGCCCCACCGAGATCGCCGTCCTCGCCGACCACACGGCCGACCCGGTGCACGTGGCCGCCGACCTGATCAGCCAGGCCGAGCACGACCCGAACGCGGCGTCGGTGCTGGTCACCACCTCGCCCGCTCTCGCCGACGCCGTCGACGCCGAGCTGGGGCGGCAGGTGCCCCAGACCAAGCACACCGAGCGGATCCGCACCGCGCTCACCGGCCCGCAGTCCGGAGCCGTCCTGGTCGACGGCCTCGCCAACGGCATCACGGTCGTCGACGCCTACGCCGCCGAGCACCTGGAGATCCAGACCGAGGACGCGCGCTCCGTCGCGCTCCAGGTCCGCAACGCGGGCGCGATCTTCGTCGGCCCCTACGCCCCGGTGTCGCTCGGCGACTACTGCGCGGGCTCCAACCACGTGCTGCCCACCGGCGGCTGCGCCCGCCACTCCGCGGGCCTGTCGGTGCAGACGTTCCTGCGCGGCGTGCACATCGTCGAGTACACCGAGGACGCGCTGCGCGACGTGGCCGACCAGGTGGTCACGCTCGCCACCGCCGAGGACCTGCCCGCGCACGGTCAGGCCGTCACGGCGAGGTTCGCCCCGTGACCGCGCTCCTCCCCGCGGTGGGCGCCGAGGTCTCCCTCGACGACCTGCCGCTGCGTGAAGACCTGCGCGGCCGCAGCCCCTACGGCGCACCGCAGCTCGACGTGGCCGTGCGGCTCAACACCAACGAGAACCCGTACCCGCCGCCGCCCGAGCTGGTCACCGACGTCACCGAGGCCGCCCACATCGTCGCGGCCGAGCTGCACCGCTACCCCGACCGGGACGCCCTCGCGCTGCGCACCGATCTCGCCGCCTACCTGACCAGCGCCACCGGCGTCACGCTCGGTGCCACCAACGTCTGGGCCGCCAACGGCTCCAACGAGATCCTGCAGCAGATCATGCAGGCGTTCGGCGGGCCGGGGCGCACGGCCGTGGGCTTCGAACCCTCGTACTCGATGCACCCGATCATCGCCGCGGGCACGCGCACCGAGTGGCTGCCCGCCCCGCGCCGCGACGACTTCTCCGTCGACATCCGGGCCGCGGCGGCGGCACTGCGCGAGTACGCCCCCGACCTGACGTTCCTCACCAGCCCGAACAACCCCACCGGCCAGTCGCTGGAGCCGGCCGAGCTGGCCGCCCTGATCGACGCCGCCCCGGGGATGGTGGTGGTCGACGAGGCCTACGCGGAGTTCTCCGACCGCCCCAGCGCGATCACGCTGCTGGCCACGCACGGCCACAAGCTGATCGTCTCGCGCACGATGAGCAAGGCGTTCGCGTTCGCCGGCGGCCGGCTGGGCTACCTGGCGGCCGCTCCCGCCGTCGTCGACGCGTTGCAGCTGGTGCGGCTGCCCTACCACCTCTCGTCGCTCACGCAGGCCGCGGCGCGGGCGTCGCTGCGGCACGCCGACGCCACGCTCGCCACGGTGGCGCTCCTGCGCGCCGAGCGCGACCGCGTGGTGGCCGACCTCGCCGCCACCGGCTTCGACGTCGTGCCGAGCGACGCCAACTTCGTCCTGTTCGGCCGGTTCGCCGACGCCCCGCGCGCCTGGCGGGCCTTCCTCGACCGCGGAGTCCTCATCCGCGACGTCGGTATCCGCGAGCGGTTGCGTGTCACGATCGGCACGCCCGAGGAGAACGACGCGTTCCTGCAGATCGCAGCGGACGTGGTGGAGCAGGAGTTGCGGACATGACCAGCAGGATCGGCCGCGTGGAGCGGGTCACCAAGGAGTCGAAGGTCCTCGTCGAGATCAACCTCGACGGCACCGGCACCACCGATATCGCGACCGGAGTCCCGTTCTTCGACCACATGCTCGACGCGCTGGGCAAGCACGGGGCGTTCGACCTCACGGTCCACGCCCAGGGGGACGTGGAGCTGGACGCCCACCACACGGTGGAGGACGTCGCGATCGTGCTCGGGCAGGCGATCCGGCAGGCGCTGGGTGACAAGAAGGGCATCCGCCGCTTCGGCGACGCCTGGATCCCGATGGACGAGGCGCTCGCGCAGGCCGTGGTCGACGTGTCGGGCCGCCCGTACACCGTGCACACCGGCGAGCCCGACGTGATGCAGGGCTTCGTCGTGGGCGGTCACTACCCGACGGTGCTCAACCGGCACGTCTTCGAGTCGCTGGCCTTCCACGGCCATCTCGCCCTGCACATCCGGGTGCTCGATGGCCGCGACCCGCACCACATCACGGAGGCCGAGTTCAAGGCGGTCGCCCGGGCACTGCGGGCCGCAGTGGAACCGGACGCGCGGCTCACCGGGATCGCGTCCACGAAGGGCACGCTCTGACCCGCACGCTCTGATCTCGTCCCGGCGGCCGGCTCAGGCGGGCGCCATGCCTGCCCGGCGGGCCGCGAGCACCGCGGCCAGCGCCGGCACCGCGGCCACCGCGGTGCCGGCGGCGAAGGCCACGGCGCCGGAGCCGACGAGCGCGGCGAACAACGCTCCGGTCAGCGCGAGGACGACCGCGGCGAACAGGGCGTCGGCGATCTGCAGCGCCGAGCTGTTGGCGCCCTGCTCCCCGGGAGCGGACAGCTCGAGCGTCAGCACCGACAGCGTCGGGTAGGCGAGCCCCATGCCGAGCCCCGCAGCGGCCCATCCGAGGACCCCGACGGCCACCGGCACGGCGGGCAGCACGGTCGCCCCGGCGGTGAGGACACCGACCCCCACGAGAGCCGTGCCGCACCGCAACAGCGTGGTGCGCGACGGCGCGCGGTGGCGGCCCTGGAACCAGGAACCGGCCGACCACGTCACGGCGGCCGCGGTCAGGACCAGACCGGACACGGTGGGCGACAGGCCCCGCTCGCGGGAGAGCAGCAGCGGGAGGAACGCCTCCTCGGCCAGGAACGCGGCCGAGAGCAGGCCGCGCACCGCGATCACCGCGGGCAGCCCGCGGCGGGCGAGCAGCGCCCCGGCCGGCAACAGCGCGGGGGCCGCCACGGCGACCGCGACCACCGCTCCGGCGCCGAGCACCACGGCGAGCGTCCCGTCGAGCTGACCGGCCTGGTAGAGCGCTCCCGCTCCGATCGCCGCGACGACCGCCCAGCCGACGCGCCGCCACCGGTGGCCACCCGCGCCCGCCTGGCCGGCCAGCCCACGCAGGGCCGGCTCCACCAGCAGTGCCGCGGGCACGGCCAGCACCGCCGCGAGCAGGAACACCCAGCGCCAGCCGACGGTCTCGACCAGCAGGCCGGCCAGCGGCGGCCCGACGACCGCGGGCAGGACCCACGCGGCGGCGAAGGCGGCGAACATCCGAGGGTGCAGCCCGGGCGGGACGGCCCGGGCGACCACCACGTAGAGCGCCACCGAGAACAGCCCCGACCCCAGTCCCTGCACCGCCCGGCCCACGGCGAGGACCGGCATCGCCGGCGCCAGCCCGGCCACGAGCAGGCCCCCCACGAACGCGGCGACGCCCACCCGCATCGCGGCGCCGGGCCCTCGCGCGTCGCTCCACACCCCGGCGAGCACCATTCCGACCACGCTCGTGGCCAGCGGCAACCCGAACGCGAGTGCGTAGGCGGCGAGCCCGTCGAGCGCGACGGCGACGGTCGGCATCGCCGTCGCCACGGCGATCGCCTCGAACGCGCCGAGCGACACGAGCGCGACGGATCCGACGGTGAGCGTGCGCAACCGTCCGCTGAGGAGGCCGGGGGCGGCTGCGGTCGTCATGCGCAGAGGGTGCAACTTCGACCGGGGTCGAGGTCAATCGAGTTGCCGCTATCCTGGCCGGGTGTCACGGATCGTCGTGCTGGACTACGGGTCGGGCAACCTCCGCTCAGCCGAGCGCGCGCTGCAGCGGGTCGGTGCCGACGTCACGGTCACGGCCGACGCCGACGCCGCGATGGAGGCCGACGGCCTCGTCGTGCCCGGGGTGGGCGCCTTCGCGGCCTGCATGAGCGGCCTGAGCGCCGTCAACGGCCCGCGGATCATCGAGCGCCGCCTCGCCGGTGGGCGTCCGGTGCTGGGCATCTGCGTGGGGATGCAGGTGCTGTTCGACCTCGGCGTGGAGTGGGGGGACCGCACCACCGGCTGCGGGCAGTGGCCCGGCACCGTCGAGCGGATCAAGGCCGACGTGCTGCCGCACATGGGCTGGAACACCGTGCGCGCGCCCGTGGGCTCCACCCTGTTCGCCGGCCTCGACGCCGACACCCGCTTCTACTTCGTGCACTCCTTCGGGGTGCGGCGCTGGGAGATGGAGGAGTCGGAGGTGCTCCGGCCGCCCCTGGTCACCTGGGCCCACCACGGTGAGGACTTCGTCGCCGCCGTGGAGAACGGCGCACTGGCCGCCACCCAGTTCCACCCGGAGAAGTCGGGTGACGCGGGTGCCGCCGTCCTGCGCAACTGGCTGCGCGACGTCGTCGGCTGATCTCTCGTTCCCGATCCGGCTTCGTCCGCGGAATGTGAACGATTTGATCCGGTTGTCGGTTGTCGGTGATCCGGTGCGCGGCCGACTGGTGGCCAAAGAAATGGCGAGTTGCTAGATTCCTCGCAAGGAGTCTCGGTACTCGGGCTGTTTGCCCAGGTGACGGCCGTGATCGGATTCGGCGGTGTGGTGCTTCCGGTTCTGTTCGGATCGGCTCTGGTGAATTCGGCGACCCGTGGAGACCGGCGATGGAATCGTTCGACTACGTGATCGTCGGTGCCGGCAGCGCTGGTTGCGTGCTGGCCAACCGGTTGTCCGAGAACAGCGCCATCCGCGTGTTGTTGCTGGAGGCGGGCGGTTCGGACGACGTTCCCGAGGTGCATATTCCGGCCGCGTTCCTCGGAATGCTCAAGGGTGAGCGGGACTGGGGCTATGCGTCCGTTCCCCAGGCCCGCACCGGCCGTTCCGTGTACGTGCCACGAGGACGGATGCTGGGCGGCTGCTCGTCGATGAACGCCATGATGTACATCCGGGGCAACCCCGCCGACTACGACAGGTGGCTCGACCACTTCGGCGCGCGGGGCTGGGGCTGGAGCGACGTGCTGCCCTACTTCATCCGGTCGGAGGGGAACGCGCGGCTGTCCGGGCCGCTGCACGGCTCGGACGGCCCGCTGCTGGTGCAGGACCAGATCTTCGTCCACGACCTGTCGCGGGCGTGGATCGACGCCGCCGTCGAGTGGGGCCTGCCCGCCAACGACGACTTCAACGGTCCCTCGCAGCTCGGCGCCGGGAAGTACCAGCTGACGTGCCGGGACGGCAGGCGCTGGTCCGTGGCCGACGCCTACCTGCATCCCGTCACGGATCGGCCCAACCTGACCGTCCTCACCGGCAGCACGGTGGACCGCGTCCAGGTGCGGGACGGGCGCGCGGTGGGCGTGACCTACCGCGCCGACGGGATCGACCACGTCGCCCAGGCGGAGGAGGAGGTGCTGCTCTGCGCGGGGGTCATCGCCTCGCCCCAGCTGCTCATGCTCTCCGGCATCGGCCCGGCCGACGATCTGCGCGACCACGGCATCCCGGTGGTCCTCGATGCCCCCGGCGTGGGCGCCGGGCTGCAGGACCACCCGGCCGTCCCGCTGGTCTGGACCACCCGGGGTACCACCGACTTCCGGGATCTCGCCGCCACCGAGGACGCCGCGCTGCAGTGGCAGCGGGACCGCCGGGGGCCGCTCACCTCGGTGGTCGGCGACGTCGCGATGTTCTTCGCCACCGACGGAGCCGCGGCGCCGAACATCCAGGTGTTCGCCGCCGCCACCTCGTACTGGCACGACGGTTTCGGCTACGCCGACGTGCCGTGCTGCGCCGCCGCCGTCGCCCTGGTCGATCCCGCCAGCCGCGGACGGCTGCGGCTGCGCTCGGCCGACCCGTCCGCCAAGCCGGTCATCGACTTCGCCTTCTACGAGGAGCAGTCCGACCTGGACGCGATGGTGACCGGGCTGCGGACCCTGGTCGACGTGGCCCGCATGCCGTCGTTGGCGCCGTCCATCTCGGGGCCGTACCTGCCGGCGAACGCCGTGCCCGACCGGTCGGTGCTGCTCGACCTCGTCCGGTCGCGGACCCAGACGATGTACCACCCGGTCGGGACGTGCGCGATGGGCACTGCCGACGCGGCGGTGGTGGACCCCGAGCTGCGGGTGCGCGGAGTCGACCGGCTCCGGGTGGTCGACGCCTCGGTGATGCCGGCGATCGTGCGGGGCAACACCAACGCTCCCGTCGTCATGATCGCGGAGAAGGCCGCCGACATGATCCTCGTGGGTGACTGACCACCGCCGCCCCGTGTGTATTGCGGGCCGGGGCCGGAGACGTCACCGGTAGGCTTCCTGGCGTGAGTTTCACGCTGCTTCCCGCCGTCGACGTCGCCGACGGCCAGGCCGTGCGGCTGGTGCAGGGCGAGGCCGGCACCGCCACCGGTTACGGCGCCCCGCGGGATGCCGCGCTGCAGTGGCAGAACGACGGCGCGGAGTGGATCCACCTCGTCGACCTCGACGCCGCGTTCGGCCGCGGCTCCAACGCCGAGCTGCTGGCCGCCGTCGTCGGCGAGCTGGACGTGGCGGTGGAGCTGTCGGGCGGCATCCGCGACGACGCGTCGCTCGAGCGCGCCCTGTCCACCGGCTGTGCCCGGGTGAACCTGGGCACCGCGGCGCTGGAGAACCCCGACTGGTGCGCCAGCGCCCTCGCGGCCCACGGCGACCGGATCGCGGTCGGCCTCGACGTCCGGATCACCGCTGCAGGCCACCGGCTCGCCGCCCGCGGCTGGACCACCGACGGCGGTGACCTCTGGGAGGTGCTGGAGCGGCTCGACCGCGACGGCTGCTCCCGCTACGTCGTCACCGACGTGAGCAAGGACGGCACGCTGCGCGGGCCCAACATCGACCTGCTGCGCGACGTCGCGGCCGCCACGAAGGCCCCGGTCATCGCCTCCGGCGGGATCGCCGAGGTCTCCGACCTGGTCGCGCTGGCCGAGGTGGCCGCCACCGGCGTCAACATCGAGGGGTCGATCGTCGGCAAGGCGCTCTACGCCGGGCGTTTCACGCTTCCCGAGGCGCTGGCCGCGGTGCGCGCGGTCGACGCTGCTGCGGGACGGGCGGCCGGTTGAGATGGGCGTCGCCGTTCGCGTCATCCCCTGCCTGGACGTCGACGCCGGCCGGGTGGTGAAGGGCGTCAACTTCGCCGACCTCCGCGACGCGGGCGACCCGGTGGAGATGGCCCGCGTCTACGACGCCGAGGGCGCCGACGAGCTCACGTTCCTCGACGTCACGGCGTCGTCGGGGGAGCGTGCCACCATGCTCGACGTGGTGCGCCGCACCGCGGAGCAGGTGTTCATCCCGCTCACCGTCGGCGGCGGCATCCGCGCCACCGACGACGTCGACACGCTGCTGCGGGCCGGGGCTGACAAGGTCAGCATCAACACCGCGGCGATCGCCCGCCCGGAGCTGCTCCACGAGGCCAGCCGCCGGTTCGGGGCGCAGTGCATCGTGCTCTCCGTCGACGCCCGCACGGTGCCCGAGGGCAGCGCACCGACCCCATCGGGCTGGGAGGTCACCACCCACGGGGGGCGCCGGGGCACCGGCATCGACGCCGTCGAGTGGGCCGCCCGCGGCCAGGAGCTCGGTGTCGGCGAGATCCTGCTCAACTCGATGGACGCCGACGGCACCCGGGCGGGCTTCGACCTGGCCATGATCGCCGCGGTGCGCAAGGTGGTGGACGTGCCGGTGATCGCCAGCGGTGGAGCGGGCGCCGTCGAGCACTTCCTGCCAGCCGTGCGGGCGGGAGCCGACGCCGTGCTCGCCGCCAGCGTCTTCCACTTCGGACAGCTGCGCATCAAGGACGTCAAGGACGGCCTGCGCGAGGGGCAGGTGGAGGTGCGATGACGGCACGCGTGCGGGAGTCCGCCCTCGACCCGGCGATCGCGGCCCGGCTCAAGCGCACCCCCGACGGGCTGGTGTGCGCCATCGCGCAGCAACACGGCACCGGCGAGGTGCTGATGGTGGCCTGGATGGACGACGAGGCGCTGCACCGCACCCTCACCACCGGCCGCGCCACCTACTGGTCGCGCTCCCGCGAGGAGTACTGGGTGAAGGGCGCCACCTCCGGCCACGTCCAGCAGGTGCACGAGGTGCGCCTGGACTGTGACGGCGACGCCGTGCTGGTGGTCGTCGACCAGACCGGGGCGGCGTGCCACACGGGCGAGCGGACGTGCTTCGACGCCGACGTCCTGCTGACGAGCAACGGCGCCTGACCGGCCCCGCCCGCCCCCCTCGTCCTCGCAGACCCGGCCTGTTCCTCGCAGAGCCCGCAGCATCTGCGAGGAACACACCCGGTCTGCGAGGAGGCGCCGGGCCACTGCCGGTTCGCCCGACTTCGCCCGCCCGGCAGCCGGGCGACTCGCGGGGCGGAGCCGGGCGACTCGCGCGCCAAATCCGGGCGACTCGCGGGGCGGATTCGGGCGACTCGCGGGGCACTGCTGGGCGACTCGCGGGGCACGGCCGGGCGACTCGCCGGGCGCGGACG
>NZ_JAAXKY010000142.1 GCF_012911925.1 Pseudonocardia xinjiangensis | reverse complement strand
GGGACCGCCGTGAGGAGCGCCTCCACCGGCAGGAACACGACGAGGCCGAGTGCCGCCGGATCGGTCCGGGCCAGCGCGGTCCAGGCGTCGGCGAGCTGCGGCGCATCCGCACCCAGCCGTTGCAGCAACCCGACCTGGAGGTTCTCGTCGTGCACGTCGCGCCGGGCCGCCGCGAGCGCGTCGACGGCCGCGGCGTACCCGGCCGCGTCGCGCTGCCGCAGTGCAGCCGCGGCCATCTCGTACTCGGGTGCCGGAACCGTGCCGGCGCGGGCGGCCACGTCGTCGGCCATGGCGTCGAGCCGGCGTCCGGCCACGATGGCCGAGCCGTGGTCGGCGTACTCGAGGATGGCGCCGGCGATCTCCTCGGCCGACTCCACGTTCGGAACCGACAGCGGCGAGTTGGGCGCGAGGAACAGCACGTCGTGGCGGAGCGCCCCGACCGAACGAGCCGCTGCGGCCACCTTGACCAGGCCGTCGGCCAGCTCGACCAGCTCGCCCTCGCCGCGCGGCAGGGGAAGGCCGAGCTCGGCGCAGCCCGCGGCGATGCGGTTGCGCCGTTCGCCGAGCTCGAGGTGCTCGATCACGCGGTGGACGTCGTCGGCCGTCTCCGGCGTCCGCGGCCCGACCCTGGCCAGCGCCAGGATCGGCCGTACCTCACGCTGCACGGTGTTGCGGAAGTAGCCGCCCCGGGCCCGGCCCCCGGACTCGAGGTGCTCGCGGTAGCGGCGCAGGACCTCGAACGCGTCGGGCGGCGGTGGCCCCGACAAGGTGACGGGCTGCAGGTGGCGCGTCCGGTCCAGGACCGTGACCACCTGCGCGGTGTCCTCCAGCATCCGGTCGAAGATCGCGCGATGGTGGCCGTAGATCAGGTTCGACAGCAGCGTCCACGCCCACGGGTGCTCCCAGCGCGCGGGCAGTGCCCCGAGCGAGCGGTTCACGCACCGGGCGACCGAGGTGACAGCGCTGCGGCGCTCCGGATCGAGGTCGGACAGGAGCGTGGGCACCATCCACGTACCCTCGCCCGTCCCGACCGTGTCGTCGGCCTGGGCACACAAGGCGGCGACCTCGTGCGGCGAGGGCAGCATCCCGTCCGCCGGGAGCTCCTGGCCGGCCCGGGCGCGTCGTTCCGGCGTGGAGGTGGCCAGCAGCCTGCGCAGCTCACGCAGCTCCGCCGGGGTGAGCTGCGGTAGCGCGTCGAGGGCCCGGGACACCGAGTCGGCGGGCAGCGCCTCGCGCACCGCGGTCAGCTCCGCTGGGTCGGTGGCGGTGACGACGATGCGTCGACCGTCGGCCAGCAGGGCGGCCACCGCACGTGCCACCGCGGCCGCGTCGAAGTCCTCGAGGAGGACGAGGGTGTTGTCCCGCATCGCCGAGACGATCGAGCGAGGGTCCTCGGCCGGGCGACGCGGGGGTGGCGGCAGCTCGGCCACGGACGCGGCGAGAGCCTCGGCCAGCCTGCGCAGCCCCGGCGGGGGCGCGCCCGAAGCGATCGTCCGGCGGATCTGCGCCTGCGCCGACGTGGTGGCGTGGTCCGGCCCCGCAGCGGCCAGGCGGTCGACGAAGACGGCGAGATCGGCGTCGTCCTCGCCGTTCTGGTTCGCCGGTCCGACATCCAGCACGTGGTCACCTCCGACTGCCGCCGCCGAACGGCGACGGTCACCACTCGTATCGCGGGTGCCGTCGAGATGTTGCACCTGGGACAGGGGATGCGGCAATCGGCGGGCGACCGAACGGTCCATGTTCAGCGATGTCCGGTCACCCTGTCGAGTGGAAAACGAGGCACGTCCGAAAGGTCAGACCTCAGGAGGGACGAGTCGGCGCAAACGTCCCGGCATCACGGCCGAACGGTCGGAATCCGTCGCCGGGCGGCGCCGTCATCGCGTCGACATTCCGGCCGTCGCGGCGACCGGTTCAGGACGAGGGTCCGGGTCCGCGTCGGCGTGGTAGTCACCAGGAGCGGTGCTGTCCTCGCCCTCCGCCACGCCGGCCGCGCGCAGGGCGAACGTGGCCACCACCGACACCACCAGGTTCACCACCAGGGCGACGAACCCGACGTAGATCTGGACCGGCGAGCCGGCGAACGGGTGCCAGCCGAGGAGCGTGAGCCGGTCGAGGGCGAGTGCCGAGCCGCCGAAGTGGACGCTCCCCGTCGCCGGGTTCGGGATGATCCACAGCAGGTACAGGGCGTAGCTCATCCCGGCCACCCACCCGGCCACCAGCGCCCAGCGGTGCAGCCAGCGCGTGTAGAGCGCGATCGCGACGGCGGGCAGGGTCTGGATGATGATCACGCCGCCGATGAGCTGCAGATCGACGGAGAACTGCGGGTCGATGAGCACGATGCACAGCACGGCACCGACCTTGACCAGCAGCGAGGCGAGCTTGGCCTGCTTGGCCTCCTGGACTGGCGTGGCGTCGGGGCGCAGGTACTCCTTGTAGATGTTGCGCGTCCAGAGGTTCGCGGCGGCGATGGACATGATCGCCGCGGGGACCAGTGCGCCGATGCCGATCGCGGCGAACGCGATGCCGCTGAACAGGGAACCGAACTGTTCGGCGAAGAGCATCGGGATGATCGTGTTGGTGTCCGGCCGGCCGGTGGCGTTGTTCGTGATGGGCTGCACGTGGGCGGCGATCGCGACGTAGCCGAGCAGCAGGAGCAGGCCCAGCAGGAACGAGTACGCCGGCAGGGCCACCATGTTGCGCCGCACCACGTCGCGCCGGCGGGAGGCCAGCACGCCGGTGAGCGCGTGCGGGTAGAGGAACAACGCCAGCGCCGACCCGAACGCCAGGGTGATGTACTGCAGCTGGTTGTTGCCGCCCAGCAGCACCCCGTCGGCGGGCGACGGGGTCGCGGCGAACTTCGCGTCCGCCGCTCCGAAGATCGACGACCAGCCGCCGAGCCGGATCGGCAGGTAGATCACGGCCACCAGCACCACGATGTAGATCAGGATGTCCTTGACGAACGCGATCAGCGCCGGTGCCCGCAGGCCCGACTGGTACGTGTAGGCGGCGAGGACCAGGAACGCGATCAGCAACGGCAGGTGTCCGAGCAGCCCGGCACCGTTGAGACCCATCGTGCGCAGCACGGCCTCGAGCCCGGCGAGCTGCAGCGCGATGTAGGGCATCGTGGCGACGAGCCCGGTGATCGCCACCAGCAGCGCCAGCGTGGGGCTGCCGTAGCGACCACGCACGAAGTCGGCGGGGGTGACGTATCCGTGCACCCGCGCCACCGACCACATCCGCAGCAGCGGCAGGAACACCAGCGGGTAGGCGACCACGGCGTACGGCAGCGCGAAGAAGCCGGTCGCGCCGGCGCCGAACAGCAACGCGGGCACGGCGACGAACGTGTAGGCGGTGTAGAGGTCACCGCCGATGAGGAACCAGGTGATCCAGGAGCCGAACCGGCGCCCGCCGAGGCCCCACTCCTCGAGATGGTCGAGCGACGGGGCCGTCCGCCAGCGCGCCGCCAGGAACCCCAGCGCGGACACACCGACGAACAGCACCGTGAAGACGACGAGCTCAGGAACGCGGATCACCGGGTCGCACCGGTGTCGAGGGCGTCGACGTCATCGGGGCCGGCCGGAACGCTCGGGCCCCGCTCGCCGCGGGTGCGCACGTGGACCACAGCCACGATGGCGACGCTGAAGGGCACCCAGGCCAGCTGCACCCAGTAGAAGAACGGCATCCCGAGGAGCCGGGGTTCGGCGACGTTGATCCAGGGCGTGCCGAGAATCAGGAACGGAACGAGCAGGAGCAGATTCCACGCATTCCAGCGCAATTCGCCCGAACCGTTCCCACGATCAGCAGAACCCGACATCCGTTCCCCCCGATCAGAAAGCCCACGTGATCGTAGGGAAACCGGAACGGGCGGGCCGCATGGCGATGGTCACACCATGCGGCCCGCCGGATCGGTCACATGCCGAGGCGCAGCTTCAGTGCCTCCAGCTCGTCGCGCATCGACGTGGGCAGCTGGTCGCCGACCACCTCGAACCACTCCTCGATCAGCGGGATCTCGGCCTTCCACTCCTCGGGGTCGACGGCCAGCGCCGCCTCGATGTCGGCGAGCGGCGCGTCGAGGCCCTCGAGGTCGAGCTGGTCGGCGGTGGGGACGTAGCCCACAGCCGTCTCGGTGGCCGCGGCCGTGCCCTCGATCCGCTCGATCGCCCACTTCAGCACGCGGGAGTTCTCGCCGAAGCCGGGCCACAGGAACTGGCCGTCCTCACCGCGGCGGAACCAGTTGACGTAGAAGATCCGCGGCAGCTTGTCGGCGTCGGCGTTCTTGCCGAGGTTCACCCAGTGCTGGAAGTAGGAGCCGACGTTGTAGCCGAGGAACGGCAGCATCGCCATCGGGTCGCGGCGGACCTGGCCGAGACCACCCTTGGCAGCAGCGGTCTTCTCACTCGACATCGTCGCGCCCATGAAGGTGCCGTGCTGCCAGTCGCGGGCCTCCGTGACCAGTGGCACCGTGGTCTTGCGCCGTCCACCGAACAGGATCGCCGAAATCGGCACACCCTGCGGGTCCTCCCATTCCGGCGCCACGACGGGGCACTGGGAGATCGGCGTGGTGTAGCGCGAGTTCGGGTGCGCGGCCGGCTTGTCGGAATCGGGCGTCCAGTCCTCGCCGGTCCACGACGTCAGGTGCTGCGGGTCACCTTCGAGGCCTTCCCACCAGACATCGCCGTCGTCGGTCCGGGCGACGTTGGTGAACAGCGAGTTCCCCTTCTCGATGGTGCGCATCGCGTTGGGGTTGGTCTTCCAGTTGGTGCCGGGTGCGACACCGAAGAATCCGTACTCCGGGTTCACCGCGTAGAGCCGGCCGTCCTCGCCGAAACGCATCCAGGCGATGTCGTCGCCCACGGTCTCGGCCCGCCAACCGGGCACGGTCGGCTGCAGCATCGCGAGGTTCGTCTTTCCGCATGCGGAGGGGAATGCCGCCGCGACGTAGTACGCCTTCTCCTCGGGGCTGATCAGCTTGAGGATCAGCATGTGCTCGGCCATCCAGCCCTCGTCCCGGGCCATCACCGAGGCGATCCGCAACGCGTAGCACTTCTTGCCGAGCAGGGCGTTGCCGCCGTAGCCGGAGCCGAAGCTCCAGATCTCGCGGGTCTCCGGGAAGTGGGTGATGTACTTCGTGTCGTTGCAGGGCCATGGGACGTCCTGCTGGCCCGGCTCGAGCGGCGCGCCGACGGAGTGCAGCGCGGGCACGAACTTGTCGCCCGCCGGTCCGTCGAACAACGGGAGCACCGCGGCCCCCATTCGCGTCATGATCCGCATCGACACGACGACGTACTCGGAGTCGGTGATCTCCACACCGAGGAAGGGCTCGTCGGCATCGAGGGGCCCCATGCAGAACGGGATGACGTACATCGTCCGGCCACGCATGCAACCGCGGTACAGCGCGGTCATGGTGGCCTTCATCTCGGCCGGGTCCATCCAGTTGTTCGTGGGGCCCGCGTCGGCCTCGGTGAGCGAACAGATGAAGGTGCGCTCCTCGACGCGCGCCACGTCGTCCGGGTCGGACGCCGCCCAGTAGGAGTTGGGTTTCTTCCGCTCGTCGAGCTTCACGAACGTGCCCGCCTCGACGAGCCGCGTGGTCATGCGATCCCACTCGTCGTCGGATCCGTCGCACCAGACGACGCGGTCGGGCGTGGTCAGATCGGCGACCTCGCGCACCCAGGACAGCAGGCGCTCGTTCTCGGTCGGCGCTTCGTCGATCCCTGAGACGGTCATCGCTGTCATGGTTTCCTCGCTTCTCGCCGGCGCCCCGGCCCCCTGGGAATGCTGCGCGCACCCGGACCGCCTGGGCCGGGTGTGCAGGTCAAAGATGAAAGCTGACGGTACCGCTGGTGTCCGGTTTCCCCCACCGCTGGCAGCTGTCGATTGACTCACAGGACCGATCATGTAATCGATTCAGAAGCACGGAAACGCTTTCCGTCGACAATGCGTCGAGGACCGGCCCGGAAGCCCGCTACCCCGCATGACCAGTGAGTTGTCCGGACCGCATGCGTGGCCGGGGCGACCGGCGACCCGGGTGGCAGAGACAACCGCCACATTCCGTGCCACATCGGACAGCACGGACGTGCACGGCCCCGTACGCGGACCGCAGCGCAGCCGCCGGGACGCTCCTGCTTCCGGTGGTACCGGCTCCTGCTTCCGGTGGTCCACGCTCCACACCCCGCGTAGTGTGCCGATCACGTTCGATGCCGGAGGACACATGACCGACACCGCCCTGTACATCACCCTGCTCGCAGTGTCGATCGCACTGACGTTCCTCGTCGGAAGGCTCCTCGTGACGGCGGGCGAGCCGTTCCTCCAGGAGGTCTTCCAGGACGAGAAAGTCACCCGATCGGTCAACCTGCTGCTCTCCGTGCTGTTCCACCTGATCACGCTCGGCGTGCTCGCGATCATCTCCGTCATCGACTGGGTACCGGGCGACGGCCAGCCGTTCCAGACGCTCGTCGCCCGGCTCGGGGTGGTTCTGCTCGTACTCGGGGTCGCGTACGGCGTCTCCATGCTGGTGCTCATCCGGGTCCGGGAGCGCCGCCGGGCCGACCAGATCTCCGAGCACGTCCAGGAGCGGCTGGCCGACCGCGGCATCGGGGGCGGCCAGCCGCAGAGCACGCCCCCGCCGGCCCCGACCGAGCCTCCTCCCGCCCGGTGACAGCCGGGCAGTGACCCTCCGGCCGGGCCGCGACCGTTCCTAACGGGCCCTGGTCCGCAGGCTGAGCAGGACGACCACCGCCACCGCCACCACCACGCCGGCCCCGAGCAGCGCCGCGACGTCGATCCCGGACACGAACGCGGCACGCGCGGAGGCCAGCAGTACGTCGCCGTCGTGGCCGGGGAGCCCGGCCGCGGTAGTGACCGCACCTCCGAGCGTCTCCTGGGCGGTGTGGGTGCCCGCGGGATCCACGCCGGCGGGCACGTGGACGCCTCCCCGGTACACGGCCGTGAGGACGCTGCCGAGCACCGCGGTGCCGAGCACCGCGCCGATCTCGTAGGCCGTCTCCGACACCGCCGATGCCGAGCCTGCGCGGTCGGCGGGGGCGGCGGTCAGGATCGCGTCGTTCGTGATCGTCTCCGACAGCCCGATGCCGGCTCCCACCAGCACCGACGCCACCGCCAGCACCGTCACCGGGGTGTCGACGGCCAGCGCGGTGCACAGCAGGAACCCGGCAGCGGCGAGCCCGAGCCCGGCCGGAACCAGCACGCGCAGCGGGAACATGCGCCCCAGGCGCGAGGCCGCCAGCCCGGCCAGCATCGTCACCACGAATCCCGGCAGCAGCACGAGCCCGGCGTCCATGGGCGAGAGCCCGAGCACGAGCAGCAGGTACTGGGCGGAGAAGAACAGCAGGCCGGTCAGGGCGAACATCGTCGTCGCGTTGGCGAGCGCGGACACCCGCAGCACCGCCGACGCGAAGAGCGAGACGTCGAGCAGCGGCTCCTCGCCCGCCGCCAGCCGGGCCCGGGCGCGGCGCACGAACAGCACGCCCGACCCCGCTCCCACCGCCAGCGCGAGCAGCACCGTCGCGCTGATGCCGTCGTCGGCGACGAGGGTGATCGCCAGCACGGTGGGCACCATCGTCAGCAGAGACAGCAGCACGCCGACCAGGTCGAGCCGTCCGGGGGCGAAGGTCCTGGACTCGGGCAGGATCAGGCCGGCCAGCAGGAGCAGCAGCAGCATCGCCGGCACGTTGACGAGGAACACCGCGCCCCACCAGAAGTGCTGGAGCAGCACGCCGCCCAGGATCGGGCCGAGCGCGGCGCCCGCGGCGAAGCCGGTGGCCCAGATGGCGACGGCGAGCCGGCGTTGCGCCCGGTCGGTGAACAGCGTGCGCAGCAGCGCGAGTGCGGCGGGCATCAGCATGGCGCCGAAGAACCCGAGCAGGGCGCGGGCGCCCACGAGGTACAAGGCGTCGGTCGCGAAGGCGGCCACGGCGGACACGGCGCCGAACCCGGCGACGCCGATCATCAGAGTCCTGCGGTGCCCGATGCGGTCCCCGAGCGTCCCCATCGTGACGAGCAGGCCGGCGAGCACCAGCGGGTAGATGTCGACCATCCACAGCAGTTGCGAGGCGGACGGGGTGAGCGCGGCGCTGATCGCGGGCACGGCGAAGCCGAGCACGGTGTTGTCGAGGGCGACCAGCACCGTCGGCAGGAACAGCACAGCCAGCCCGATCCACGCGCGAGGGGCGGCACGGGTCGGGGCGAGCGGGAGGCGGGCAGGGGCAACAGCGGTCATGACGTCCTTGCGAGAGCGCCGCCCGTCAAGGGCGGGTGGTGATCGGGGGGAAGCGCGTTAATATACCGTCTAGACGGTACAGTTTCGCTGGTTGTTCCCCCGTGGCACCCGACGTGGCCGAGCACACCCGGCCTCTACACTCGGTCGAATGGCGAGCGCCCGGGACCGCGTGCTGGACGCGTACGAGACGCTGCTGATCGACCACGGCGCCGCCGCCGTCACCCTCGACGCCGTCGCAGCGGCCGCCGCCGTGTCCAAGGGCGGCCTGCTCTACCACTTCGCGTCGAAGGACGCGCTCGCCGCGGGGCTGCTCGACCGCCTCCGGGAGCGCAGCGCCGCCGACGCCGACGCCATCCGCAGCGCGCCCGACGGGCCCGTCGCCTACTACCTGCGCACGTCAGCACCCGGCGGCGGCGTGCCGGGCGGCGTCACCCGTACCTACCTCGCCGTGCTGCGGCTCGCCGACGGCACGACCTCGGGCCAGGCCGTGCGCGAGGCTCTCGCCGTGGTGGACGCCGACGCCTTCGCCGCCCTGCGCGAGGAGCTTGCCGACCCGGTGCTCGCCTGGCTGGCCCAGCTCGTCGGCGACGGGCTCTACCTGCGCACCCTCACCGGCACCCCGTTGCCCCCCGGCCTGGACGTGGAGGACCTGCTGGAGCGGATGCGCCGCGTCCTCCTCGCCGGCACCGACTGACCCGGCGCGCGCTGCCGGTGCGTCAGCGGGCGGCGGTGATGGCCGACCGTGCGATCACGGGCAACGCGATCGGCAGCCGGTGCACGGCCACGTTCCAGAACCGGGACTCCGGCTCACCGGCACGCCAGGCGTCGGCGAGCCGCGTGGCGGCCTCGGAGTCCATCCGCCGCCGCGGCCGGGGCCGCATGTGACACCGCCTGCGCACCTCGGCGTCCAGCGCCCGCCAGGCGTCGTCGGCCGTGGTGTGCACGCTCACCGTCGGTGGGCCTGCAGCATCCCCGACGAGCAGCGTGTACACGCTCACCACCTCGAACGACACCTTCGGCCCCTCTTTCGTCAACGACCTGGCGACGACGTCGGCGCACCTCCTAGTCAACGGCACCGAGCGCCGGGAGGTTCGCAACGCCACACTGCCGAGCGCCGTCCGGTCACCGATCGCGGCCGGACGGCGCTCGCGTCAGCGGCCCAGCGACACCGAGGACATGTTGAACTCCGGCACCCGCACCGGCGGCATCGCGACGCGCGTGAACCAGTCCTTCCACTCCCGTGGCAGGGTCTGTTCGGTGGCCCCGACCTCGGTCGTGCGGCGCAGCACGTCGAGCGGCGAGTAGTTGAACCGGAAGTTGTGGTCGACCTCGCCCACCACCTCACCGCCCTCCACCAGGTACACGCCGTCGCGGGTGAGCCCGGTGAGCAGCAATGTGGTGGGGTCGACCTCGCGGATGTACCAGAGACAGGTGAGCAGCACCCCGCGCTCGGTGCGCGCCACCATGTCGCTGATCGAGGCCTGCGACCCCCCGGTGAGCACCAGGTTGTGCCCGGACGGGGTGAACGTGGTGCCGAACTCGGCCGCCTCGGCCCGCGAGTAGACCAGCTCGCCGAGCACTCCCCGGTCGACCCACTCCGCCCGGCGGGTGGGCACACCGTTGTCGAAGACGCTGACCCCCTCACCGGAGCGGGTGGCGGTGACGAACGGTCCGTACTCCAACCCGGGCGCCGCCGGGTCGCTGGCCATGGTGAGCGGCAGGTCGGTCAGCCGCTCACCGACGCGCAGACCGTCCGGACCCGCAAGGGCGCTGCGGCCCTCCTGCGCCGGCCTGCCCTCCATCGACCAGGCCAGGTAGATCAGGAGGTCGGACACCGCGGACGGGGGCAACAGCGTCTCGTACCGGCCCGCGGGCAGGCTGACCCGCCGCTTCCCCCACTCAGCCGTCGCGCCGCCTCCGCGGCCAGCGCGACCACGTCGACGTCGCGGAAGTCGGCGGTGGACACGCCGGTCCAGGCGGACCCTGCGAGGTCGGGTGTCTTCGCGTTGAGCTCCACCGACCCCGTGGGCTGCACCCAGCGGCGCCGCACCCCGGTGGACGAGCCGAGCCAGACCGTGGTGATCTCGTGGCTGGCGAACCCGTACTGCCGGTGCGGGCCGGCCAGCACCTCGGACAGGCCTTCGGCGAACGAGCCGAACACCCCGATCGACGTCTCGGCCCCCGGATCGCCCCAGCCGGGATCGTCGCCGTCCGGCTCGACCAGGGGCATCGCGTCGCGCGCCGGACCGGCGTCCCGCGCTGCCGCCTCGGCCGCGCGGACCAGATCCTCGAGCTGACCGACGTGGGTGACGGCGGCGCTGGAGCTCACCACACCGGCCGCGGTGCCGCCCTCGACCACGACGAACGCGATCACCGTGACCCGGCCGGACGTGGTGTGCCCGTTGGTGGTCATGGTGGAGTTGGCCCACCGCAGCACGGCCTCGCTGGTCTCGTGGACCAGCACGGCACAGCCGTGCAGGTGGGACCCCGCGGCCAGCGTCCGCTCCACGACCTCCTGCGGAGCGAGCACCGATGCCGGGGCACCGCTTCGCCTCGTCGAGGTCACTGGCCCTCCTCCTGCGTGTTGAGCACGTTGATGCCACGGAACCGGGCCGACGGGCAGCCGTGGCTCACCGGGGCCGCCTGCCCCGGCTGGGCCTTGCCGCAGTTCATGGCGCCGTGCAGCAGCCAGGTGGAACGGCCACCGACCGCGTCGAGCGAACCCCAGAAGTCGGTGGTGGTGGCCTGGTAGGCGACGTCGCGCAGCTGGCCGGCGAGCTTTCCGTCCTCGATGCGGTAGAAGCGCTGGCCCGTGAACTGGAAGTTGTAGCGCTGCATGTCGATCGACCACGACTTGTCGCCGACGACGTAGATGCCCCGGTCGACCCCGGCGATGAGCTCGTCGGTGCTGGTGTCGCGCACCGGGTCGGGCTGCAGCGACACATTGGCCATCCGCTGGATCGGCACGTGGTGGGGCGAGTCGGCGAACGCACAGCCGTTGGAACGCTCCAGCCCCAGCCGGGGCGCGAACGTCCGGTCGAGCTGGTAGCCGACCAGCACGCCGTCGCGCACGAGATCCCACTCGCCCGTGGCGACGCCGTCGTCGTCGAAGCCGACGGTGGCCAGCCCGTGCGGCACGGTCCGGTCGCCGGTGACGTGCATGTGCTCCGAGCCGTAGCGCAGCGTGCCGAGCTGGTCGGGGGTGGCGAAGCTGGTGCCGGCGTAGGCGGCCTCGTAGCCGATCGCCCTGTCGTACTCCGTGGCGTGCCCGACGGACTCGTGGATCGTGAGCCACAGGTTCGTCGGGTCGATCACGAGGTCGTAGGTGCCCGCCCGCACCGACGGCGCCTTCGTCTTCTCCGCGAGCAGCTCGGGGATCAGGGCGAGCTCGCCGTCCCAGTCCCAGCCGTCACCGGTGAGGTACTCCCAGCCCCGCCCCGCGGGCGCGGCGAGGGAGCTCATCGTCTCGAAGCCGCCCGCGGCACGGTCGACGGCGGTGGCCGTGATCGTCGGGTCGATCCGGACGCGCTGCTGAGTGGTGGTGGTGCCCGCCGTGTCGGCGTAGAACTTGTTCTCCCGCACGACGGCCACCCCGGCCTGCACGTGGTCGACGCCGTCCGAGGCGAGCAGCCGCTGCGACCAGTCGGTGAGCAGCTCCACCTTCTCCCGCGTGGGGACGGTGAACGGGTCGACCGTGTAGTCGGAGACCCAGACGGCGTCGGCGTGGACCGGCTCCGCGGCCCGCTCGACGCGCTCGATCGCCACCGGCGCGAGGGTGCGGGCCACGGCCACCGCGCGCTCCGCCGTGGCCGCCGCCCTGGCCGGTGTCAGCTCGACGTGGGACGCGAAGCCCCACACGCCGTCGACGATGACGCGCACCGCGAGCCCCACGGTGGTGCTGTCGGCGACACCGGTGACGGTGCCGTCGCGCAGGTCGATCGACTGCGACACGATCCGCTCGACCCGCAGGTCGGTGTGCTGCGCCCCCAGCTCGCGCCCCCGGGCGAGGGCGGCGTCGGCCAGAGCGGCCAGCGGCAGAGCCCGGAACTCCGGGTCGATCCGATCTACGGCCATCTCCGAAACCTACTTTGCCGCCCGCCATGTCCGGTGCCCCGACCTCACGGCTCGTACCCCGCCTCGGCCCCGCCGCGCAGGCCGTCGGTGATCGCGGTGCCGGCCCCGGCGGGCGGCTCCACGACCGTCTGCCGCACCGCCCCGTCCGGGCCGATCCGCAGGATCTGGTCGGCGAACCCGTCGCCGTCGATGTCGGTGAGCAGGACGAGGTCGATGTCGTCGCAGGTGACCGCGGTGTCGGCGCGGCCGTCGCCGTCGGTGTCGAAGCCACCGGACACGTCGAACCCACCGGGAAGGTCGGGGGGCGCGTCGTCCGGCACGAAACCCGGGTGGCGCCCCGGCGGCGGCCCCGGCAGCGGAAGCTCAGGCACCGGACACCTGCCCGGTGCGCTCGGGGGCCAGCAGGGCCAGCTCGGCGTCGACCTCCGCACGGCGGCGCAGCACCGCGGCATCCAGGGCCGCCACCGCCGCCCGCTCCAGCTCCACCAGCCGGCGTCCGAGGTCGGCGTCGACGGCCCGGGCGGCCGCGGCGAGCACCTGCTCGGTGTGGCGGTGCAGCCGCAGGCGCTCCGCCGACGTACGGCGGGCCCGCACGGTGGCGACCACCGCCGCGACTCCGGCGCCGACGGCGAGTGGGGCCAGCGCCGGCCCGGCGAGGGCCGGCAAGCCGAGCAGGGGCAGCGCGGCCAGCGGAAACAGGGCCAGCCGCCAGAGCGCGGCTCCGTCGGCGGCCCCGGCGAGCAGCGACCGCGGCCGGCCTGCCGGTGCCGGCACGGCCGCCGCCAGGCCAGGAAGCCGCGGCGGCGGAAGCCGCGGCCAGCCGGGATCCAGCACGAGATCGCGTTCGCCTGCGATCCTGCGCAACGCGGGCCGCAGAGCGGCCGCCCATCCGGCGTGGACCTCGACCGCGAGGGCGTCGACCGCCGTGGCGAGGAGGCCGGGGAGCTGCTGCCGCGCCGCCCGCCGGCCGATGTCGACGTGGTCGGCAGCCTCCCGGGCGAGCCCGGCCAGCGCCGCCTCCGCGTCGGCGGCCGCCGTGATCCGGCTCAGCGCCAGGCAGCTGCGCAGCTCCCCGCGGTGGCCGCCGGTCAGCAGGGCGCGCGCGGCGCGCAGCTCGGCGCGGCGGGCACGAACGGCGTCGACATAGCGATCGGGCATCCGGCCAGCGTCGCAGCGCAGCCGCGGCGGCGCGGTCGAACGGCGGCACCGGTGTGCGATCGCGAACGATTCGGTCAGCTCGGGTCGGCCGGGACGCCGTCGGGCTCCTCCTTCTCATTCTCGGCCTCGGCGACGAGCCGCGCGTACCGCGTGCCCGCTGCCAGCAGCACCAGGCCCGCCCCGAGGAACGCCGCCACCCGGGCCAGCCCGTCGAGCGCGACGAGGTCGAACAGCACCAGCTTCGCGACGGCCGCGGCGACCAGCACGAGCCCGGTGATCCGCAGCGCGGGCCGGCTGATCCCGCGGGCCAGCAGCACGAGCGCGGCGACCGTCCAGGACACCGTCGCCACGGCGTGCCCCCCGGTGAACCCGGCGCGGTCCGGCGACACGAGCAGCGCGACGGTGACCACCAGCGACGTCGCGCCGTAGAGGCCGACGACCCCGATCGGCACCCACAGCGGGGCGGACGCAGGGTCGGGCCGGATCAGGTCCACGCGGCCGGCCGCCACCAGCAGCGCCACCGCGAGCACCAGCACCAGCACCGAGACCCCGGCACCGGTGAGGAGAACACCCTGGCCGCCCTGGTGGTAGGGAAAGGCCGGGAACTGCACCAGCGCGGCGAGCGGAGCGTCCTGCGCGAGAGCGAGCAGCGACCCGACGGCGCCGTACGCCATCGCGATGTTCAGCGGAAGCCGCGAGCGCAGTACGGCCGCCAGCACGGCGAGCACCACCGCCTGCCCGAGCAGCAGCACGGTGGCGCCGCTCCCGTCCACCGCCACCAGCGTCGCCTCGAACAGCGCGACGGCCGCCGCCGTGATGCCCACCGTCCGGAGCAGGTGGTCCAGCCCGGGAGTCATGGCGAACCCGCCCAGTGCGAGCGCGGCGACGGCGGCGACCGCGCCACCGCCCCAGTCACCGAGCGCGGCTGCGGTCGCGAGCACAGGGACGGGCGTGGCGGCCACCAACCCGGCCACGGGTCCCAGCGCCAACAGCCGGGCGGCGGGCAGCGCGGTCGAGAGGCTCACGGCGAGGGAGCCGAGCACGACCGCGATCGTGGCCGCTTCCTCGTTCACGGCGACGAGAGCGCCGACCGCCGATCCGAAGAGCACCGGCCCGGCCGCGGCGAGGAGCATCAGGACGTGCCAGCGCCTGCGCAGCACCACCGGCAGCGCCGCCAGCTGCAGGGCCAGTGCGAGCGCCACCAGCCGCCAGTCCGCCACGATCACAGGTGCCAGCAGCGCCGCGCCGGCCACCACACCAGCGCCCAACAGCTGCGACCGCCACCTGTCGGCCAGACCGAGGCCTGCGGCTGCCACCAGCAGCTCGACCAGCAACGCGGGCACGACGGGCAGGTAGCCGTAGAGCACGGTGGCCGCGGCGACCACGAGGTACAGCGTCGCGAGGCCCGTCGCCGCCAGTGCGAGGGCGCCGGCGCGCGCGTTCTCCCTGCGGTGCAGCCACAGCCCGATGCCGACCAGCGCGATGCCGAGCAGCGCACCGGTCGTCACCCGCGCAGGTGGCGAGAACCAGCCCCGCGACGCGGCCAGCACGAGCAACAGGACCACGCCGAGCAGCGTCACGCCCCCACCGACCCAGGCGAGCAGCCGCGCGCCGGAGATCGCCGACCTCGCCCGCGCCGCCGGCGCCGGGTCCGGGCCACCGGCAACCGAGGGCCACCCCGGCGTCGACGCGCCGGGTGCCGACACGCCGCGCGACCGCGGGTCGGGCGCGTAGGCGCCGACCGGCGCTCCGACCTGCGACGGAGCGGGCCGGGCCGGGCCTGCGGCGGAAGTATCCACGTCGTCGGGACATTCGGGACCGATGTCCGAAGCAACCCGCCCCACCGAACGTGCGTCTCTAGATCGTGACCACAGAGGCGCCTCCACGGCCGGCGCCGGTCCGGGACCGACCGGGGCGGCAGCAGCACGCAGCCGCACCAGGTCCGTGCTCATCGCGTCGAGCCTGCGTCCGAGCAGGCTCATCTCGGCGGCGAGAGCGACGTAGGGATCCACGGTCTCGGTGTTCATGCGGAGCAGGATGGCGCCCCGCCGAGGCCGGCGGGGTCCGTATCCCTACCCGCTTCGTGTCACAAATACATCACGTACCCCCATCCGGGGGATTCGTAGCTGATCACCCGCAACCCGCTCGCGACAGCCTCGTTGTCTCGATCGAGCGGACTTGTCTGGAGGTTGTGTGAGCGCCGTTTCACCTGCCCGCCCAGCCGTCCCCGCAGGGGCGGCGCCCTTCGGGGCGGACCGTCGAACGCTGCGCGTGCCCCGACCGCGTGCCCAGCCGGTCCGTTCCCGGTTCCCTGCCGTCTCCGTTGTGGTGCCCACCCGCAACGAGGCCCGCAACCTGGAGATCATCCTCCCGGCGATCGCCGCGGTCCGTCCCGCCGTCCACGAGATCATCGTCGTCGACGGGAACTCCAGCGACGGCTCCATCGAGGTCGCGAAGCGCGTCCTGCCGTGGGTCCGCACGATCACCCAGACCCGCAAGGGCAAGGGCAACGCCATGGCGTGCGGGTTCGCCGCGGCCACCGGCGACGTCATCGTGATGTTCGACGCCGACGGCTCCGCCGACCCCGCGGAGATCCCCTCGTTCGTCTCTGCGCTGGTGGCCGGGGCCGACTTCGCCAAGGGCAGCCGGTTCACCAACGGCGGCGGCAGCGACGACATCACACTCCTGCGCAAGACCGGCAACGCCGGGCTCAACGGCGTCGCGAACGCGCTCTTCGGCACGGCGTACACCGACCTCTGCTACGGCTACAACGCGTTCTGGTCCGACCTCCTGCCGGTCCTCGAGCTGCCCCCGGTGGACGCACCGCCGCCCCCGGAGGGAATGCTGTGGGGCGACGGCTTCGAGATCGAGACGGTGCTGAACTGCCGCATCGCCGCAGCCGGCCTGAAGATCACCGAAGTGCCCTCGATCGAGCGGCAGCGGATGTTCGGCGAGACCAACCTCCGCACGTTCGCCGACGGCTCGCGCGTGCTGCGTACCCTGCTGGCCGAGCACCGGCGCGCCGACCGCCGCAAGTCCGACCGCCGCTAGCACCGAGCGGTCACCCACTTCCTGAAGGAGACCGCCCCGTGAGTACGCCCGCCGTCACGGCGACCGTCGTGATCTGCGTCTACACCGAGAAGCGGTGGGACGACATCGTCGCCGCGGTCGAGTCGGTCGAGGCCCAGGACGTCGCCGCGGCGGAGACGTTGGTGATCGTCGACCACAACGCCTCGCTCCTCGCCCGTGCCCAGGAGGCCTTCGGCCCGCGCGGGGTCCGGGTACTGCCCAACGCCCACAAGCAGGGCCTGTCCGGCGCCCGGAACACCGCGATCGCCGAGGCCACCGCCGACGTGATCGTGTTCCTCGACGACGACGCCGCCGCGCGTCCCGGATGGCTCGCCGCACTGCTCGAGCCCTACAGCGACCCCACGGTCGCCGCGGTCGGCGGGGTCGCGCACCCGCGCTGGCCCACCGTCGGGGTGCCCATGCGCACCACCCGTCCGCACGTCCTGCCGGGAGCCGATCCCCGCAACGGCGACGCGACGGGGGAGCTCGACTGGATCGTCGGCTGCACCTACACCGGGCAGCCCACGCAGCAGGCCGAGGTGCGCAACCTGATGGGCTGCAACATGTCGTTCCGCCGCGAGGTGTTCGAGCGCGTCGGGGGCTTCGCCGAGGACATCGGCCGCATCGGCAAGAACCCGCTGGGCTGCGAGGAGACCGAGCTCTGCATCCGAGCCCGGCAGGCCTACCACCGGGCGGGCGAGAAGATCCGCATCCTGTTCGAGCCGCGCGCCATCGTCGACCACCGGGTGAGCGAGGACCGCGTGGAATGGGCGTACCTGCGCCGTCGCAGCTGGGCGGAGGGGCTGTCGAAGGCCGCGGTCTCCAAGCTCGTCGGCACCGACGACGCCCTGTCCACCGAGCGCAGCTATGTTGCGAAGGTGCTGCCCACGGCCGTGGTTCGGGAGCTCCGCCAACGCAACGTCGTGTCGGCGGCGGCCGTCGTCACCGCGCTCGCCTGCACCGGAGCCGGCTTCCTGAGGGGCAAGCTGCCCGGCGCCACCGCGGGCGTACGGCTCCCTGCCGCCACCGCGGGTACCGCGGGCGCCCCCCGCCCGAACACGGGTGGCTGAGGTCGGGCAGACCGCGGTGCACCCGCCCATCCACAGCTTCGTCCACCACCGCAGCCGCCTCACCGACGGCCAGCAGCACGCCTGGGACCGGTGGTGGGGGAGCCGCGGGCGCGACGTCGACGACCTTTTGAGCGGCGCGGAGCCGTACGACCCGCCCGCGTGGTTCGGTCGGACGGCGCCGCTGGTGCTCGAGATCGGGTCCGGGATGGGGGAGTCGACGGCCGCACTCGCCACGGCCGCCCCTGAGGTCGACCACATCGCCGTCGAGGTGTTCGAGCCGGGCCTCGCGCAGCTGCTGATGCGTCTCGCCGAGGGCGGGCTGACGAACGTGGCCCTGCTGCGCGGCGACGCTGTCGCGCTGCTGCGCCAGTGCGTGCCGCCGGCCTCGCTCGCCGGTATTCGGGTCTTCTTCCCGGACCCGTGGCCCAAGCGCAAGCACCGCAAGCGACGCCTCGTCCAGCCGGACTTCGTCGCGTTGGCCGCCTCGCGGCTCGTACCGGGCGGCACCCTGCACCTGGCCACCGACTGGGACGACTACGCCGACCAGATGCGTGAGGTCTGCGACGCCGAGCCGCTTCTGGACAACACCGCGGCGGACCTCCCCGGCGGCTGGACACCGCGTCCGGACTGGCGTCCGGTCTCGAAGTTCGAGCAACGCGCGCGTCTGGAGGGACGCGCCGTGCACGACCTTCTTTATCGGCGTGTCGGCACTGGGCCACCTTCTGATCACAGGGTGTGACCGTGTAGGAAGGACGACGCCCCGCTCCCCAGGGGTGTCGGCGAGTGAAAGGCTGAGCGCCGGGTGTCATCGCTCGTTGCAACGAATGCTGCCGTGCCCGCTCCCCGAAAGGCTGACAGCAGCCTGACCGGGGCCCCTGCCTCCGCACCGACGGCCGTGGTGGATCCGGCCGCGGCGGAGGAGTTCCTCGATCAGTTCTACGCCGAGACCTCGCCACCCGCCAGGTTCGACCACCGGGTGTGGCAAGTGCGACACGAGATCGAGACGACGGGCAGCTACACCCACACCGTCGACGAGCTGACGTTCGGCGCCCGCGTGGCCTGGCGCAACTCGGCACGCTGCATCGGCAGGCTGTACTGGAACAGCCTCCGGGTGCGCGACAGGCGGCACCTGAGCGCCCCCGCCGACGTCGCCGCCGAGTGCGTCGGGCACCTGCGCGACGCCACCCGCGACGGCCGCATCCGCTCCACCATCACCGTCTTCGCCCCGGACCGGCCGCATCACCCCGGCCCGCGCATCCACAACGACCAGCTCGTGCGGTACGCCGGGCATCGCCTACCCACCGGCGAGACCCGCGGCGACGGGCGCTACGTCGACTTCACCGAGCGCGCCGTCGGGGCGGGGTGGCGACGGCCCGACCCGCCCGGCCGGTTCGACGTGCTGCCGCTGCTCGTGTCCGCTGGCGACGACGAGCCCGAGATCTTCGACGTCCCGGCCGACGCCGTGCTTGAGGTCCCGCTCATCCACCCCGACCACGACTGGTTCGCCGATCTACGCCTGCGGTGGCACGCGGTGCCGGCGATCAGCAACATGCCGCTCGTCGTCGGCGGCGTCACCTACCCGGCCGCGCCGTTCAACGGCTGGTACCTCGGCACCGAGATCGGTGCCCGCAACCTCGTCGACGCCGACCGCTACGACCTGCTTCCCGTCGTCGCGGAGCGGCTCGGCCTCGACACCAGCTCGGAGCGCACCTTGTGGCGCGACCGGGCGCTGGTGGAGATGGTGCGTGCGGTGCAGCACTCCTTCGACGTGGCGGGCGTGACGATGGCCGACCACCACTCCGAGTCACGGCGGTTCCTCACCCACGTCGCCCGTGAGGAGAGCGCCGGCCGGCGCTGCCCCGCCGACTGGAGCTGGATCGTGCCGCCCGTCTCCGGGGGTCTCACCCCGGTGTACCACCGCTACTACGACGAGCCCGACCCCGAGACCCGCCCGGCCTTCCTC
>NZ_JAAXKY010000141.1 GCF_012911925.1 Pseudonocardia xinjiangensis | reverse complement strand
GTGCCGGACATGACGACCGACCGGGGATGACGGCGAGCGGCCGCTCCCGGTCGGTCGTCATGTCCGGCACCGCCGCGAGAAGGGCCCGCGTGTAGGGGTGCCGGGCCGAGGTGCGCAGCTCCGCGGCGGGGAGATCCTCGACGATGCGCCCCGCGTACATGACGAGCACGCGGGCACACGTCTCGCGGACGACGCCGATGTCGTGGCTGATCAGCAGGACCGCGACGTCGTCGGCGGCGCGGACCGCGTCCAGCAGCGCCAGCACCTGCCGCTGCACCGTGGCGTCGAGCGCGGTGGTGGGCTCGTCGGCGATGAGGAGCGCGGGGCTGCCCATCAGGCCCATCCCGATCATCGCCCGCTGCCGCATGCCGCCGGAGAACTCGTGCGGGTACTGCGCCGCGCGCCGCGCCGCCCCCGGGATCCGGACGGCGCGCAGCCGGTCGACGGCGTGCGCCCACGCCCGCCTGCGGTCCATGCCCTGGTGCTGCTCGGCCACCTCCGCGAGCTGGCGCCCGATCCGCATCGCCGGGTTGAACGAGGTCATCGGGTCCTGGAAGACCATCGCCAACGAGGTGCCCAGCAGCCGCCGCACCTCCCGCGACCGCGCCGTCGTCAGGTCCTCGCCCAGGAACTCCAGGCGGTCGGCATGCACCCGCCCCGGGTCGTCGACGAGCCTCGCGATCGCCAGTGCGGTGAGGCTCTTGCCCGACCCGGACTCGCCCACGATCCCGACGGTCTCGCCGCGCCGCATCGTCAGGCTCACCCCGCGCAGCGGGGTGACGGGGCCGTCCGGGCCGGGGAAGCCGACCCGCAGGTTCTCCACCACGAGCACGGCGTCCTCGTCTGCGGGCACCGCCACCGGCGGGGCCAGGTCCGGGCCGAGGTCCGCGCCGACGTCCCGGCCGGGGCGCACGACCGGGGCGCGCATCCCCACACCCTTCGCGATCGCCTCGCCGCACAGGTTGAACGCCAGCCCCGCGACCACCACCGCGGCCCCGGGGACCAGTGCCGCGGCCGGGTTGGCGTAGATGCCGCTGAGCCCGTCGCCCAGCATCCGTCCCCAGTCGTAGGCGGGAGCCTGCACGCCCATGCCGAGGAACGACAGCCCCGCGAACGCCAGAAGGCACGAGCCGGCCGTCATCGTCGCGTTGATCACGAGCGGCTCGGCGATGTTGGGCAGGACGTGCCGGGTGAGCAGCCGGACCCGCCCGACGCCGGCGAGACGCGCCGCCGCCACGAAGTCGCGCCCGGCGACCCCGGCCACCAGGGTCTGGGTGAGCCGGGCGAAGCCGGGCGCGACGGCGACCCCGATCGCCAGCAGCGCCCCGCTCGTGCCCACCCCGAACACCACCGCGAAGAACAGGGCGAGCAGCAGGCCGGGAAAGGCGACGGCGATGTTCACCGCTGCGGTGACCCACCGGCCCGCGGGGCTGCCCAGCAGCACCGGCGCCGACCCGAGCAGGATGCCGGCCAGCACCCCGATCGCGGTCGCGAGCAGCGCCAGCACGACCGACAACCGGGTCGCGACGAGGACCCGGGAGAGGATGTCGCGCCCGAGCGCGTCGGTGCCGGCCCAGTGCGCGGCGGAGGGGCCCTGCAGGATCCGGGTGGTGTCCGGGGCGTCCGCGGCGCCGGACCAGAGCACCGGGGCCACCACGGCGAGCAGCAGTACGGCCGCCAGCAGCACCGCCGCGGTCACGCCCAACGGGCTGCGCAGCGCCCCGGCCCACCGGGCCGCCGACCGTGACTCCACCGCTCAGCCCTCCCGGATCGTCGAACGCGGGTCGAGCAGCGCGAGCGCCACATCGACCAGGAGGTTCACCAGCAGCACACCCGCGCCGTAGACGAGCACGACGCCCTGGGCGACCGGGTAGTCCCGGCCCACGATCGAGGCGACCATCGAGCTGCCCAGCCCCGGCCACGCGAACACGCTCTCCACCAGCACCGTGCCGACCACCAGCGAGCTCAACATCAGCCCGCCGAGCGTCAGGGTCGCGGTCAGCGCGTTCGGCAGGGCGTGCCGCGCCAGCACGAGCCGGTCCGGCAGCCGCTTGGCCCGCGCCGTGCGGATGAAGTCGGCCTGCAGCACGGTGAGCGTCTCCACCCGCACGATCCGGGCGAGCACCGCCGCCGGGCCGAGCGCGAGCGCCACGACCGGCAGCACGTAGGAGGCGGGACCGGACTGCCCCGCGACCGGCACCCAGCCGAGCCGGACGCCGAACACGTAGACCAGCCCGACTGCCAGCAGGAACTCCGGGACGGCCGCGACCACGACGCTGGTGCCCGTGAACCCGAGCTCGGCCCGGCGGCGCCGGCCGCCTCGGGTCAGCACCGCCATCGCGAGCCCGAGCGGGACCGCGACGAGCACGGCCAGCCCGAACGCGTAGACCGCGATCTCGACGGTGGCGAGCAGGCGGTCCCCGATGATCGACGACACCGGCAGCCCGGAGGTCAGCGACGTGCCCATCTCCCCGGTGAACAGGCCCCGGACGTACCTCGCGTACTGCAGCCAGAGCGGGGCGTCGAGGCCCAGCGCGGCCCGCCGGGCGGCCACCAGCTCAGCCGATGCGGTGGCCCCCAGCGCGGCCCGCACCGGGTCGCCGGGGATCAGGTGGAGCATCAGGAACGCCGCGGTGACCAGCACCCACACCGACACCAGCAAACGGCCGGACCTGCGGAGCGCGAAGCGCAGCCACCCGTTCCCCCCGGTGCGGCCCGCAGCGCCGGGGACGCCGGCGATCGCGGTCGTCACCGGGTCAGCCGGTGAATCGGATCGTGGCGGGCGCGACGCTGCCGTCGCTCAGCTCGAACGTCACGCCGCGCCCGAACATCGGTCTCGTGGCGTCCGCGAACGGCACGACGTCCACGTTGCGCAGCAGCTCCCGTTCCGCCGCGGCCCACCTGTCGCAGCCGCCCACGCCGGGGATCGCGGCCGCCGCCTGGACCTCGGCCGTGTAGCCGGGGTTCTGGATGTGGGCGAAGTTGGTGCCGGCGGGCGGCGTCGGCCCGGAGAGGAACGGCACCAGCTGGCTGGGCAGCGACACAGTCAGCGGGATGAAGGCGGCGTCCCAGTCGGCCTGCCCGGACACGAGCTGGCCCGTCTCGGCGTCCGCGCCACCCCGGAGCGTGACGTCCACGCCGACAGCGGCCCAGGCCTGCTGCAGCAGCTCGGCGGCGGCCTGCATCCCCGGGAGCACCGAGGTCGGGTAGAAGACCGACATCGACAGCCGCCCGCCGTCCCGTGCGCGCAGCCCGTCCGGTCCGGCCGGGAAGCCGGCGGCGTCGAGGCCTGCCCGTGCCGCGTCCAGGTCGTGCGCCGGGAGGTTCGCGGCGACCTCGCCGGTGCTGCACGGGCTCCGGCCGGTGGACACGAACCCGCTGGACGGCAGACCCGCCCCGCTGGTCAGCACCTGCCCGAGCTGGCCGAGGTCGAGTGCCTGCGTCAGCGCCCGCCGGACCGCCGGGTCGGCGGCGGGGCGCCCGGCCTCCTGGTTGAACCAGAGCTCGCCTGCCGGGTAGCGCGCGTCCCGCTCGAACAACCCCATGCCCTGGAGGCGCTGCCGGTCGGGACCCGTCACCGCCGCGACCTGCACCTCGCCGGAGGCGAGCAGGTTGGCAGCGGTGGTCTCGTTGGCCACGACGCGCAGCACGACCTTGTCCGGCAGCCCCGGCTGGTCAGGGCGCCAGTCGCCGGGACCCCACGCGTACTCCGGCCGCCGGGTCAGCGTGTAGTGGTCGCCGGGCACGGCCTCGGTCATCGTGTACATCCCGCTGCCGACGGCGCCGCGGGCGAGCAGGCTCCGGTCGGCCATCCCCTTCGGGCACACGATCTGCAGGCCGCCGACGGTGCGGCTGAGGAAGGCGTCCGGCACCGGCGACGTGACGGTCACGGTGCGCGTCGCGTCGTCGCCGGTGGCGCTCGCACCGGGTGGCACGAAGATGCCCACGCGGGTGGAGGCGTTCCGGGTGTCGCCGACGAAGCTGATGTTCGCCGCCACGTCCGATGCCGTGAGCGGGGTGCCGTCCGAGCACGTGACGCCCTCGCGCAGGGTGTACGTCGCCGTGGTCGTGGTCGCCTCCCACTTCTCGGCGAGGCCCGCCACCATCTCGCCCTTCTCGTCGATGTCGACCAGCGAGTCGTAGAGGAACTGCCCCACCTGGAACGCGCTCGACAGCGACGTGAAGTGCGGGTCGAGGTTGCCGGGGTCGGCGGGCAGCACCATCACGAACGTGCCGCCGTCCGCGGCCCCTCCTCCGGTGGCCGTGCCGCCGCTGCCGCACGCGGCAAGGGTCAGCGCCAGCGCGCCGGCTGCCGCGAGGGCCGCGGAAGATCGCATCGTGCCTCCACTCAAGATCGGGTGGATGCGGAGCATGCCGGGACGGGTCGCGGCTGTCCTGGTCGCGGCGCACGAATCGGAACCGTCTTTCTGGTCCGCCACGACGAACGACGCCGGAGTCCTACCCGTCGAGGATGCGGTTCCTGCCGCCCGCTGCCGCCGTCACAGTCGGCCGGCCCTGGCGAGGGAGCCCACGACGAGCGCCGCGAGCGTCTTGATCCGGACGCTCGCGGGCCGCGAGGACGCGCCGCTCCGGCTCGTCCTGGGCTCCCAGGCCTACGCCATGGCCCAGGAGAGCGCCCGCACCCTCGCCGAGTCGGACGAGAGGTGGCGCGAGCTCTCCGAGTCCGTCGTCGCCTGAGTCCCGGCGACCCGGCCAGAGCGGCGGGGCCCGTACCCCCGCGAGTCGCCCGGTTTCCGCGGGCGAGTCGCCCGCCTGGGGCCACGTGATCACCACGAGACCCGCCTTTCGGCCCTTCCGAGGGCCAAGGGCCACATCTCGGAACGATCATGCCGGCGCCGCCGCACCTCGCGACGATCAACAGGCGCCGCGCCACACGGCGACCCCGCGCCCGGACCGGGCGACTCGCGCACGCGAAACGGGCGACTCGCGGGGGCCGGCCGGCGCGAGACCCGGGCGGGCGCCGTCCGAGGGCGCGTCCCGCCGGTGGTCCAGGATGCTGCAGTGCTCATCACGGTCGCAGGCGTCCCGGCGCATCCACTCCTCGTCCATGCGGTGGTGGTTCTGATCCCACTCGCCGTGCTCGGCGCCGTCGTTCTCGCGGTGCGACCGGCGTGGGTCCGGCCGTACGGGCTGCTCGTCGCCGCGGGAGCGCTGGCGGGGGCCGTGACGGCGACGCTGGCGAAGCTCGCGGGCGACCAACTGGAGGCGGCGATCGACGTCACCGCGGAGTTCGCGCCGGTGATCGCGCAGCACGGGCAGTTCGGCCTGTTCACGGTCGTGGCGGCGTGGCCGTTCGCGGTGCTCGCGATCACGGCGGCGGTCCTGGGACGCCGGAGGAGCGGTTCGGTGACGCGGGTCGTCGGGGCGCTGTCGGCGGTCTCCGGCCTGGTCGCGGTCACCGTCACTGTCCTCGCCGGGCACTCGGGCGCGGCGGCCGTCTGGGGCTCCGTCGCGGGCTGACTCGTTCTGGATCTTCCGCCGCGCAGGCCCCGAGTAGGGTCTCCGCATGCTCCGCCGCGTGCGCGGGATCGCGCGATCCCTGGCCATGTACCACGGGGTGCCGGGCAGGCACCGACGGATGGTGCGGTTCTACGGCCAGTTCCTCGGGCCGGGGGACATCGCCTTCGACATCGGTGCCCACGTGGGAAGCCGGGTGCGCGCGTGGCGGAAGCTGGGGGCGCGGGTGATCGCGGTCGAGCCGCAGCCCGACTGCCTGCGCGTCCTGCGTCTGTTCTTCGGCCGCGACCGGGGGGTGACGATCGTGCCGGAGGCTGTCGGGGCCCGGGCGGGGCGGGCACAGCTGGGCCTGTCCACCGCGACACCCACGGTCTCCTCGATGTCACGTGACTGGATCGAGTCGGTCACCACCGACAGCAGCTTCGCCCGGGTGCGGTGGGACCGCGCCGTCGAGGTGGAGGTGGCGACCCTCGACGACCTCATCGCGACCCACGGCGAGCCGGCCTTCTGCAAGATCGACGTCGAGGGCTTCGAGGTCGACGTGCTCCGCGGGCTCACCCGGCCGCTGCGCGGGTTGTCCTTCGAGTACCTGCCGCCTGCGCACGACGCCGCACTCGCCGCGCTGGACCTCGTGGAACAGCTCGGAGCCGCGGCGGGCGGGTACGAGTACAACTACTCGCCCATCGAGACCATGCGGTTCGCCGGCGACCGCTGGCTCGACGCGGCCGAACTGGTGTCGCTGCTCGAACGCTTCCGGCCGCTGGGCCGGTCCGGGGACGTATACGCCCGCCTGGTCCGGCCGGCCGCAGCGGCCTGACCGGACCTCAGCAGTCGGCGGGGTCGCCTCCGTCGAAGGGACACGGGTCGTTGAACGCCAGCAGGAGCGGCACCCGGCCACTGGTGTCGATCCGGCAGATCGCGGCGTCGCCGAGGAACATCCGCCAGCCCACCTCGTGGCTCACCCCCAACGCCCAGGTGACCGCGGCCTTGATCGGGGAGACGTGGCTGACCACCACGACGTCA
This sequence comes from Pseudonocardia xinjiangensis, assembly GCF_012911925.1. Taxonomy (GTDB): domain Bacteria; phylum Actinomycetota; class Actinomycetes; order Mycobacteriales; family Pseudonocardiaceae; genus Pseudonocardia; species Pseudonocardia xinjiangensis. The sequence goes on along the minus strand of NZ_JAAXKY010000141.1, from coordinate 13,155 downwards.
CCGCGCGCGGCGTCGTCGGCGAGCTCGGCACAGGCCTCGTGCACCCTCGAGCACACAGCGGCGAGGGACTCCCCACCCGCGGGCACGAACTCCGGGTCCTCCCGCCACGTCCGCCACGACCCCTCGTCCAGGGCTGTCGCGGGCCTGCCGTCCAGCTCGCCGTAGTCCATCTCGATCCACCGGGCGTCGACCTCCACGTCCTCGGCGTCCATGACACCCGGAGGCGCACCGGCGAGCAGCGCGGCGGTGTGCCGGGCGCGGGCGAGCGGGCTGGACACGATCCGGGACGGACGCGGGAATGCCTTCGCCAGTGCACGCGCCTGCCGCTCCCCGAACTCGTTCAGCGGCGGGTCGGCCCGGCCGAGCAGGAGCCCTTGCGCGTTGGCGTCCGTCTGTCCATGGCGGACGAGGATCAGCACTCGCGCCACACTAGTCGCGTGGGACGTGACGTCCATTCGACGCCGTTGTCCGTCACGGGTTCCGCAGCGGCCAGGACCTCGGGCTGCCGGACCGCCGGCGAGCGCAGGAGCCGGGCGACCGGGCGGCGCAGCAGCAGCACACCGACCCCGGGGAGACACGCGATCAGGCTGAGCACCCCGTAGACCACCGCGGTGGTGAGCCCTTGGGTAGCGTCGAACCCCACCGCGCCGAACGCGACCGCGGTGACGGCCTCGCGGGGACCCCAGCCTCCGACGTTCAGCGGCAGCGCCATGGCGAACAGCGCGAGCACCAGCAGCGGGAGCAGCTCACCGAGCGGCGCCTCGGAGCCCGCGGCGCGAGCGGCGACCACGAAGAGCGCGAGGTAGCCGACCAGCGCGGCAACGGAGAGCAGGACCAGCCCCGGCAGGATGCCGCGGGAGAGCACTCCGGTGCGGACGTCCGCGAGAACCGTGCGCAACGCGTCGCGCAGCCGCGCCGCGCGGGCCCCGCGCATCGTCCAGATCCCGAGCGCGACGACGGCGATGAGCGCGGCGAGCGTCCAGCCGAGGGCGCCGCGGCCGAGGTGCAGATCGCCTACCGTGACCGCGAGCAGGGTCGGCTGCGCGAGCAGCACACCCATCCCGACGACGATCAGGACCACCAGCCCGACGACCCGTTCGAACACCACCGCGCGGACGCCGCGCCCGACGTCGCCGGACCGGCGGCCGTGGTTCACCGCACGGTGCACGTCGCCGAGCACGCCCGCGGGCAGCACGGAGTTGAGGAACAGGGCCCGGTAGCAGTCGGCCACCGCTGTGGCCAACGGCAGCCGCAGGCCGACACCGCGCGCCACGAGGCACCAGCGCCAGGCGCTGAACACCGTGGTCAGCAGGCCGATGCCGAGTGCGGCGAGCACCGACCCGGTGCCGATCGACCGCAGCCCGTCGACGACGGCGCCGGTACCGAGGTGCACCACGAGCGCGACCAGGATGCCGACGCCGGCGAGCACCCGCGCGTAGCGCCAGAGCCGCCCCATCACGACGCACCGGCCGGGAGCGCGAGCACGTCGACGTGGCCGACCTCGACCAGCAGCTCACCGGCCGTGGAGGCCTCGAGCCTGCGCCGCAGGTAGGCGGCGGCATGCCGTTCGAGGTCCGGCTGCTGCTCGCACGCGGCGGCGATCCAGCCCCGCAGCCATTCCTCCGCGAGCTCGGCCTGTTCCGGACCGAGACGCCACGGGCTGGGCCGGGTCTCCACCACCGCTCCCCGCTGCGTGAACGCGGCGGCCGCGGCGGGACCGGCGTCCGGCCCGAGCAGTTGCCTGCCGTCCACGGGGCGCCGCTGGTGGGAGTCGAAGGCGGCCGCGAACACGGCGTCCAGCGGGTCGAAAGGAGAGATGTCGACGCTCCCGGCGACCGTGAGCGTCAGCAGCGCAGCACAGCCGGCCTCCACGCACGTGGCGGCGAGACCGTCCACCTCCTCGGAGGTGAGCAGGTCCAGTACCGCGGATGCGGTGAGCAGCGATGTGCCGGCGAGCTCGGTGGCGCGCAGGTCGGTGAGATCCCCGCCCTCGGTCCGCGTGGTGACCGGGGCGCCGTCGGCCGCCTCGCCCGGCGTGTTCGCGCCCGCGTAGGACAGCAACCCGGTGTCGCGGTCGCGCAGGATCCAGAGCTGCGGTCCGGGCAGGCGGCCGGCGAGCCAGCGGCCCATCGAGCCGGTGCCGCAGCCGAGATCCCTGATCACCGAGGGCGCACCGGTCCGGGCCGTGGCCTCCAGATGTCCGCGGACCAGCTCGACCAGCTCGGTCGACCGGGCCGCGGCGTCGGCGCCCTCCCGCAGCGTCAGCCAGTCCGGCGCACATATGGGCGATCCGGGCACGCTCAACCGAGCGTCCCACTCAGCGGCTCCAGCACTCCGGCCAGACATCGTGACGTCACCTCCCATCCGTTCAGAGTTCTGCGGCGCCCCCTCGCGGAGCGGCGGAGCCGGTCCCGCAGTGCCGGCTCGTCGAACCAGCGGCGCAGCTCCCCTGCGAGTGCCGGGGCGTCGTCCGGCGACACCAGAAGTCCCGGCACGCCGCCGTCCGGAGCGTCGCCGAGGGTGCCCGGCACCCCACCGACAGCTGCGGCCAGCACCGGGATCCCCCGGGCCAGCGCTTCGGTGACGACCATCCCGTAGGACTCGACACGGGACGGCAGCACCAGCAGGTCGGTGGCAGCGTAGGACGTGGCCACCTCCGCGGCCGTCCGGGGACCAGTCAGCTGCACCCGTTCGCCCAGCCCGTGTCGCTCGATCGTGGCCCGGACCGCGGCCACATGCGCGGGATCGCGACGCACCGGACCGGCGAGCTCGCACGTCCACGTCAGGTCGGCGACGGCCGCCAGCGCCTCGACGAGCAGGTCCTGGCCCTTGGTCGGGGTGACCGACCCGAGGCACAGCAGGCGGGTCGCGCCGTCCGTGCCGGGCGCGATCGGCGCGGGGTCGACGCCGGGCGGGACGACGTGGACCCGGTCGGCGGCGAGCCCGTGGTGCGCGACGAGCCGGCGCGCCGCCCACGGGCTGGTGGCCACGACCGCGCTCGCGGCGTGCAGCGTCTCCCGCTCGAGCGCGGTCAGCTCCGCAGCGAGCGCGGGTGGGTGCCCCAGCTCGTCGCCGAGGGGCAGGTGCACCAGAACGACGAGCTTCAGCCTGCCGGCCTCGGGCACGACGACGTCCGGCACGCCGCAGGCGATGAGCCCGTCGACGAGGACGACGGCCCCGTCGGGCACGGCGCGCAGCGCACGGGCCAGCGCCGCGCGCGAGCCGCTGTCGGGCCGGGGCCACGCCCCGGCGACCGCGAGCTCGTGCACCGACCAGCCGGTGGCCGGCAGGCCGAGGCAGACCCGGCGGTCGTAGGTGTTGCCGCCGCTGGGCACGGTGGTGTCGTCGATGTCAGCGGGGACGACGACGTGCACGGAGCGCAGGCCTGCGATGAGGCCGCCCGGTCTCACAAGGAGCGCTCGTAGCTCGCTGAGGCGATGTGCGACTCGTGCAGCACGACCGTGATCCCGGCCAGGTCGCGGGCCCCGGCACCGAGAGCGCCCGCGTGCACCTTCTCGACGAGCCGGTCGGCGATGACCTTGGCGAGGAACTCCGTGGACGTGTTGACACCGGCGAATGCGGGCTCGTCGTCGAGGTTGCGGTAGTTCAGGTCGGCCAGTACGGCGCCGAGCTCCTGGGTCGCCAGGCCGATGTCGACGACGATGCCGTCGGCATCGAGGTCGGCACGCCGGAACGAGGCGTCCACCACGTACGTCGCGCCGTGCAGGCGCTGGGCCGGACCGAACACCTCTCCCTGGAAACTGTGAGCGATCATGACGTGATCCCGAACGGTGATGGTGAACAAGACCTGCCCTTCCGGCGTCTCCTACTGCTGTCCGTACACGACACGGACGCACAGCGAGGAAAGTTCACCGCCAGTGAGCTCCGGCATCAGCCGGGGCAGGTCCTCGAAGGGTCGCTCGTCCGTGATCAGCACGTCGAACACCGGATTTGCCAGCAGCCGCAGCGCCAAACTCATTCGATCGGAGAAACTCCGCCGCCCTCTCCGGGCCGGCGCGACGGCCCCCACCTGACTGCTGCGCACCACCAGCCGTCGCGAGTGGAAGGCCTCGCCGAGCGGCACACGCACCGGCCGGTCGCCGTACCAGCTCATCTCGATGACCTCGCCCTCGTCGCCGAGCAGCTCGAGGGACCGCGCGAGCCCGGCTTCCGTGGCGCTGGCGTGCACCACCAGGTCGCACTCCCCCACGGCCTCCTCCGGGGCGGCGAACCGGACACCGAGCGCGTCGGCGACGGCGGCGCGCGCGGGATCGACGTCGACGAGCTGGACCTCGACCCCGGGGAACTGCGCGAGCACCGCGGCGACGCTGCACCCGACCATCCCGGCCCCGATGACGGCGATCCGGTCCCCGACCAGCGGCGCCGCATCCCACAGCACGTTCACCGCCGTCTCGACGGTGCCGGCGAGCACGGCACGTCCAGGCGGCATACCGTCAGGGATCGGCGTCACCGCTGCGGCCGGAACCACGTAGCGCGTCTGATGGGGATAGAGGCAGAACACGGCACGGCCGAGCAGCGAAGGAGGCCCATGCTCGACCACTCCCACGCTCAGATATCCGTACTTGACCGGCGCGGGGAAGTCCCCGTCCTGGAACGGAGCGCGCATCGCGGCGAACTGGCTCTCCGGCACGCCGCCGCGGAAGACCAGCGTCTCGGTGCCGCGGCTGACTCCCGAGTACAGCGTTCGGACCTCGACGTCGTCGGGACCCGGTCGGGGTACCTCGACAGGGCGAATTTCGCCCTCGCCCGGAGCCAGGAGCCAAAAGGCTCGCGCGGTGCGATCCACACATCCCTCCAATTCGTGCTGAACCTCCGCGTCTCCGGACCCGTGCTGAGTGTGTGCACAGAGGCTCGATGTCGACCGTAGACCGGCAGCGGATCACGCAGCAGCAGGCCGTCGGGGCGGGTGTCCAGGTCGTCCTGCTCGTCGGACTGTGGGCAGGAGGCGGCCTCGACGAGGCCGGCTGGCTCGCCGGAATCGCGTACCTCGTGGCGCTCTGGAGCGTGCTGGCCGCCGCCGTCCACCGGGCCGGGATCACCACGCTCGGCCCGGCCGACATCGTCACGCTGGTGCGGGCCGGGCTCGTCGGAGGCGTCACCGCGCTCGTCGCGGACGGCCTCGTGACCGGGGACGCCCCGGTCGCGCCGCTCGTCGTCATCGCCGCCGTGGCGCTGGCTCTCGACGCCGTCGACGGGCAGGTCGCCCGGCGCACCGGCACGGTCTCCGCGCTCGGTGCCCGGTTCGACATGGAGGTCGACGCGTTCCTCGTACTGGTGCTGAGCATCCACGTCGCGGTGCTGCTGGGCCCGTGGGTACTGGCCATCGGTGCGATGCGGTATGTATTCGTCGCGGCGAGCCGGCTGGCGCCGTGGATGCGGTCGGCTCTGCCCACGAGGTACTCCGCCAAGACCGTGGCCGCGCTGCAGGGGATCGCCCTCGTCGTGGCCGCCAGTGAGGCTCTGCCGTTCCTGCTCGCCGTCGCGCTGGTGGCGGTGGCGCTGACCCTGCTGGTCTGGTCGTTCGGCGAGTCCGTGGTGTGGCTGTGGCGCAACTCGCGCCTTCCGGCCCGGCCGGACGACGCTGCGATGGTCGGGCCGCACCCGCGGGAGTGAGCAGCGACCACGGCAACTCGAACAGAAGGAACAGAGCATTGCGGAAGGACGACCCGCCGGCCGACGGCGGTCCGGCGCGTACACCGGAGGACGCCACCCCGGCCGACGAGGCGGGCGAGGTCCGGGATGACGTGACGCCCGGGGCCGGGGAGCGGGGAGCGGGACGCCGGGCCGTGGCGCGGGTGGTCACCGCACTGGCCGCCCTGCTCGTGTTCCTCGCTCTCGTCGCCCCGGACGACCTCGGCCACCTCACACCCGCCGCGTTCGTGCGCATCCCCGTCGAGGCGCTCGTCGCCGTCGCCGTCCTGCTCGTCCTGCCGGCGACGCCGCGGCGGGTGGTGGCGATCGTCGGCGGAGCCGTCCTCGGCCTCCTGACCATCCTGAAGATCCTCGACATCGGCTTCGTCTCGGTGCTCGCCCGGCCGTTCGACCCGGTGATCGACTGGCCCCTGCTCAGCGCGGGCCTCGACTTCCTCAGGGGCTCGATCGGCCCGATCGGCACGGATGCCACCGTCGTCGGGGTCGTGGTTCTCGCGGTCGCACTGGTCGCTCTCATGATCATGGCGGCTCTCCGGCTGACCCGGCTCGTGGTGCGGCGCCGGATCTTCGCGACCCGCGCCGCGCTGGTGCTCGGGGTGGTGTGGATCACCTGCGCCCTGCTGGGCGCGCAGCTCGTCCCGGGGGTGCCGGTCGCCGGCACGAGCGCGACCACCCTCGCCTACGACCACGCCGTCCAGGTGCGGGCGGGCCTGCTGGACCAGCGGGCGTTCGAAGCCCAGGTGGCCGCCGACCCCTTCGGGGACACGCCGGACGACCAGCTACTAACCGGGCTGCGGGGCAAGGACGTCATCCTCACGTTCGTCGAGAGCTACGGGCGCAGCGCGGTGGAGAACCCCGATCTCGCCGCCGTGGTCGACCCCGTGCTCGACGACGGGACCCGGCGCCTGGCCGCGGCCGGGTTCGCGGCGAAGAGCGCCTTCCTCACCTCGTCGACGTTCGGCGGCTCCAGCTGGCTGGCGCACGCCACGTTCCTCTCCGGCCTCTGGGTCGACAACCAGCAGCGCTACGACACCCTCGTCGCCAGCGATCGCCTGACCTTCACCAGCGCCTTCCACCGCGCGAAGTGGCGGACGGCCGCGGTGGCGCCGGGCACCACCGGGGCGTGGCCGGAGGCGGCGTTCTACGGCTTCGACCAGGTGTACGACTTCCCGAAGCTCGCCTACAAGGGACCGGACCTCGGCTGGGCGACGGTGCCCGACCAGTACATCCTGTCGGCCTTCCAGCGCGCCGAGCGCTCGGCTCCGAACCATTCTCCGGTGATGGCGGAGATCGACACCGTCTCCAGCCACGCGCCGTGGCCGTTCATCCCACCGGTCCTCGACTGGAACAGCATCGGTGACGGCTCGGTCTACACCGGCCTGGCGGCCGGGGCCCCGCCGCGTGACGCCGTGTGGGCGAAGGGCACCCCCGCCGTCCGCGACGCGTACGCGCGCTCGATCGGGTACGCGATCAACAGCCTCGTCTCCTACGTGGAGACCTACGGCGACGACAACCTGGTGCTCGTCTTCCTCGGCGACCACCAGCCCCTCTCGCTCGTCAGCGGGGAGGGCGCGAACCACGACGTCCCGATCACGATCGTCGCCAAGGACAAGAACGTGCTGGACCGCATCTCCGGGTGGAAGTGGCAGGACGGCCTGAAACCCGGCCCGGACGCTCCGGTGTGGCGGATGGATGCCTTCCGCGACCGGTTCCTGACCGCTTTCGGCCCGCAGGGCGAACCGGCCCGTTAGGAGGGTGCGCTCGCTATCGTGTGCGATTCGCGATCGCATCGACAGGGGGAGCACGTGACGATGACCTATGAGCTCGGCGAGGTCGTGGCCGAGCGGCAGGTGGACGCCATTGCCGATGACGGTCACCGCACTCCGGTGGTGCTGAGGATCGGCAAGCCGTTGCCGGACCCCCTGCCCGGCGGGGACTGGTACTGCCCCCGCCAGATCCTGGGTCTCGGCGACGAGGCCGTCGAGGCCTCTTTCGGTGTCGACTCCCTGCAGTCCCTGCTGCTGTCCGTATACGGCATGCAGCTGGAACTCGCGGAGCGCGCGGACACGGCGGCAGTTCGGCTCGACTGGCTGGGGCTGCCCGACCTGGGCCTGAAAGTCGATCCGGAAGTCCACAAGGTCATTCCGTAGAATCTCCTGCCGGCTCCGGGGAAACCCGTTCGGAGAGGTCTGCACGCCGTTACGAGGCATTTACCCGTAGGCTTGGCTATTGCGTCCGAATGTCGGCGCGGCCCGGCCTGGTCCGAACGTGCCCTTAGGCCGTACCGGGCGGGCTCGTGGGGTGCAGGCCCCCGGCCCGGGTCCGGGGCCGAGGTCGGGATGGTGGCGTGCACGCGTACAGCGATGAGGCGACCGCAGCGCCACCGACGGACTGGGTGCGCTTCGGGCGCCCGCAGGATCTGGTGGCGCAGACGCGGTGGCTGTTCACCCTCATGGTGCTGGCGCTGATCCTGCTGTCGCTGCCCGGCATGATCGGCACCCGGGGTCTGCTCGCCTGGCTCCTGGTGATCGCCGCCTTCGCCGGCCTCTTCGTGGTGTGGAGCTACCGCTACCTGTCCGGACGCGCCCCCCTCCTGCTGGGTGTCGTGGAGGCAGCGCTGGTCCTCGTCGCGGCGGTCGCCGGGCCCGCGCCGGCCACCGTCTTCACCTTCCTGTTCGGCTCGCTGTGGCTGCACGCGCTGTACGGCTCCACCCGCGGCGTCCTCCTGCACACCTCGTTCCTGGCCGCGGCGATCCTGGCCTCGCTGGAGGTGTGGCACCTGCTGCCGGGCCGGGAAGGGGTCCTGCCGAGCGGCGCGATCACGAACGTGGTCAGCGTGGTGCCCGTCATGTTCGTGACGGCCGGGGTGGCGCGGTACCTGGTCCTCAGCCTGTTCGCTCGTGAGCAGTCCCAGAAGCGCGACGCCGCGCTCGTTCGTCTGGGCAGCCGGCTCATCGGCGTCACCGAACGCCGCAAGATCCAGGAGACGGGGACCGAGTGCGCCCGTGCGATCTGCGAAGCGACCCCGGACATGCAGTTGCTGATCGTCATCCTGAGGGGGAGCAGAGCGGCGGTCGTCGGGCACGCGGGAAGCTCGGAGCAGAGCCCGTGCACGGTGCCGATGTCGGTGCTGCCCGCGAACCTCGATCTCGGTGTACAACCGCTGCCCGACAGTGGGCCGCTGAAGGAGCTCACCGGAGTCGGCGGCACCTGGATCGGCGTGCCGCTCCCCGAGACCGGCGGCTGGATCCTGCTCGGAGCCGAGCCTCAGGTCCCCACGGAGGCGGTGGTGGCGGTCCGCTCAATGGTCAACCAGGTGGCGCTGGCCCTGCGCAACAGCGATGCGCACTTCGACCTCTCCACCCTGGCCAGCCAGGATCCGCTGACCGGGCTGGCCAACCGGGCCGCGTTCAACGCCGCGCTGGCGACGGGGATCGCCGACCTCGAACGACGGCTCGCGCTGTTGTTCCTCGACCTCGACGACTTCAAGATCGTGAACGACGGTCTGGGCCACTCCGCAGGCGACGAGCTGCTGTGCAGCGTGGCCACCCGGATGCGGGCCGGCGTCCGCTCCGACGACCTGTGTGCCCGGATCGGCGGCGACGAGTTCGCCGTCCTGCTCCGCGACCGCGACGACGAGGCGGCAGCGGTGGGGCAACGCCTCGTGGAGCTGATCGCCGAGCCCGTGTCCATCAAGGGGCGGCTCGCGCAGGTGGGCGCCAGCGTCGGGCTGGCCTTCGCCTGCGGCGGACACTCCACGGGCGAGCAGCTCGTGCAACGGGCGGACATCGCCATGTACGCGGCGAAGGCCAAGGGCAAGAACCGGGTGCAGATGTACGACCCGAGCCTCCTGCAGGACGACGGGCGGCTCCAGTTCGAGGCCGAGCTGGCGGCGGCCGCCGGGGCGGGCGAGCTCGTGCTGCACTACCAGCCGATCGTCTCGGTGCGCGAGGACTGGTGCGTGGCGGTCGAGTCGCTCGTGCGGTGGCAGCACCCGACGCGCGGGCTGCTGCAGCCGTCAGAGTTCATCCCCACGGCCGAGCGCACGGGGGCGATCGTCGCCATCGGCGCGCAGGTCCTGCGCCGCGCCTGCTCCGACGCCGTCTCGTGGTCCGGCCCGTCGGGACCGCTCGCGGTGCACGTCAACGTGTCGGCCGCCCAGCTGATCGACCAGGACTTCGTCGCGACCGTGCGGTCCTGCGTCACCGACTTCGCGATGCCGCCGGATCGTCTGGTCCTGGAGATCACCGAGAGCATGGTGCTGGACTCACCGGCGATCCGCACCGCGCTCGCGGCGCTCGCCGCCCTGGGCGTCACGATCGCCATCGACGACTTCGGCACCGGCTACTCGGCGCTGAGCACGCTGCGCACCCTGCCGCTGGACATCGTCAAGATCGACAAGTCCTTCCTGTCGACCGGCCCGTCGCGTGCCGCCGACCAGGCGGTCGTGGAGGCCATCGTCCAGATGGCCGGACGGCTCAAGCTGAAGGTCGTGGCGGAGGGCGTCGAGCGCATCGAGCAGCTGCAGTTCCTGCGCAGCGCCGGTGCCGACGCCACCCAGGGCTACCTGCACCTGTGCCCGACACCGGCTCCCGAGTTCGGGAGCTGGCTGGAGCAGACGAACGCCACCCGGCAGGAGGCCGGCTCGGTCCCGCGGATCGGTCCGCGCCAGACCGGCTGAGGCATGGGCCGCCCGGCGGCCTCCGTCCTGCCGGCAGGCCGTGCGACCGGGACGGCTCGGGGCACATCCGCCCAGGTGACCGGAGTGCCCAGCGGTCCCGTCTGATGCCGGAATCCGACCCGCCGTAACGTGAGGCCCGGATTCACGTGCTCGTCACCGGAAAGCCGGGCAGCGTGCGTCCGTCGTTCACCGCCAGAACGCCGGCGCCGGCGTACCGGACGCGAACAGGGGTGGTCATGGGGGTCAGGAAGCGGAGCGAGATCCTCCGCGCCAGGATCGGCACGCTGCGTGCCCTGCTGCGGTGGGCGGCGAAGGACCTGCCGCACCGGATGGAGGCGCTCGACCGGCAGCTCACGGCCATCGACGCCGAGCTGCACGCCACCCGTGACGATGTCGGCGCCGTGCAGTCCCGGCTCGACCGGGTCGTCGAGACCGTCGTCGAGTCCCGGGAGGGCGTCGTCGAGCTGCGGGACTCCGTGCACGTCACCGCCCGGCGCACCGCGCTACGGCGCCGACCGACCCGCGTGCTGTTCCTGGTGCACGTGATCGGGGCATGGGACTCCTACCACGCACTCGTCCTGAAGATGGCCGCCGCCGACGACTTCGAGCCCATCGTCGCGTCGATCCCGCGGCGGTTCCCCGGCTCGGACGGGCTCGGCAGCGAGGAGGACGTGCACCGCGGCCTGAGCGACCGCGGGGTTGCGCACCTCCGCTTCTCCGACGGTGACCCGCGCGACCTGCTCCGGCTGATCAAGGCGATCGAACCCGACGTGATCTTCCGGCAGTCCCAGTGGGACGCCGACATCCCCGACGAGCTGGGCACCGAGCGGCTCGGCTTCGCCCGCACCTGCCTGGTCCCCTACGAGACGATGAACATCGTCGTCAACGTCCCGAACCCCCGCACGTCCAACACCGCTGTCGACAGCGACTACCACCGCTCCGCCTGGTTGGTCTTCTGCACCAACGAGATGATGCTCGACACGGCGGTCCGGGACGGTGCGCGCGCAGGCGCGCAGTTCCGGGTGGTCGGCCACCCCAAGGCCGACCACCTGCGGGCAGCGCGGCCGGAGTGGCCGGTGCGCGCGCCCGAGGAGGCCGCCGGTCGCCCCGGCCGCGTCGTCTGGTCGGCACACCACTCGATCGCGCAGGGCTGGACGGATTTCGGCGCCTTCCACCTGATGAGCGAGGACATGCTCGCGTGGGCCGCGCAGCGCTCCGACGTCCAGTTCGTGTTCATGCCACACCCGGCGCTGCTGCCGTTCCCCGGCTCGGACGCCTCCCCGGTCAGCCGCTCGGACTTCGACGCCTGGATGGAGAAGTGGGCGGCGCTGCCCAACACCGCGGTGCTGTCCGAGGCGGACTACGGCCCGACGCTCGCCGCCTCGGACGTGATGGTGACCGACGGCCTCTCGATGCTCGTGGAGTACCAGCTCTTCGACAAGCCGGTGATCTTCTTCGAGCGCGACGGCCACCGGCCGTTCAACGCCATCGGCGAGCAGGTCGCCACGGGTGTGCACACCGTGCACACCGTCGACGACGCGCGCGGCCTGGCCGAGAAGTTCCTCGCCGGCGAGCCGGACCCACTGCGACCCCAGCAGCGGGACAACGTCCAGCGCCTCTTCGGCAGCGGCGACAGCACCGAACGGATCCTCGCCGCGCTGCGCCGGGAGATCGCGCTCGAGCGCGGAGAGGCGCCCAGCGAACCCGCCGTCCGGCACGGACGACGGTCGTCCGGACGGCAGGAGCCATCCCGGACGGTGCGGACCCGCCGGCCCTCCGCTCTCGAACGCAAGGACGAGGCGCCGATGCGGGACTGACCGCCTCGGCTCCCCTACCCGCGGCCGAATGCAGGACTGCCCCGGCGTCTGCCCTTGCGGTCCTTCCCCACCCCGTCGGCACTGGGATAGACCACCAAGGACGTGTGACTTCGGTCGGTCGCGCCATGCGTGAGAGGTGGGAACGGATGCGGGAGCAGGGACGGCGGCCGGACAGGAGCGACGCGCGTCAGGACGGCCGCCGCACCACCGCACGGCCGCCCGCCGCGCCGACGACGGCGGCGGCGCTGCCTCCGGTCACCGCTCTGCAGCACACCGCAGGCAACTCGGCGGTCGTCCAGTTGCTGGCCCAGCAGGAGGACGACGTCCCCGCGGCCTCCCCCGACGTCCAGCGCTCCAGCGTGCACAGCGTCCTGCGGTCCCCCGGGCGCCCGTTGGAGGACTCCCTCCGCACGGAGATGGAGGCGCGGCTCGGAGCCGACTTCCGGAGCGTGCGCCTGCACGACACCGCGGCCGCGGACCGCTCCGCCGCGGAGATCGGAGCCCGCGCGTACACCTCCGGAGAGCATGTCGTCGTCGGACGCCAGGGCCGCGACAAGCACACGCTCGCCCACGAGCTCACCCACGTCATCCAACAGCGCTCGGGCCCCGTGTCCGGCACGACGGACGCATCGGGACTCTCGATCAGTGACCCGTCGGACAGCTTCGAACGCGCCGCCGAGGCGAACGCCGCCCGGGCGCTTCGAGGCTCGGTGCCGGTGGGGGCACAGGTCGCCGAGGACGAGGAGCCCGCCGTGCAGCGCTCGGCGTCCGTCCCCGTCCAACGGCTCGTCACGGTGAACAATGTCGAGGTCTACAGCGACCTACCGAGCCCCTCGGGTACCCCTCGGAGATCAGCCGACGAGCTGATGCAGAACGTCACCAGGGCCATCGAGGCGTCGAACGACCGGGAGCTCATCGCACAGTTCACTGCCAACCGCGCCAAGGTGCACGCGCAGGCGATGAACTGGGTGGGCGACTCGAGGG
>NZ_JAAXKY010000140.1 GCF_012911925.1 Pseudonocardia xinjiangensis | reverse complement strand
GCGTCGGGGGTGGCGGGCGCGGCCGGGGCCCCGCGGCCGAGGCGGCGCACCGCGTGCGACGCCCGGGCCAGTGCGCGGCCGGGGCCCCGCGGCGGCGGGCTCAACGGTGTGCGAATGCCCTTGTCATCCCAGTACGACACCGGTTCTCCTCCGCGAGGGTTTCAGGTCGGCAGACTGCACGCGGTGGCGTGCCGAAAACCCGTGGTTGCAGCAGATGAAGTTGGAAGTTGACCTTATCGGGTGTCGCCCGCACGGATTCGGTCCGGTGCCTTACGGCCGGGCGATCTAGCTGATTTACGACAAACTCGACGAAATCTGGATAAATATGGAAGGAAGCCGCGAAAGGGATGATCAGGGCCTCAGTGGCGTCCGTTGGATCCTGCTGCGGTGGATGCGCCCGGGCGCCGAGCTCAGCCAGGCGGCGCCGCACCGCTACGCGCCGAGCGGGGCGGTGAGCCGTGCAGGGTCGAGCTCGGCCGCCCGCCCCGGTGCAGGACGTGGAACAGCTCGTCGCCGAGGTAGCCGAGGTGGAACGGCAGACCGGTGCGCTGCCGCGGTCGAGACCGCCCGGCGAAGCCCGGGTAGCCTGGCTTCCCTGCCGGGTCGGCTGCGTCGCCGATGCGCGTGAGCGCGTCCCCATCCGTCAGGCCCAGATCGGCCTTCGTCAGGGACCGGAGCTTCGACCACCTCGATCTGATCCGGCCGGTCCACCTGGCAGAGCCGCAGTCCCAGGTGCTCATCGACTGGCCGGAGATCGTGACGAGCACGGCGTCCGTGCCGTCCTCCCGGAAGTCTGGGCCCGTGGCCCACACCCCCCGGCCCGATCCCGGCGATTCAGCCGGATTTGTCTGTCACCTGAACCTTGACGCCGGCATGAACGTACATCTCGGAAGGCAACCCGGGCACGGACTGATGCACCGGATCGCCCGAGCGAAGCGCCGTCACGGAAACGTAAGAAGGTGCCGATTGCCTACGGGACGGCCTCGATCAGGCTGTAGCCCATGGTCAGCGGCATGACCCGGCTGATCGTGAAGCCTGCCGATCCGAGCAATTCCCGGAATTGCGACTCCGTGCGCTCCAGGGCAGCGTGTGCGACCAGCATGTGCAGGTCGGCGCGGGCGAGCAGACGGTGCTCCGGCTCCGGTTGCATGGTCCCGGGAACGAGCCTCTCGATCACCAGGAGCTTCGACGAACCGGTCATGGCCCGCCGGCAGGTGGCGAGGACGTCACGGCCTTGTTCGTCGTCCCAGTCGTGCAGGACGTTCTTGAGCACGTAGACGTCGGCATCCGCGGGCACTTCCTCGAAGAAGTTGCCCGACAGGAGGGTGCAGCGGCCGGCCACGCCGCATTTCTCCAGGTACGGAGGGGCTTTCTCGATCGCATGCGGGAGATCGAACAGGACGCCGTCGACGGTGGGATTGGCCACCAGGACGGCTGCGAGCAGCTCCCCGTACCCGCCGCCGACGTCGACGATCCGGGAGTTCTCAGTGAACTCGTAGCCGGAGACGATTCCGCGGGTGGTCAGGCGGGTGTGCTCGGCCATCGCGGCGTTGAAGATCGCGGCGCGGGCAGGGTTCTGGCGCAGGGGGTCGAAGTGCGACGTCCCACTGACGATCTCACGGGCGCTGCGGCCGGTGGTGACGCTGTCGAGCAGATGTCCCCACTCGGTCCAGACCTCACGGCCCCAATAGATCGTCCAGGAGCGAAGTGAGCCCTCGGCGTCGCTCCGGAGCAGCGCACCCATCGGTGTCAGCTCGAATGTGCCGTCCTCACGCTCGCGGCAGATCTCCAGCGTGGCGAGCGCGCGCAGCAAGCGGTAGAGGGACGGGGCGTGCGTGTGCGTTGCCGTGGCGAGGTCCCCCGCGGAACGGGGCCCCTCGGCCATCAGGTCGGGGACACCCAGCTCGGCGGCCACGCGGGTCGCCTGTGTCATCCAACTGCCGTTCACTATCTCGAGCAGCCGCGACGCCTGCGCCAGCACGTCGTCGCTCGGGTCAACCTCCGACATGTGTGGGCTCCTCTCCCGCCTGCGGCAGGCAGTCACCTCATCCTCACTTCGGAGTGCACGGCAGCCAAGCGATGTTCCGCATGGCGACCGTCACGATCTCGACGAGCACCGTGGCGCTGGCCGGTAGGACGTGGAGGGCTGACCGACAGGGCCTGGGCGTACACCGCCCGCCGACGCGAGGTGCGCCTCGTCCACGAAGCGGCTGCGTGGCCGGGAGAGGCCCAGGTGCTCGCGCAGCGTGCCGCCGGTGTACTCGTCGCGGAACAGGCCGCGCTCACGCAGCAGCGGCACGACCCGGGAGGTGAACAGCTCGAGCCCACCGGGGTAGAAGGGCGGCATCACGTTGAACCCGTCGGCGGCGCCCTGCCGGAACCACTCCTCGATCGCGTCGGCCACCTGCTCCGCGGCGCCGGTGAGGACCCGGTGGCCACGGGCGCCCGCGAGCCGGTGCAGCAGCCGCCGGACGGTGGGCCGCTCCCGTTCCACGATCCCGGCGACCACCTGCAGCCGCGACCGGGCGTTGTCGGTGACATTCCCGGCGTCACGGAACAGCTCCTCCGGGACGGGCCCGTCCAGTGCCGCCTCGGAGAGTCGCACGCCGGTGAGCTGCTCGAGCTGGCGCAGCCCGTACTCGGGCACGGTCAGCTCGTTGAACTCCCGTTCCAGCTCGAGCGCTGCAGTCTCGGTGTCGCCGATGAACGGGCTGATCCCGGGCAGGATCACCACCTCGGACGGGATCCGGCCGAACCGCGTGGCCCGATCCTTGATGTCGGCGTAGAACGCCTGCCCGTCCTCAAGCCGCTGGTGGGCGGTGAAGATCACCTCGGCGAACCGGGCCGCGAAGGAGCGTCCCTCGTTCGACGCGCCCGCCTGCACCAGCACCGGGCGGCCCTGCGGCGAGCGCGGCACGTCCAGCGGTCCGCGCAGATGGAAGCGGGGACCGGTGTGATCCGCCGGGTGGATCCGCGCGATGTCGGCGTAGCGCCCCCGGCCCGGACGAGCACGATCGCGTCCTCGTCCCAGCCGTCCCAGAGCTTGGTGACCACGTCGAGGAACTCGGTCGCCCTCGCGTAGCGGTCCGCAGCATCGGGGTAAACGTCGAGGCCGTAGTTCGCCGCGACGAGGTCCGAGACGGTGGTGACGACGTTCCAGCCGGCCCGGCCCTTGCTCAGGTGGTCGACCGACGCGAACAGCCGCGCCAGGTTGTAGGGCTCGTAGTAGGTGGTCGACGCAGTCGCGATCAACCCGATCCGCGAGGTCGCCGCAGCGATCGAGGCGAGCAGCGTGATCGGCTCCAGCCCACCGACGGCGTTGTGCGCCACGTTGGGGGTGAGGACGGGCATGTCGGCCAGGAACACCGCGTCGAACGCCGCGTCCTCGGCAGTGCGGGCGATCTGGTGGAAGTAGTCGGCGTCGTGAATCCGTTCCGGCTGGGTCGCGGGATGGCGCCACGCCGCCTCGTGGTGCCCGGCCGGAAAGATGAACGCGTTGAGATGCAGTTGCTCGGCCATCAGCTACTCCAGAGGGAGGGTCGGCGCTTATGCGCACCAGCACGTTCAGGCCGGCGTGGCAGCCAGCAGACTGTAGGGCCGCCCGGGAGATGGGAGCGGAGTCATTCCCGTCAGCTTCAGGCCGGATGCGGCGAGCAGTTCGGTGAACTCCGCTTGCGTGCGTTCCCTACCGGGCAGTTTGATCAGCATGTTCAGATCCCGCACCAGCATGCCGGTATCGAATTCGGCGGGATCGGTGGGCACCACCGACTCGATCAGGTACAGCCTCGCGTCGGCCGTCATCGACTCCCGGCACCGGGTCAGTACCGTGGCGGCCCGTTCGTCGTCCCAGTCGTGGACGATGTGCTTGAGCAGATAGGCGTCGCAGCCGCCGGGCACCGACTCGAAGAAGTCACCGGAAACGATCTCGCAGCGGTCCCGCACTCCGGCTCTCGTGAGTGTTGCCTCGGCTTCGTCCAACCCGGACTCGGTGTCGTAGAGCAGCCCGAGCGTCTGCGGGTTGGCGGCCAGCACACCGGCAAGCAGCGCTCCGCTGCCGCCACCCACATCGGCTATTCGGCCGTGCCAGGCGATTCCCAGTTCGTGCAGCGACCGCGCCACGCCTCGGCTGATCTCCGCCATCGTCTCGTTGAACACCGCCGCGTGCTCCGGATGTGCCGACAACCGCTCGAAGTACTCCTGGCCGAACATGTGCCCGACAGCGTCCTGTCCGGTACGGACGCTGTAGTTCAGCTCGCCCCATGACCGCCGTTTCTCCACGTCGCCATACAGCAGAATCGTGTTGCGCACCGATCCCGCAACGCCGGGACACAACAGCTCGCCGCCGACCGTGAGCGTGAAGAGATCTCCCTCGAGACTCACCAGATTCAGGGACACTGCGACGCGCAGCAGCCGGAACAGCGAGGGTCCGTGCGTTCCGGATCGCTCGGCGAGCTGATCGGCAGTCGCCGCCCCGTCGGCCAGCAGATCGACGATGCCGAGAGTGACCAGCGAGTACAGAATATGAGGAACGAATGAGTCCCAGATGAAGGAGACAAGTCGGGCGCGCTCCTTTTCGACATCGTTCACGTTCCCGTCCTACCACATGTCCACGCACGGCCTGCTCCGACAAGCGGTTTCCGCCGACCGGCCCGATCCAGCCATCGAAGATTTCGTTGCCATTCATCGAAAATCCTCCGCCCCGGGCCCGCTCCTTTCGAGGTAACGTGGGCCGCCGTGGGCGAGGGGCTGGGTGAATCGCGTCCCGCGGGTACGAAGCGTGACTGGGACGGGTTCCGGCGTCGTCTCGAGGGCCTGCTCCACCCGGCCGGGGGAAGCCGGATACGCCGCAGCCCACGCTGCGCTTCCTGCGGTCGCTCGACAGCGAGGCCGACCGGCGGGTACTGGCGCCGATGTGCGTCGAGGAGATGATCTACCGGGTCCTGTGCCGCGAGCAGTTCTCCCGGTTGCTGCGGATCGCGGCCCGGCAGACCGTCCAGAGCCCGATCCTCGCGGCACTCGCCTTCGCGCGGGCGCACTACGCCGAGCCGCTCACGGTCAACGACCTGGCCCGGCAGGCGGCGCTGAGCCCATCGGCGTTCTCGGCCCATTTCCGTGACGCCACCGGGCGCTCGCCGTACCAGTTCCTCAAGGAGTGTCGGCTCGACCGGGCCCGCGAGTTGCTCGGCGGTGGCGGCACGAGCGTCACCGCGGTGTCCCGCCGGGTCGGGTACACGAGCGCCTCGCACTTCATCAAGGAGTTCCGCACCCGTTTCGGCGTCACTCCGAGGGCGTACGCGGACGCCTGCGGGCTCGACGCCGAGCCGCGAAATGCGCAGCGGCACGCCGACTAGGTGTAGTGGCCATGAGCGTTGTTGACGGCGTGTCGGCCTGAGGACATGTGTCCCCCCAGTGATCACGGAGGCTCTGCCGACCGTGCCCATCTGTTCGACCCTTATGCGGCGAGGCGCAGGAGTGGTTGTCGGCGGGGTCTTCGCTGCGGGTCGATCCAGGCCGGGGGGATCAACTCGGGCAACCCGTCGCGGATCCGGACTTCCCATTCGGAGTGGTGCTGCAGGCGGTGGCAGGCCCGGCACAGCATCACGCAGTTGTGCAGGGCCGTGTCGCCGCCGTCCTGCCAAGCCTTGATGTGGTGGACCTCGCACCACGACGGTGGCCGCCCGCAGCCGGCGCAGCCCCGGTCGCGGGCGGCGATCGCGCGGCGCAGCCCGTCGGGGATGGTGCGGGTGACCCGCCCGACGTCGAGGGGCTGACCTTTCCCGTTGAGCACGACGGGCACGACCGCGGCGTCGCAGGCCAGCATCCGCAGCGACTGCGGGGTGAGGGTGCCGCCGAAGTCGAGGCAGGCGGCGCGGGCCCGGTTCTCCAGGTCCTCCAGCCGGATCAGCACGGTCAGGTGTGGGCGGCGCCCGCCGCATGCGGGGACGTCACCGTGGTCGAGCACGTAGCCGCACACGTCGGCCAGCGCTTCGGCCTGGCGTTGCGCGGTGCTGCGCTGCTCGTCGGCGGTGGCGGGTCGGGCGTGGGCGTCGATCACGGTGGCGATGGCGTCGAACATCGCTGCGTCATCGAACCGGCCCTTCAGGGTGCCGCCCGCTTTGCCGCGGTGACGGAGCAGGTGTAACTCGTTGACCAGCGCGGGTGGACGGTCGTCGGGTTCGGGCCCGTCCTCGTCGAGGGCCTCGACCAGCGCGGTGCCCCAGGTCTGCAGTTCGGAGGGGGTGTAGACGGCGGCCTTGTCGGCGAGTTGGGCTTCGGCACCGGCCCACACCTCGGGCGTAAGCCTTTCCGCGGCCGGGCTGGCGAGCACGCGGGCGATCACTGCGACGTGCCGCAGCCCGGTGGCGCCGGCGGCGAACACCTCGGCGGTGGCGGCCAGCCGCGCGGGCAACACGGTGCCGTCGAGCCCGACCCGCGGGCACACCTGCTCGGCGGCGACCACCCGGGTGCGGGCCTCGAACCGCTCCCACCCGAGCAGATCCCCCAACGCGGCCGGGGTGGATTTGTAGCCGCGTTCGGCGAACGTGCCGCGCCGTTCCAAAGCGGCCACGGTGGCGACGGTGAGCCGGTCGAGCCGCCGGCTGGTGCCTTCGCACAAGGTGAGCACGGACAGCAGGTCGTCGTCGGTAGCGCGTCGGGGGCCGCGGACAGCGCGTCGATCGCCTCGACCAGGAGGTGATGCGCGGTGGTGAGCGGGCTGTCCGGCACCTCTTCATCGTACTCGTACAGATGTTCGAATTGATGTTCGTCGTCGCAGGTTAACTGCCGTTCAGCGCTCGTGGCAGTGGCCTGCCGGACTCGCTCCCCGTCCTCGTCCTCCGCTTCAACGCGGTCTGCCCGACCGGTGTCTCCGGCACCGGCCTTGACAACAGCCCCGGGGGCGAGGTGATCGCCGCCGCCAACGAGCGCGTCCGGTCGGCATGCCTGAACGCCTTCGACATCCAGACCGTGCAGACCATCGACGTCAGCAACGCGTTGCTCTACCTGGCCTCCGACGAGTCGCGGTTCGTCACCGGGACGGCGATGTCGGTGGACGCGGGGCTGGTCAAGCTCTAGACCGTATGGGGGCCCGGCGCCTCGCTCGTAGGTTGGCGCGGGTCACCGCCGCAGTCGGCGGCGGTGCCGCATTTACGGGAGGCGCCGGTGCTGGCAGAGCGTACGTGCGTGGGCCTGGATTGTTCATGCGCGATCAGTGGTGGGCTGCATGATCGACAGTGAGGTCGGGGAGATCCGCACGTTGCGGCCGTCACCGAAGACCGAGGCGATCGTGTCGTGGGTTGGGTCGCTGCCGGGACCGGTTGCGGTGGCGTATGAGGCTGGTCCGACCGGGTTCGCGCTGGCTCGGGCGTTGGCCGCGGCGGGGGTGCGGTGCGAGGTGGTGGCGCCCTCGAAGATGGAGCGCCCGCCTGGGGACAGGGTGAAAACCGATCGTCGTGACGCGGAGCGGCTTGCTCGACTGTTGCGGATTGCCGAGTTGCCCGGGGTGCGGGTGCCCGGCGAGGCCGAGGAGGCTGCGCGGGATCTGGTCCGGGCTCGGGAGGACGCGCGTACAGATCTCATGCGTGCTCGGCACCGGTTGCCGAAGCTGTTGCTGCGCCAGGGGCTCGTATGGGAGAACTGCGCCTGGGCCGGGGCGCACGAGGCGTGGCTGCGCGCGCTTCGGTTGGACCGGGTCGGTGTCCAGGTGGCCTTCGATGAGGCCTTCGATGCGGTATTGAGCGTGCATGCTCGCCGTGATCGGCTTGACGCTGCCATCGTGGAGATGGCCGCCACGAGTGGGTTCGCGCCGGTCGTGGACCGGTTGTGCTGCCTGCGCGGGGTCGGGATCTTGACCGGGTTCGGGTTGGCGGTCGAGGTCGGGGACTGGCGGCGGTTCACCGGCTCCACGATTGGTTCCTACCTCGGGTTGGTGCCCAGCGAGTCTTCCAGCGGCGCCCGCCGCAGCCAGGGCGGGATCACCAAGGCCGGTAACAGCCACGCCCGTCGGCTGCTGGTCG
The DNA here is from genome assembly GCF_012911925.1 of Pseudonocardia xinjiangensis. Lineage (GTDB taxonomy): Bacteria > Actinomycetota > Actinomycetes > Mycobacteriales > Pseudonocardiaceae > Pseudonocardia > Pseudonocardia xinjiangensis. The sequence goes on along the minus strand of NZ_JAAXKY010000140.1, from coordinate 11,643 downwards.
AGGCCGCGTGGCATCATCGCAAGCCGTATCGGCCCAGTCATGAGCTGATCCGCCGCCGCGCCGGCCAGCCGGCCGCGGTGCGGGAGCGCGCAGAGCGCGGCAACCGCCGCTTGCACCGACGGTGGACGCGGCTGGATGCCCGCGGGAAACGATCCACCATCAGCGCGGTCGCGATCGCCCGCGAACTCGCCGGCTGGAGCTGGAGCCTCGCCCTGATGGACTGAGCGCTTCTCCCCGATCCGCCGGTGAGGGCGGTGCTGACAGGCAAGGGCGAGGAGCAACCCGCCTGACCAGCCCCGATCCCCTTCGATCGCGGGCCACCAGCCACGGCCACTTGACAGCAGGTGCCCCAATATCAGCTGTCATGCCCAGCCGGGTTGTTGAAGCGGCTGCTGGGTGGATGCCGCTGGGTGCGGTGTGCCCGCGGCGGTGGTTGGTACCAGGCGCTGGAGGAAACCGTTCGGAGATGGACGCGACGGATCTTCGCCCGCAGCGCCGGACGGGGACGCTTGAACCGCGGAGCCGAGGTCCCCGGTCGTCGCCCGTCTTTCCCTCATGACCGCCGGTACCGGGATGCTGTGCCGGTGAGCGACTTCGCCGAGCTACTTCGCCGGTACCGAACCGCCCGGTCGCTGACGCAGGAGGAACTCGCGACTCGGGCACGCATCACCCAGAAGGCGGTGGGGGCGCTCGAACGGGGCGAGCGCCGTCGGCCCTATCCGCACACGGTGCGCGCGCTTGCCGACGCGCTCGGCTTGGACGACGACGAGCGCGCCCGTCTGGTCGCGGCCGTCCCGCCACCCGAGGCGTCGACCGCCGGCCACCGGACGAAGGTGCCCGCACCCGTGGGTGACCCGGCGAACGGACGGCTGCCCGCGCCCGCTGCGCCGGTGATCGGTCGGGACGACCAGGTGGACGCGATCGTGGGTGTCCTGGCAGAGCCCTCGTGCTCCGTCCTGACGTTGACCGGGCCTGGCGGGGTCGGCAAGACCACGCTCGCCCTGCTGGTCGCGGCCGCGGCACGCGAACATTTCCCGGCCGGCACGGTGCTGGTCGAGCTCGCCGACGTCCGTTCCGCCGCGGACGTCGTCCCCGCCATCGCCACCGCGCTCGGCGTCCCCGACTCCGGCACCGCCGACCGCGTCGGGGCCGTTGCGTCGTTCCTGGGGAACCGAGAGCTGCTGCTCGTGCTCGACAACGTCGAGCACGTTCTCCCGTGTGCGCCCGCGGTGGCCACGCTGGTCTCGGTCTGCCCGGCACTCACCATCCTGGCCACCGGGCGGGTCCCGATGCGGATACGGGCCGAACGCGAGATGCGGGTGGCGCCGCTGGACCACGACATGTCGGTCCGGTTGTTCCGCGAACGGATGAGCGCTCGTGGCGGCACCGTCGCCGACGACCAGGGCGACGCGCCGGTGATCGCCCAGCTGTGCCGCCACGCCGATGGTCTGCCGCTGGCGTTGGAGCTCGCGGCCACCGCGGCCGCCCGGATCGGCCCGCGCACACTGCTTCAGACGATGGAACTGCCCTCCGACATCGCGCCCCACGACCTGCCCGTCCGGCAACGGAGCATCACGGCGACCCTCGACTGGAGCGTCCGGCTGCTCAGCGAACCAGCACGGTCGCTCCTGGCGCGCCTGTCGGTGTGCGTGGGCGGGTTCACCTGGGCGGATGCCCATGCCGTCAGCGGTCTCTCCGCCGCTTCCGCGACCCGCGCGCTCACCGAACTCGTCGAGCACTCGCTGGTGATCCGCGTCGTCGACGGCGGGGGCGGGGATCGGTTCCGGCTGCTGGAGCCCGTACGTCAGCATTCCGGGGAGCGTCTCGAGCACGGCCAGGCCGACGAGGCCCGCGCCGGCCTGGCCGGCGCCGTGCTGGCCACCGCGCGTGCCCTCGTCGACGATCTGCACGGCTCCGGGCAGGTGACGGCGCTGCACCGACTCGAAGCGGGGCTGGGCAACCTGCGGGTCACGCTCGACTGGCTCATCGAGCACGACCGTGCTGACGACGCCACCGAGCTGCTCTGGCTGGTCTGGCTGCACCTGGCGATCCGCGGACACGGTCGCGAGGGCAGCTCCTGGGCCACCCGCCTGAACGCCCGGCCGATGACCCGGCAGAGCCGGACCCGGTTGCTGGTGGCGTGGGCGGGTCTGGAGCACCTGGCCGCTCCTGCGGATGCCTGCCGGCACAGCCGGGAGGCACTCGAGCTCGCGACCGGCGACGACGACGAGGTGCTCGCCACCCAGGCCGCGACGCTCGCCGCCTCGACGGCGCTGTTCTCCCAGGACCTCTCCCTGGCCCGGGAGCTGCTCGGCGAGGCGAACCGTCGGGCCGACGCCCTCGGTGACCCGTACTGGATCGCCCACGCGCGGATGGCGACCACGCAGATCGCGTTGCTCGCCGGCAGCGCACCCGCGATCGAGCAGGCGGCACGGGAGGCCGAAAGGGCAACGCGGCGCGTGGGGTCGGCGTTCGAGGTGGGGGCCGCGCTCAACCTCCGTGCCGTCGCCGCGCAGCTCGGCGACCGCAACGACGAGGCCGCTGCGCTGCTGGCCGAGGCGATCGATCTCGCCGTGGCTGCCGTGAACAGCTGGACGCTGACCTACATGCTCTCCACGCTCGCCGTGGTGGCGGTCCGGCTCGGAGACCCTGATGCCGGTGCTCGGCTGTTCGGCGCATGGTCCGCCTACGCGGACGCGCACGGGGTGGTCGAGGACTTCCCCACCACCCAGGAACTGGTCGCGGGCGACATCGACCGGGCCCGTCGTGACCTGGGCGCAGCCTCGTTCGACGTGGCGTGGCGATCCGGGCGGGAGGCGGGGATGGCAGAGCTCGTCGAACTTGCTCGGAAGGTTCGCGACCAGGCCGTTCGTTGAGCGCTCGCCGAGCGGCGTGCGGGAGGACTCGGCCGTCGCCGACCCGGTGGAGGGCAGGGCAGCGCACGCGCGGAGCGGATACTCGCCCGACACGACCCCGCCGCGGTCGGCGATCAGGATCGGCGTGGTGCGAAGGCGAGGGACTCCCGCGCGAAGAAGGCGGCGAACCCCAGGACGGCAGCGAGACGACGCGGCCGGGTGAACCCCTCTCCGCGCAGCGTCATCAGGATCTGCACCACCGCGGCGGCGTCGATCGAGACGAACCCGCTGTACGGCGCGCGATCCCCTCCCCCGGCCGGGCGCGCCTCCCAGCGCAGCCGGGTCAGGCCGTGCCACCGGGCGATGGGCCCGGGTCGCAGGATCGACTTGGCGCCGGTCAGTAGCCAGGGGGCGCCGCGGTCGTCGTCGAACTCGAGCGCGTAGCGCATGGCGTGCCGGCCGTCACGGGGGAACAGCGACAGCGAGCCGCGCGCCGGTCGTCCGGTGGCGATCGGATGGATCGTCACCGTTCCGTCGACGTCGAGGGTGTGCAGGTCGTCGCGCAGGAAGTCGTCCAACCCGGGGAAGGAGGCGGTGAGCCGCAGGTCCGCGACCGGTTCACGGGTACGACGGGCACGCGGGGTGGTCATCCGCTCCCGGAAGCGGATGCCGTTGCCCGACGTGCGCGCCCGGAGGTGGGCCATCTCCCGGCTCGCGGCGTCCTCCGGGACCGGTGCCGCCCGGACGTCCGGCCATTCGGGTGCGCGCCACTGCGGGTCTCCGGTGAGCCGGCGCGCGACGTGCTCGGCGGCCCGTTCCGCGGCGGCGAGGATCGTTGCCGACGGGTTGGCCCCCGTCGAGCCGGGCACGGTCGAGCCGTCGACGACGAAGAGGCCGGGGTACCCGTGGACCTGGCCCCACTGGTCGACGACGCCCGGGGCTCCCGGCCGGTCGGCAGGCACCCCGCCGAGGTTGTGCACGGTGACGGCGCGGCGCAGCAGAGTCCACGACAACGCTGCGTGGACGCGGGTGCGCAGCATGCCGCTCAGCAGCGGCCCGACGCGTGACTCGGCGCGGTACAGGCGTGCTTCGCGCCGGTTGTCCCAGGCGACCGCCGCGTTCCCGTTGCGGTTCAGCGCGAGGTGCCCCGAGGCGGAGTCCCGGCCCATCGACAGCAGGGCCATGCGATGCGTCGATCGGCTGCCGCGCCGGCGGCTCCACCGGGCGCGCAGGCGCTCCAGCGGCAGCGACGCGTGGATGAGCCGCTGCAGCGGCAGCGGGATGCCGCCGTCCTGGACCTGGAACCAGACCGGCGTCCGGCCTTCTGGCACGTCGAGGATCGTCGTCGTGGTGATGGTCGGCCCGCGGGTGAGGTCCCCGGCGGAGCGCAGCGTCGTCGTCATGAGGAAGTCGCCGTTGCCCGAGAACTCCTCGCCGAGCCGGGAGGACAGCAGCGGTAGCGTCCCGAGCACGTCGCGCTGGCGCAGCAGCAGTTCGGTCGTGCCGACGGCGCCGGCGGCGAGGAACACGTGGCGGCTCGTCATCGTCACCGGCGGCGCGGCGGCGTCGCCGGGGTCGCGCCACGTGACCGCGTAGCCGGAGTCGCAGGGCTCCACGCGGATCACCTCGGCGCGGGTCACGGCGACCGCGCCCGCGCGTTCGGCGACGGCGAGGTAGTTGTGGTCGAGGCTGTTCTTCGCGCCCCGGTTGCACCCGATGACGCAGTCGCCGTCGAAGTCGCAGCCGCCCTGCTCGACCCCGTGCTTGTTCGGGGTCACCACGTCGGGGTCGGCGGTGAAGCGGACCGCGAGGTTCGGCCGGATCGTGCCGGCCACCCGGTCCATCCGGTCCACCAGGGACTCGACCAGTGCGGTGCGCGCTGGCACGCGGCCCGTCGTGGGATCGACGCCGACCGGCCGCACGTCGAGCATGTGCGCGGCGAGGTCGTAGTAGGGGTCGAGCTGGTCCCGCCGCAGGTGCGGGGGCCACCGCCCGGACAGCGACGGGTCGAAGGGGCGGGCGAAGACGTTCGCGTAGACGAGCGAGCCGCCGCCCCACCCCGCGCCCTGGACGCTGATGAGCTTGTCCAGCCAGCGGATGTCGTAGAGCCCGGCGCCGATGCTCCAGAGCCATCCGTCCGCCGGGTCCGGCGAGCGGGGGAAGGATCCGCGTTCCCACCGCCGGCCGCGTTCGAGGACGACCACGCCGACTCCGGCCTGCGCGAGCCGGGCGGCGAACACCGCGCCGCCGAAACCGCTGCCGACCACGATCGCCTCGACGTGCTCGGGCGCAGCGGGATGCGCGCCTGCGCGTTCGACCCGGGCCATCGGTTCCCCCTCCTCCTCGGTTCCGGCTGCCTGCCGGCCAGGACAGTGTTCGACCGGGGCCCGCCGGACGGCACCCACGCCGGGCCCCCAGTGCCGCCACAGCCCGTCCCCCACCGGCTCCACCGCGACTGTGGGCACGGCGTGGACCTCGCGTGGGTGTTCCCGACCGGGCTCCGGCCGAAGACTCGACCCCGGCTCCCACCACGGAGCACACCGAGCGAAAGAAATCAGAAGGCGAGAAATGACACCGTGCCCAGTGAGGGTGACATGACGAGCAACGGACACCTACCCACGCTCATGCGCACCCGCCTGCGACTGCCGCGCAGCGTGATGATGGCCGCCCTGGCCGTCTCCATGTTCCTGATCTACCTCGACACCGCGATGGTCAACCTGGCCGGACTGGCGATCCGCGAAGGGCTGGGACTCTCCGCCGCCGAACTCACCGTCGTCGTCGACAGCTACCTGGTGGCCTTCGCGGGTCTGCTGCTGCTCGGGGGCCGCCTCGCCGACGTGCTCGGGGGGAGGAAGGTGTTCCTTTCCGGGATGGCGCTCTACGTCGCAGCATCGGCGTTCTGCGCGCTGGCCGCCGGTGGGCCGATGCTGATCGCCGGGCGGATCGGTCAGGGGATCGGGGCGGCACTGGTGATGCCGTCCGCGCTCGCCCTCGTCCTGAACCTCTACCCGTCGCCGGCGGAGCGCACCCGCGTCATGGGGATCTGGGGTGCCGTCGCGGGCCTCGGCAGCCTGCTGGGCGTGTCCCTCGGCGGCACGCTGACCGCGCTGCTGGGTTGGCAGTCGGTCTTCTGGGTCCCCGTGCCGCTCGGCCTCATCAGCGCGATCGTCGTCTGGGGCTCGGTGCCGTCGTTCCCCGGTCGACCCGGCCGGTTCGACGCGGTCGGCGCCACCACGATCACCGTCGGGATCTCGGCACTCGCGCTCGGCATGGTCTCCGCCGCCGAAGCCGGATGGGCCACGCCCACCGCGGTCATCGGACTCGCGGTCGGCCTCGCCTCCCTGGTCGCCTTCCTGATCGCCGAGCACCGCTCCACGCACCCGCTGGTCCCGCTCGGTGTTTTCCGCAGGAAGCCGGTGGTCACAGCGGGCGTGGTGCTGATGCTGCTCGGTGCCACGCTCACGAGCCTGTTCTTCCTGCTCCCCCTCTACCAGCAGGACGTCCTCGGGATGGACGCGCTGACCAGTGGGCTGACCCAGATCCCCGTCGCCGTGATGATCATCCTCGGCAGCGCAGCGGCACCGCTGCTGGCCCGGCGCGTCGGCCTGCCACGCGCGCTGCACGTCGCTCTCGTCCTGCTGCTCGCCGGGTTCCTGTGGCTGGCGCTGAACCCGGCGACCGACGGCTTCTCCGTGCACCTGCTCGGCGCGTTCCTGCTGATCGGCGCCGGGCTCGGCCTCGGCATCGTCAACGCGTTCACGGCGGCGGTGCGCGACAGCGGCGAAGGCGAGTCGGGCCTGCTCAGCGGCCTGGTCAACGCCGCTCAGCAGTTGGGCGGCGCGCTCGGCCTCGCCGCACTGGCCGCGATCGCCATCGGCGCCGCGGGCGCGCACGGCGACATCGCGTTCACGACCGCGTTCCTGGGCGGAGCAGCACTGATCGCCCTCGCCCTCGCGCTGTCGCTCACCCTGCTGCCGGCACGAGGTGAGACGCGTCCACCACGAGCCTCCACCGGAACCGGGAACACCCGCGACCGGGCCACCTCGACCGCACCCCACTGAGGACGCACCCGATGAACACACCCACCGTGCTGGTGACCGGCGCGACCGGAACGGTCGGCTCCGCTCTCGTGCCCGCTCTGCTGGCCCGCGGCGCAACCGTCCGCGCCATGACGCGCAACCCCGAGCGCCCGGTTCCCGGCGTCGAGAACGTCGTCGCCGACCTGCAGGACCCGCAGGCGGTCGCCGCCGCGCTCAAGGGCGTCGACGCGGCCTTCCTCAACAGCCCGTCGACCGAGGACGCCGCCGCCCTCCAGATCCGGTTCGCCGAGCTCGCCCGCGAATGCGGTGTCGAACGGCTCGTGCTGCTCTCGCAATACGGGGCGCGCACCGACTCGCCGGTGCGGTTCCTGCGCTGGCACGCCGAGGTCGAGCAGCACGTGCACCGGCTCGGGACCGACCACACCGTGCTGCGCCCGAACCTCTACATGCAGGCCCTGCTCGGCTTCGCCGGCACCATCGCCCACGGTGTGCTGGCCGCACCGATCGGTGGCGCCCCGGTCAGCGCCATCGAGACCAGGGACGTCGCCGACGCCGCCGCGGCCGTGCTGACCAGCCCGGGACACACCGGCACGACCTACACGCTGACCGGGCCCCGCGCCGTGACCCACGGCCAGATCGCGCACGCCCTCTCCACCGCCACCGGGCGGGAGATCGCCTTCCAGGAGGTGGCCCCCGAGGACTTCACGGCCGCGCTGACCGGCCTCGTCCCGCCGTGGGTCCTCGACGGCCTGGTCGAGGACTACGCCCACTACGCCAGGGGGGAAGCCGCCGTCGTGCACTCCTGCGTCGCCGACCTCACCGGGCACCCCGCGCGCGACATCACCGAGTTCGCACGCGATCACGCCACCGCGTTCGTCCCGGCCTGACCACTCCGAGAACTGCACGGAAAGGGAGTTCCGATGATCCACCACTGCATCCGCATGACCCTCAAGCCCGGCCTGTCGGAGGACGAGGTGGCAGCCGGCATCGAACGCATGCGTGACGCGACCACCCGGATCCCGTCCATCAGGTCGTAGGTCGTGGGCCGCGACTTCGGCGGCGACTACGAGTACAGCGCCATCTCCGTGGTCGAGGACCTCGACGGCTACGAGGAGATGATGAACCACCCGGCCCACCTCGAGATCGACCGGCTCGGCCTGCCGCTGGTCGAGAAGTTCATGTCCTTCGACATCACCGACGACCCCGACCCGGAGATGGGCGCGAAGATCGCCGCGATCCACCAGCGACGGTACGACAGCACCCCCGACATCGCCGGACTGGTGTCCGACCTCGGGGACTACACCGGAAGCGCAGCGCCCGGCAGGCGCGCGTAGCAACCGATCTCGCCGGCTGCGCGAAACATGCGCGCCCCGGATGAACCCCATTGATCGACAGCACCGGAGGGTGATCGAATGAATGAGCCGACCGAGGCGATCAGCGCCATTCCAGCTCGGATGAACGAGGCGTGGAACCGCGGCGACGCCACCACCTTCTTCGCAGACTTTGCAGAGGACGCCGTCTTCGCGGACTTCGAGGGAACCATCTACCGGGGACGTCAGGAGATGATCGCGACCCATCAGCCGATCTTCGACACCGTGATGAAGGGTTCACGACTGGCTCAGGGTGAGGTGCTGTTCGCCGAGATCATCCAGCCGGGGTGGGGCGTGGTGCACCACCGCGTCGGCATCGCGCTGCCGTCCGAGGACGAGCCGCCGCCGAGCCGCCGGTCCATGCAGCTGTTCGTCACGGCGTGGCAGAACGACCGCTGGGAAGTCGTCGCTCTGCAGAACTCCCGCCTGATCTCGCTGGAAGCTGCGGCGGCCCTCGAATCCATCACCGGCGCTCGGCGAGAGCACGACGTCTAGCCGCCCGGCGGCGCCAGGGCGGCGACGCACGTGGGTCGCGGTCGCGCCGCCCCACGACGCGTCCCGTCCCTGGCGCGTCGCCGGTGACCTGATCATCAGCCGAATCCTTGTCGCACTGAGGTGACAGATGAGCACGACGTCGTCCGCGCCGGTCGTCCGCGTCCAGCAGGGTGTGCTGCGCGGGACCACCGACCGCGGGGCACTGGCCTTCTTCGGAGTGCCGTTCGCGGCCCCGCCATTCGGGCCCGACCGGATGCGCGCACCCCGCCCCGCGTCACCCTGGAACGGCGTCCGCGACGCCACGGAGTACGGCCCGACCAGCCCGAAGGCGCCGTATCCGCCGCAGTACCGGCCGCTGTTCCCCGAGGTCGACATCCCCGGTGAGGACTGCCTGAACCTCAACGTCTGGACGCCCGACACCACCGGCTCGCTGCCCGTGCTGGTGTGGATCCACGGCGGCTCGTTCACGAACGGTTCCGGCTCGGTCGCCGAGTACGACGGCGCCGCCTTCGCCCGCGACGGCGTGGTCACCGTGACCATCAACTACCGACTCGGCGCCGAGGGCTTCCTCTACACCGGCGACGACGTCGCGAACCCCGGCCTGCTCGACCAGGTCGCCGCGCTGACCTGGGTGCGCGACAACATCGCCGCGTTCGGCGGCGACCCCGCCCGGGTCACCGTCGCCGGCGAGTCGGCAGGCGCGATGAGCGTGACCACGCTGCTGTCGATGCCCGCCGCGGCCGGGCTGTTCCACCGGGCCATCGCGCAGAGCGGCGCCGCCGCGCACACTCTGGACCCGCAGGACGGGCGCATGGTCTCCGACTTCCTGGCCGAGGCGCTGGGCGTCGAGCCCACCCGGGAGGCGATCGCGGCGATCCCGGTGCAGCAGGTGACCGCGGCCGTGTCGGCGCTCACCGAGCAGTTGCAGACCGCCCCGGACCCGGCGAAGTGGGGTGCGCTGGCGCTCAGCCTGCTGCCGTTCATGCCGACCGTCGACGGTGAGGTCGTGCCCCGCCCGCCGCTCGAGGCGATCACCGCCGGCCGGGGCGCGGACGTGGCACTGCTGATCGGTTCCAACCAGGACGAGGCCCGGCTGTTCTTCGTCTCCGACGGCAGCATCGACGCCGTCGACGAGGCCGCGCTCGCCGCCGCGGCCGGCGCGTACGGGCTGCCCGCGGAGAGCATCGAGGTGTACCGCCGCAACCGGCCCGACGCCCGCCCCGGCGATCTGCTGGCCGCGATCCTCACCGACTGGTTCTACCGCGTCCCGGCCGTCCGCGTGGCCGAGGCCCGCACCGGCGGCACCGCCCCGACCTGGGTGTACCGCTTCGACTACTGGTCACCCGCCTACGACGGCCGGCTCGGTGCCTGTCACGGCGTGGAGATCCCGTTCGTGTTCGACACCCTGCACGTGCCGAACACGCGCCCGCGGGTCGGCGACTCCGCGCCACAGGCCGTGGCCGACACCGCGCACGCCACGTGGGTGAGCTTCATCCGCAGTGGCGACCCCGGGTGGGCGCCCTACACCGTCGATGCCCGCACGACCGGTCTCATCAACGACAAGGTGGAGGCCGTCGACGACCCGGCCGGCGACGAACGCCGGCTCTGGGAAGGCGTGCGCTGATCAGCGCCCCGCCCGACCCGCTGCCACGGCCAGAGCCGCCGCCGGGGCCCAGGCTCCACCGAGAATCCCACTCAGGAGATCACTGCGATGCCGCACTACCACGTCAGCGCGACGACGTCGGCCCCCGTCACCACCGTCTGGAGCCTGCTGATCGACGGACGGAGCTGGCCGAAATGGTCCTCCGGACTGGACGAACTGGTGGAAGAGCGCTCGACCGGGCTCGGCCCGGGCGGCCGTGACGATGTCGGGGCCGTCCGCGCCTTCCGCACGGGCCGGGTCGTCACGGGCGAGCGACTGACCGAGCTCGTGGACGGCCGGCGCATCGCCTACGAGGACGCCTTCAACTTCTCGATCAAGGACTACCGCGCAGTAATCGAACTGGAGCCGGCAGCGGCAGGCGGCACGACGATCAACTGGCAGGGCACCTGGCGCCCGCGGCCGGGGATCGGTTGGCTGACACCTCTCTTCCTTCCCCGGGTGATGCAGCGCATGGCGACCGATCTTGCTGACTACGCGGCCACCGCCCGGGCCAGGTGACATCGAAGGCGTGAGTTCAGCTGCCGGCCGGATCGGTGGCGGACTCAACGGCCTCGGCCAGCAGCCGGGAGAGAGCGTCCACCGTCGGGTTCTCCAGGATCGTGCGCACAGGTACGCGCAGCCCCAGCTCGGTCCGCAACCGGGACGCCATCCTGACCGCGAGCATCGAATGCCCGCCCAGTGCGAAGAAGTCGTCGTCGGGGTCGACCCGCACCACCCCGAAGAGCTCACACCAGACCGCGGCGACGACGGCAGCGGTCCTGGCCCGGACGCCGCTGGACTCGTCCCAAGCGGTCCCGGCCCTCTCCTCTGACGCGCTCACTCGCCGGTCCCCCGCCCGGGCCGTCGTTGCTGCAGCCGGTTCCGGCGGTCGCGCAACCGGGCCGCCCGCGCCTGGCCGACCGGCTCGGCCACCGCATGTCCTGTCCGGGGGTCGCCGGCGAGGTGCCGCGCAAGCGCGGCGATCGTCGGGAACTCCAGCAGCGACACCAGCGACGTCGTCGCGCCGGTGCGCGCGCCGATGAGGGTGTGCACGGTGGCGAGCGCGAAGGACGTGCCACCCAGGTCGAAGAAGTTGTCGTCGAGGCCGACGTCGTCGCGCCCCAGCACCTCCCGCCAGATCTGGACGAGGTCGTGCTCCGCCGCGGTGCGGGCCGCCGTGGTCGCCTCGGGGCGGATCGCGACGGCGGAGGCGGGACGCGGGGCGGACACCCCGTCAGCGG
>NZ_JAAXKY010000013.1 GCF_012911925.1 Pseudonocardia xinjiangensis | reverse complement strand
GGGTTGTCGTGGTGGTGGCCGGTGGGGTCACTGCTCTCCTCGTGAGCTCGACGACCGAGCCCGAGGCCACGAGGGAGACGCATCCCGGTGCGGACGGGGCGTGCCCGGACAGGGCACGGCGACATCCGCCCCGGGTCCGTCCCGCGCGGACCCCGGACAGCGCGCACCGGTGGTGCGCGCGCCGATGGCAGGTCTTCGGACTCGCGGGCGTGCACCTGCCGGTGCTCCTACTGGCCGTCGCTTCCCAGGTGTGGCGCACCCAGTGCTCGATGACGGCGGTCGTTCCCACTCACCGCTGCGGGGCAGTCCCGGACTCCCACCGGATTCCCTCTCGCCCCCTCTCCACCCTGCGGCTGGAGAGGAACCATCAGCGGCGCTGACCCTACATGTAGTGGTGCGAACGGAGTTGGACCCCTACCTGTCGGGAGTGTCGTCACGGAACGTCCCCGTGACCGCGCCGAGCGTGTCGAGGTCCAGGAGGGCGTTCGAGGCGCGCGCGGGCTGGAACTTCGGCTGGATCGCGCTCCGGCCGATGGAGAGCAGCCACCCGAAGTAGGACCAGTACATCTGCTGCCGGTAGGAGAGCCAGGCGGTGTCGGAGTCCGGCGCCGTGCCGCCCGCCACGGCGAGCTTCTCCACGTAGAAGGCGAGCAGTTCGCGCTCCCAGTCGCGCCGGTCCGCCACCGCCAGCGAGGTGGCGATCGTGTACGACACGTCGAAGGCCCAGCTTCCCCGCATCACCACCTGCCAGTCGCAGAAGCCGATCCGACCCGACCGGTCTTGAGGATGGCGTCCTCCACCGAAAGTCGTCATCGGGATTGGGCACCTGAGCACGATGTGTCGCGCCGCCGCCCAGGGCGACGCTGGTCCTCATCGGATGACCGCGGTGGCCGGGCGCTCCCTGACCTGCCGCGCCGAGTTCACCGGGACGGCGGGCGTCTCAGGCGGGCCACGTGATGAGTGCAGGAGTAGTACCGGCTGTGATCGATGTGAAGGCAGTGGCCTGGGAGCCGTCCTCGGCGGGCCGGGGGGTCTCGCCCGACGGCACTCAGGGCATTGCCGCCCCGGTGGAGCGGACGACGTGCTGCTTCGTCGGTGGCGGTCCCGCCGGGATGGTGCTGGGGCTGCTGCTGGCCAGGGCCGGGGTGGAGGTCACGGTGCTGGGAAGCACGGGGACTTCCTGCACGACTTCCGCGGCGACACCGTCCACCCCGCGACCCTCGACCTGCTCGACGACCTGGGACTGGGCGAGCGGTTCGCGCGGCTGCCGCAGTCGCGGGTCACCGACGTCGTGCTGCCCGACGGGCGCGGCGGGACGCAGCGGATCGGCGACTTCGCTGCGCTCCGCCGGTGGGGTGTGCGGCACCCGTACGTGACCATCGTCCCGCAGTGGGATCTGCTCGACCTGCTCGCCGGCGCCGCAGCGGCGGAGCCGACGTTCCGGCTGCGACAGGGGGTCACGGCGACCTCGCTCGTCCGGGAGCACGGCCGGGTCGTCGGCGTCCGCCACCGCACGACGACTGGCACCGGCGAGCCCGCCGACGGCGAGATCCGGGCCGACCTCACGGTGGCCTGCGACGGTCGCGACTCCGTCCTGCGCGCCGCGGCCCGCCTGCCGGTGACCGCGTTCGACGTCCCGTTCGACACCTGGTGGTTCCCGCTGTCCCGCCAGATGGGTGAGCAGGTCGGCGCGCTGACCCGCAGGCCCGGTCGGGGACGGTTCGCCATCGTCATCCCGCGGGAGGGCTACTTCCAGGTCGGCTACGTCGCCCGCAAGGGCACCGACGCGCAGCTCCGCGCCCGCGGCATCACCGCCTTCCGGGCCGACATCGCCGAGCTCCTGCCCGAGTACGCCGACCGGGTCGGCGAGCTGGCCTCGATGGACGACGTCAAACACCTCGATGTGCAGCTCAACCGGCTGCGACGCTGGCACGTCGACGGGCTGCTGTGCATCGGCGACGCCGCACACGCGATGTCGCCGGTGGGCGGGATGGGGATCAACCTGGCGGTCCAGGACACCGTCGCGACCGCGACCCTGCTGGCCGGGCCACTGCGCCGCGGTGCCGTGCGCAGCACGGACCTCGCCAGGGTGCGGCGCCGCCGGTTGCTACTGCTGCTGCTGGTCCAAGCCCTTCAACGGATCATGCACGCCGACCTGGCCGGCCCGGTCCGGAGTGGAGCGCACGCCGGCCCGCCCGGCCGGATCCTCACCGCGGCACAGCGGTTGCCCATCGTCGCGGCGGTGGGGGCTTACCTCGTCGGCGTCGGGTTCCGCCGGGAGCGAGCTCCGGCGTTCTCCCGCCGCCCGCCGGTTCAGTCTCGCAGCTTCCCCAGAGCGGACGCAGAGGGCGAGCCCGGCTCTGCCCGATAGATCACGAGTTCCTGTCCCGGGGCGGAGCGGACGTCGAAAGTCTGGATGTGGAGTTCGAGGTCGCCTGCGACCGGGTGGCGGAAGCGCTTCGTGGTCATCCGCCGCCCGCGCACCTCGTGGTCCGTCCACATCGCGGCGAACTCGGTGTCCGAGGCGAGGAGCCCGTCGCGCACCTGCCTGATGCGAGGGTCGTCGGGTTGGGCCGCCTCCAGGAGGCGGAATCCGGCGACACTGCTCGTGGCCACGATCTCCCAGTCGGTGTAGAGCGCGCGGGTCGCCGGCTCGAGGAACGTCGACTCGAGGAGGTTGCGGGTGCTGGGGAACCCGAGGAACAGCGCTTCCCCGAGGGAGTTCGTCGCGATCACGTCGAAGGCGTGGCCGAGAACGATCGCGGGGTGTTCGGGCCATTCGTCGATCAGGGCGGCCAGCTGCGGGTCGACGGCCGAGGCGGTGCTCGCGGTGCGCAGGGGTGTGAGCCCGGCGAGGCGGTAGAGGTGCGCGAGGCCGTGTTCATCGAGACGCAGCGCGCGACCGATTGCCTGCGCGACCTGCGGTGACGGCGACTGCTCACGTCCTTGCTCCAGTCGCACGTAGTAGTCGACGCTGACGCCCGCCAGCAATGCGACCTCTTCGCGTCGGAGCCCAGGGACGCGACGGCGATCGTTGCTCCTCAGCCCGACGTCGTGCGGTTGCACGCGAGAGCGGCGAAGGGTCAGGAATCCGCCCAGAGGCGAGGACATGGTCCCGTTCTACCCCTGTGTGGGTGCCGCACACCTAGGAGAACGGCGGCGTCCCACTGAGCGGTCGGCTCCGGGACCGTGGACGACATGACGGACACACGGGAACGACCCACGGCGACGATCGTCGTCGGCGCACGCCCGGGCATCGGTATGTCGGTGGCGCGGCGGTTCTCTGCCGCGGGAGGCAGGGTAGGGCTAGTTGCACGGTCGGCGACGGTTCTCGACCACCACGCCGACTCGAAGGGAAGCGCGGCATGACCACCAGATGGCTCATCACCGGCGCGGGACGCGGCCTGGGACGTGCCTTCGCAGCCGCAGCGCTCGGTCGCGGCGACGCCGTCGCCGCGACCGTTCGGGACACGTCCGCCCTCGACGACATGCGCGAAGCCCACGGGGACCGCCTGTCCGTCCACGCTCTCAACGTCACCGACCGTGAACACGCCGGTGCCGTGGTCGCCAGGGCCGCGGCCTGGCTCGGGGGCATCGACGTGCTGGTCAACAACGCAGGCTACGGGCAGTTCGGTGCGGTCGAGGAGCTGACGGAGGCCGACGTCAGGGCGCAGCTGGACACCAACTTCTTCGGAGCACTGTGGACGAGCCAGGCCGCTGTCCCGATCATGCGGGAGCAGGGTGGTGGGCGCATCATCCAGATCTCCAGTCTCGGCGGAATCGGCGCTTTCGCGAACCTCGGCGCCTACCATGCGTCGAAGTGGGCGCTGGAGGCGATCTCGGAGTCGCTCGCCCTGGAGGTCGCGCCTTTCGGGATCGCGGTGACCATCGTCGAACCGGGCGGATTCGGGACCGACTGGGCGGGAGCATCCTCCCGCCACTCATCTCAGCTTCCCGAGTACGAGCCCGTCCGCGCCGCAGCGGCCGCACGGCGTGGAGGTCGGGTGTCGGGGTCGCCCGAGCGGGCGGCTGCGGCGCTGCTGGAGGTCGTGGACAGCCCGCGCCCCCCGCTACGGGTGATCTTCGGTGCAGAAGCGCTTGACATCGCCCGAGGCATCTACGAACGGCGCCTGGCTGAGTGGTCGCAGTGGGAGGCGGTCAGCAAGCTCGCCCAGGAGTGACCGGCTACCGGTTCGAGGATGATCGCTGCTCTGGCCGACGTGGCGCCACCTCCAGATCCTGGGACCGGCTCCGACTGAGATCATCCGCGGGTGCGTGGGAGGCTGCTGGGACGGCATCGCGACTTCCGGCTGCTCTGGGTGGGGGAGACGGCCAGCCTCGTCGGGAGCGCGATCTCGACGGTCGCCCTCCCCCTGGTCGCGGTCGAGCAGCTGGGGGCGGGGCCGTTCGCCGTGGGGGTGATCACTGCCGCGGTGTGGTTGCCGTGGTTGCTGGTCGGGCTGCCTGCCGGGGTGTGGGTCGACCGGGTGATCCGTCGCCCGGTGATGCTCGGCGCCGACGTCGTCTCGATGCTGGCCTTCGCCAGTGTCCCGATCGCGGCCTGGCTCGGGGTGCTGAGCCTGGTGCAGATGGTGGTCGTCGCGCTGGTCTCGGGGGCTGCCCGCGTCGCGTTCGAGACCGCCTACGAGGCCTACCTGCCCTCGTTGCTCGACCCGGCCGACCTGCCCGAGGGCAACGCGGCGCTGCAGACCAGCAGCGCGTCCTCGCTCGTGGTCGGCCCGTCCATCGCCGGTGGACTCGCTGCGGCTGTCGGCGCGGTCGTCGGCCTGCTGGTCGACGCGGCGACGTTCGTGTTCTCGGCGGTCTGCCTGCTGCTGATCCGGTTTCGCGAGCCCCCGGTCGAGCAGCGACCGCGGGCCGGGGGAGTCGCCGGCCTGGCGGCGGATGTCGGCGAGGGTCTGCGGTTCGTGTTCGGCGACCCGTATCTGCGCGCGCTCACGTTGTTCGGGGCGTCGTTGAACATGACGTACATGGTCTACGCGGCCATCCAGGTGGTGTTCCTGCTCGACGAGGTCGGCGTCGGCCCGGGGATCGTCGGGGTGCTCGTCGCGATCGCCGGCGTCGGCGGGGTCGCAGGCGCACTGGTCGCCGGGGTGATCTCACGACGCTTCGGGACCGCGCGCGGCATGCTGATCATCGAGGTCGTCAGCGCCCTGGCCGGCCTGATGATCCCGCTGGCCCAGCGCGGCCCTCTGCTCGCGCTGTTCGTCGTCGGGAGCTTCGTCAACGGCGCCGGGGTCGTCGCGGTCAACGTCATCAAGTCCGCGTGGCGTCAGGCGTACTGCCCACGCCACCTGCTCGGGCGTGCGGTGTCGGCCATGCAGCTGCTCAACTACGGCGCCATCCCGATCGGTGCACTGGGTGGTGGCGCGCTCGGCGCTGCGCTGGGAACGCGCACGACCGTCTGGATCTCGTCCGTCGGCCTGGCCGCCAGCATCGGGTTCCTGCTCGCCGGCCCGATCCGCCGCGACCGGGACCTTCCCACCGCCGCTCCGGCCGCGAGGTAGCCGGTCACGCTCCTCAGGCGACCAAGCCCGCGGTGACGAAGGCGAGCAGCTCCTTCAGCTCGGTGCCCTCATCGAGCGACTCCAGCCGCACCACGCCCACCGAGTACGCGATGACCGTGCCGATCAGCATGCCGAGGCGCAGGCGCAGGATGGCGCGGGGCAGGTCCGGCAGCACCGGCGCGAGGGCGTCGAGCCTGCCGTGGAGTTCCTGCAGCAGCTGCCGTTCGCTCCCGCTGGCAAGGCGAAGATCGCCCACGGCAACGCGCAGCGGGTGCTGGGCCTGGGCCGCCTCGGGTCGCCACCGTCACAGCAGTAACCTTTAAGTGGTAGTTGACAGGTTAGTTCCGCCCTGCTTCCGTCGATGCTGACAGGGCGGCGCGTAGTGGTGGGACGGGCCGCGCGAGACCCGACGGAGACGAGCCGAGATGCGGATTCTGGCCATGTGGCGCTACCCCGTGAAGTCCATGCTGGGGGAGCGCATCGACGAGGTCGACGTGGATGCGGCCGGGCTGGCGCACGACCGGGGCCTCGCCCTGATCGACAGCACGACCGGGAGGGTCGCGTCGGCCAAGCACCCGCGTCTCTGGCGGGACCTGCTCATGTACTCGGCCGCCGTGCGTGACGGCCGGGTGGAGATCGTGTCGCCTGCCGGGTGGACGCTCGACGCCACCGCCCCCGGCGTGGACGGGATGCTGTCGCGCGGTCTCGGCCGGGCCGTCCGGGTCGCCTCGGAGCGGCCCGAGGGTGCCACGGTCGAACGTCCGGCTCCTGAGGACGTGCTCGACCGTGGCGTCGACGCGGACGTGCACGCTGCGGTCCTGACATCGGCCGAGGCTCGCCCGGGGCGTCGTTCGTGGACAGCGCGCCGGTGCACCTGATCACCAGCGCGACACTGGACGCGGTCGGTGTGGAAGGTGTCCGCTACCGCCCCAACCTGGTGGTGGAGACGCCTCCCGGCACGCCCGCGTTCGTCGAGAACGACTGGGTCGGCCGCGAGGTCCACATCGGTGGTCAAGGTGACGCGGGGATCGTGCTGCAGGTGGCGAAGCCGACCCCGCGGTGCGCGGTGCCCACTCTCGAGCACGGACCTCTCCCACGGGCCCCGCAGGCCGTGCGAACGCTGATGACGGCGAACCGGGTCGACGTTCCCGGGACCGGGGTCGTCCCGTGCGCCGGGTGCTACGCCACGGTCGTGCGGGCCGGCGCCGTGCGTGTCGGGGACGAGGTGACGCTGCGCTGAGCGCAGGGCTCAGTCCGTGGGTCGGGTGCGCTGGTAATGACGCCGCGCCTTCAGCCGGTTCCCGCAGGTCTTCATCGAGCACCATCGGGCCGTGTTCGGCCTGCTGCGGTCGAGCAGGAACAGCCGGCACTCGTCGTTGGCACACGCCCGCAGGCGGCCGGGCATCTCCTCCTGGACCCGGCCCCATGCCAGGAGGGCGCGCGCGGCCGGGCGCCGGGTCTCCTCGACGTCGAGGGACCAGGCGAGCCCGTTCGGTGTGACCTCCGGGCGCAGGCGCACGCCGGCGAGCAGCGGCGTCAGCGCGTCCGCCGGCTCCGTGCCCCGGACGACGGCCTGCAAGCCGTCGCGGACCTGCCGCAGGTGGGACACCTCCTCGGCCGACCCGACCCCGCCGTGTGCGCGCGCCCATGCCTCCCCGCCGGTGGTCAGCAGGTCGAGCTGCCCGCCGTCGGCGACCGGAGTGCTGTTGAGCAGGTCCAGGAGCAGGACCTCGTCCTCGGGTGCCGCTACGTCCGACATGGCGCCATACTAACCATATTGGCAAGCTTGACAAGTTAGCTGTCGCAGTGTCTGATGGCGCCGTCCCTCTAACCGGTCAAGTCAGTGAATGGAGTTAGTCATGGTCGAGGTTCACCACCGCACGGTGACCGTGGACGGGCAGCGGGTCTTCTACCGGGAGGCCGGCCCGGTGGGCGCCCCGGTCGTGCTGCTCCTGCACGGCTTCCCGACCAGCTCACGCATGTTCCGCCAGCTGATTCCGGCACTCGCCGACCGCTACCACGTCATCGCCCCGGACCACATCGGGTTCGGGCAGTCCGCCACCCCGACACCCGCCGAGTTCGACTACACCTTCGATGCCCTCACCGACATCACCCAGGGCCTGCTCGACCAGCTGGGGGTCGACCGGTTCGCGATGTACGTGCAGGACTACGGCGCGCCCATCGGCTGGCGCCTGGCGCTGCGGCGCCCCGCCGCGGTGCAGGCGATCATCAGCCAGAACGGCAACGCCTACGACGACGGCTTCGTCCCGTCCTTCTGGGCCGGCGTGTGGGCCTACACCCAGGCGCCCGGCCCCGACACCGAAGGTGGGGTCCGCGGGGCGCTCGACCTCGAGGCCATCCGCTGGCAGTACGTCACCGGGGTGCGCGAGCCTGACCTCCTCGACCCCGACACCTGGACCCTCGACCACGCCGAGGTGAGCCGTCCGGGCAACGACGAGATCCAGCTCGCCCTGTTCCGCGACTACGCCACCAACCCGCCGCTCTACCCCGCCGTCCATGAGTACTTCCGCACCAGCCAGGTCCCCCTGCTGGCGATCTGGGGTTCGGGCGACGAGATCTTCGGCCCGGCCGGCGCCACGGCCTTCGCCCGCGACCTCCCCGATGCGGAGATCCACCTCATCGACGGCGGCCACTTCCTGCTGGAAAGCGCGCTCGACACCGCCGTCGGATACATTCGAGGATTCCTCGGCCGAACCATGGCCTCGGCCGGCTGCGCTGCCTGAACGATATCCGTGACAAGTTGATCGTCGCCGTCCCGTCCTGATGTTCGATCAGGCGCGGTTGTTCGAGATGTCGGTTCGATCAGCGGTGTCGACCGCGGCATCACCGGACCCCGCCGTCGCCGTGTTGCCGGTCTGGGCGAGCCCGGTTCTCTCCACCTGGACCGCGACCATCGGCGTCGAGTGCTCGACGCCAACTTTTCCGGCGCGTAGCGTCAACTGTCATTCCGATCCTGGCAGAAGATCTTAGGAGTAGCGAAGATGGACATCCGGAAGGGCGATACTGCGGTGGTGTTCATCGACCCGCAGAACGACGTTCTGAGCGAGGACGGAGCAAACTGGGGGGCGGTCGGCGCGAGCGTCACCGAGAACAAGACGGTCGAGAACATGGAGCGGACGTTCGAGGTGGCCAAGTCTCGTGGATATGAGGTGTTCATCTCACCTCACTATTTCTACCCCACCGACAGTGGCTGGCTGATGAACGGGCCACTCGAGACCGCTGAGTTCGAGACCCATACATTCGCCCGGAGCGGGCCGCTCGATCTGACGGGTTTCTCGAACTCCGGCGCGGACTGGCTGGATCGCTTCAAGCGCTATATCGACGATGGTAAGACGATCGTGGCCAGTCCGCACAAGGTGTTCGGACCGCAGACCAACGACGTGATCCTGCAACTGCGCAAGCGAGGGATCGGCAAGATCCTCCTTGGAGGCATGTTGGCCAACATGTGCGTCGAATCCCATATGCGCGAGTTCATCGAGCAGGGCTTCGAGGTTGCCATGCTCAAGGATGCGACCGCTGGGCCCCGGCATCCGGTCTGGGGTGACGGCTATGAAGCCGCGATCGTCAACTACCGGTTCTTCGCCCATGAGGTGCTGTCCACCGATGAAGCGGTCGATCGCATGCGCTGAGGGCGGAGAGCTCAGCTCGATCCAGGCGCTGTGGCCGGCCGCCCTGGGGAGAGAAACAATCTGCCCGTGGGCGCGGATGAGGGCTACCTGTTGAGCAACCAGCAGACCCAGGCCGGCGCGCGGTTGGAGGCGTTGGCGACCCTGTTCGATCCGTCCACCTTCCGCCACCTGCGCGATCTGGGCGTCGGCGCCGGCTGGCGGTGCTGGGAGGTCGGTGCCGGCGGCAGGTCGGTCCCGCACTGGCTGGCCGAGCAGGTCGGTCCCACCGGCATGGTCGTGGCCACCGACATCGACACCTCCTGGCTGGGCGGCCCCGCGACCGACCAGGTGCTCGTGCTCCGCCATGACGTCGGCACCGAGGACCCGCCGGCGACCGACCTCGACCTCGTGCACGCCCGGCTGGTGCTGACCCACGTTCCTCACCGACAGGCCGCCCTCACCTCGATGGTTGCCGCCCTGCGCCCGGGTGGCCGGCTCCTCCTGGAGGAGGCCGACCCCGGCCTGCAGCCGCTGATCTGCCCCGACGACCACGGCCCGGCACAACAGCTGGCCAACCGGCTCCGCACCGGCTTCCGGACGTTGATGGCCGGCCGTGATGCCGACCTGACCTACGGCCGCACCCTGCCCCGGCTACTGCGTGACCACGGACTGGTCGACGTCGCCGCCGATGCCTACTTCCCGATCACCGCACCGGCCTGCACCGCGCTCGAGCGCGCCACCGTGGAGCAGATCCGCGACCGGCTGATCAGTGCGGGCATCGCCACCGCCGCCGAGATCGACCAGCACCTCGACAACATCGACACCGGACGCGTCCCCGACCTCGCCACCTCACCCATGGTCTCGGCCTGGGGTCGCAAGCCCTGAACGCCACCGCCGACACGGTCGTACGGCCTGGCATGATCCACCGGCGATCATGCGGCCGACACCGGCTTCACCTCTCGACGCGCGGACTCGATCCATCGTGACCACAGATCCGCCGCGCACGCTCCCCGACAGCGCGACGGGGCCACTGAACCGGGAAGGAACCTGTCTTGTCCTTGAGGAAGTACGTGGCCGCGCTCGCCGTGGCCGGAGCGGCGGCCGCCGCGGTGATCGTGACCACCACCGTTCCGGCCTTTGCGATCGCGCACGGCGAGGACGCGCCCGAGGGCGCCTACCCCTTCGTCGCCGTGCTCTCCATGCCGAAGATCGTCCGCGCCGACGGCACCGAGTACAGCAGCGCGTGCTCCGGCGCGTTGATCGCTCCGAAGTGGGTCGTCACCGCGGGCCACTGCGCCCACGACGGCGACCGCACCCGGGTCAGCGGCCCGCCTCGCTACCCGATCACGGTGACGCTGGGGCGGGACACGTTGTCGGGCTCCGGGGGAACGACCGTCGAGGTCGTCGACATCGTCCAGCACCCGGGGGTCGACGTCGCGCTCGCCGAGCTGGCGAAACCGGTCGAGTCGATCGAGCCGCTCGCGATCCGGACAGAACGGCCGGAGTCGGGGGACGCCGTCCGGCTGGCAGGCTGGGGTTCGGCGGACGGTGTCGCCGACCTGACCCACCGGCCCGACCAGCTGCAGACCGCGGAGTTCGTCGTCACCCGCGTCACCGACGCCGAGCTGTTCATCGAGGCGACCGGCCCGCACCTGCTGACCAGCGCCTGCGCCTTCGACTCCGGGGCGCCGTTCTTCACCCAGGTCGACGGGGAGCCGGAGCTCGTCGCCACGGAGATCTCCGGGCCTACCTGCCCCCACAGCTCCGAGGAGACGACGGCCCGGGCGGACGTGCTCACGGACTGGATCAGCGAGCACGTCGCCGGCACGTCGGCGCCTGCGGAGGACTGAGCTGGGGGGACCCGCCTCGGACCCTCCGGACGGCGCCGACCGTCACTGACCCCGTGGTGGCTGGTGGTCGGACGAATCGGAGCCCGCCCTCCGGAGCCGTCGGAGGGCGAATGCGCCGCCCACCAGCGCCGCGACGAGCACGGCGCCGGCGGCGATCCACCCCACGGGCGAGATCGCGAGGTGGGTGGCGGTGTCGACGGGCGCGGCAACCGGTTCCTGCGGCGCAGCGGGAGCCGGGGACCGGTTCTCGCCGAATGGTCCCGCCGCTGCGTCGCCGGAGGCGGGGTCGTAGCGGGGGCCGGGTTCGGCGGTTCCGGTGACGGAGACGTCCAACCGCACGGGAACGGGAGCGGCGGAGCGGGTGTCGTCGGCGACGGGGCCGACCTGAACGGCGATGTAGTACCAGCCTGCGACGCTCTGCGTGCGTACCGTGGTCGCGTCGGCGGCCCTGTTGTTGTAGCGCACCGGGGCTGTGGAGATCGTCGGCAGCGTGAAGTCCTTGCCGGTGTAGACCATGCGTTCCGAGGCGATCTCCTCCCGGAACGGGGTGTAGAGCGTCGTCGACAGCGGTGAGATGTTGGCGAGGCCGGAGCCGGGTGTCTCGCCGAAGTGCACGCGGTAGGCGAGGCCCTGGCCCCACTGCAGCTTCACGCGGTAGAAGACGAACTCGCTGCGTTGAAGCGCGTCGGTGTAGGTGCCGGAGGCGTCGAGGGTGCCTGCCACGTTGAAGGATCCGCCGCCGACCACCGGCGTGCCCGGGCCGGTGGCCGCAACCAGCTCTGCGGGCGGCAGGACGGCGACGGGCCCCGTGTCGACCGCTGCGGGCTCGACGCCGACGAGCAACTCGATCGGCATGCGCTCCGGGACACCGACGGACACCGTGTGCCATTCGACGGCGAAGTAGTAGCGCCCGCCGCCCTGGCACCGGTCGTCGCCGGACCCGTTGCGGACCTCGGTCGCCCCGTTCCACGTCGAGGCGACCGTCAGGGCCTCCCCGTCACTGGAACGCAGGGACTGCGCCACCTCGGACTTGAGGCAGTCGGAACCGTCGATGCCGTGCACGTCCAGGTGCAGCGCGTTGTTGTCGTCGGTCCGCGGAACGTCGCGCAGCGGCGGGTAGGAGACGGTCGCGCTGACGTAGGCGGTGGCTCCCTGCGGCACGTCGACGGCGTAGAAGCGCTTCTCCTTCTGGCCGATGGTGTCGAGGTACTGCCCCGGCAGCGCCACCGGCGCGGTGTCGTAACCAGGGCTTCCGGTGATGGGGCTACCCGCCGGCTGGTAGTTGCGCAACGCGGTGGCGGTGACCCGGGGCAGCACCCGCTGCAGCGTCTCGGCGTCGGGTGCGTCGCTGTAGGTGCCGCCGGTCGCCTGGGCGACGCAGCTCAGCTGGGCGCGGGCGACGCGGTCGACGCCGAACCCGACGGTGTGCACGACGAGGTCCACGCCCTGCCCGGCGAGTGTCCGCACGACCTCGCACGGCTGCGGGGGTGCGCACGTGTCCTCGCCGTCGGAGACGAGCACGATCGAGCGGGGGCCTTCTTGGGGCAGGGACTCCGCCGCCACCTGCAGTGCCCGTCCGATGGGAGTGAAGCCTCGCGGGGTGAGGCCGTCGACGGCTGCACCGAGAGCCGCCTTGTCGATCGGGCCGGCCTCGCGCAGGACCGTCACGTCCCGGCAGCCCTGTTCGCGTTCGGCGGTGGAGTTGCCGGTGGAGGTGCCGTAGGCGGCGAGCCCGACCGATGCGCCGGCCGGGGTGGCGTCCACGAGCGTGTGGACGGCCCGCTTGGCGGCCTCCATCTTGGTACCGCCGGAAGGATCCGCGCCCGTCATCGAGCCCGACGCGTCGAGCACGAGCATCGTCGGCGCGAGCTGGGCCTGGCCAGGCGACTCCTGAGCAAGGACGCCCGGCACCGGCACGAGGAGACAGAGCCCCACGGTCAGCGCTGCGAGCATGATCTGGGTCGACTTCGTCATCGCGTCTTGTTCGCCGTTCGGGGTTCACCGGTCGTCGTTCGCCGGTCGCCGCTAGTGGTCGAGTTTCGTAAGGTTTGGGTGAATTGATCATCGTGACCGTATCGGCCTCGCCTGCGGGGCGAGCGGGAGGGCGCCGGCAGAGGTCATGGCAAACGTGGGAGGCGAGCCGGGCGCCCTTCGGCGGGCGCCGGGCTCCGTGCCGACCGGGCGCCGACGCGGGGAGATCGGGCCCGCCGCAGTCGGAGCTGCCGACCGGCCCCGAGCCCGCCGCGCGCGGGCAGCCTCGTACCATCCACGCTCCGGTCGGGCTACGCTCGCGTCCTCGCCGGGTGGCAATCCATTGCGACTCGATGTAGCAGGGGATGTTCGTGGAGTTGTCCAAGGTTCACATCGATCAGGTCGTCGCCGAGTACCTGCGCGCGTGGGCCGAACAGGATCCGGACCTGATCCCGGGGATCTTCACCGAGGACGCGACCTACCAGGAGGGCGGCTACGCGGAGCCCATGCTCGGTGTCGCGAGCATCCGCAGCTACTGGCAGAAGAAGGTCGTCGAGTCGCAGGACAACATCACGTGCAGACACCTCCTGACCTCGGTGGATCAGGAGACAGGTCGTGTGACGGTCAAGTGGGAGGCCGAGTTCGACGATCGCGACGACAGCTTCCGCAAGCGCATCATGGAGGTCGCGCTCCTCACGTTCGAGGACGGACGGATCTCCTCGCTGGAGGAGTACTGGACGTCGCAGAAGATCCGGCCTCTTGATCAGCGGCAACTGCCGGGTTGACCGTCCGGGTGGTCCGCCCGAGGTAGGACTGCAGTTCCCGGTGCCGGAAGTAGAGCAATGGTCCTTCGTTCCGCATCAGGTTCGCATTGACCAGCGCGTCGAGGAACGTCTGGTGCTGCAACGGATACCGGCGGCCCAGACAGAGCAGCCACATGTGGGCGATGAAATACGTCGGCCAGGCCGTGAAGAAACACGCCACGATCACGCCCATGGTGAGTCCGTACAGGATTCCCTGAGCTGGTTCGAGAGAGAAGCCGGGCGAGTTGACGGCATGGATGACCGCCAGCGGCCCGGTCAGGTAGCTGATGGCGATCGCGATCGTTCCCGTGGCCGCGGTCGCAAGGCTTACGATGCTCAGGAGTGCGACGATCCGATCGCTTCTGAGCGGGGCCCCCTCCACCGACGACGGCGACGATCCCTCCAGCGGACTGCCGGCAGCGAGCGGCAGGCTGAGCCATTTGACGAGTCCGCCGATCAGGCCGACCGGGACCCCGATGGTGAGACCGAAGAAGTACATCAGGCTGAGGCCGTACTCCTGGCCGTACCGGATTGTGCCGCCGATGCCTCCGCCCACCCCGATCAGGCTCGCCGGCAGTACGGCGGCGAGGATCGGCCAGATCGGTGAGGTGATGCGCGGGGCGGGGGTCAGCCGGATTCGTGAGGCCCGCATCTGGGTGCGTGGGCGCTCGATGAGCAGGCGTGCGGCGATGACGGCGATGCCGATGCCGAACAGGACGCCGATGACGATGTCCGGCGGGCTCCGGTACTGGTCCTGGAGGCCCGTGACCTGGCTCACCACCGAGACGACCAGGGCGGTGACCGCGGCGATCCCGACGGCCGTCAGCGCGGCAACCGTCGGCCTGTCGACCACCAACCGTTCCTTCAGCAGCAGGACCAGCCCGATCGCCACGGCCAGCTGCGTCGCATCAGCCACGGCCTGGACCGGCGGATGGACCAGCACGGCGAGGATGAACACCTCGACCCAGGCGATCGGTGCCGCGACGGCGACGTGACGCAGGCCGACCGGGTAGCCCCGGAGAATCCCCAGGATCGCGCCGGTGCCTGCGCCGATCGCGAGTCCACGGGTGAGCCCGACGGGCATGACGATCGCCAGGAGATATGCCGGCGCGATCAGGCTCGCGGCCATTGCTGCCAGCGCTGCTCGCGGTATCGCGTCGCCCACCCGCCACCACGCGTACGAGACGTAGTTCCTACGCTCCATGTCCCGCGCCATGTACATCAACCAGTACAGGGCCCGGGGCTTCTGCAGGATCGGTGCCCTGGTGAAGGCCCGATCCACCTCGGCCGCCAGCAGGCGCTCCTTCAGGCCCCTCTCGCCGCCCTGCTCGGCGGTGTCCAGCAACTCGTGCGCGGTGACGTTCTCGTCGATGATCGCGTTGTACGCCGAGCGCAGGTACAGCGGTGTCCGCAGCACCCTCACGATCGCCGAGCGATGCGCCGCGCGACCGGATCGGATCGCCGCGCGGAGTGCGTCGAGACCGCCGTCTGCCTGGTCCCGCGCCGAGAGCGCCCCGAGATAGCGCCGGACGTCGTCCCGTGTCGATCGGCACAGACGCAGCTTCGCCGTGTTGCGCAGCCGCACTCTCTCGTAGATGTGGTCCCGGGCCAGGATGCAGAGACGCTGGCGCTCCGGGAAGAACTCCTCGATCCGCTGGAGGGCACCTGTGACGTCGCTGCCGTCGGCGATCTCGTCGAGGCTGTCGAGCACGAACACGAACTGTTCAGAGTTGGTGAGCGTCCGCGCGATCCCGTCCGGACCACGACGGAAGGACCGCAGGATCGGGTAGGTGGTCTCGAGCCGGCGGTTGAGCCAGTCCTCGAAGGAGTCCCGGCGGGCATCCCAGGAGTTGAGCGACAAGCAGAGGGGGACGAGGTCGCCGCGCTTCGTGAAGTAGCGCTCGATCAGTCCGAGCGTGAGGGCGACCGCGAGCGTGGACTTCCCGGTGCCCTCCTCGCCGAAGATGACGACCCGGCGGACGTCGGACCGGTAGACCACAGCCGCACACGACCGGCGCATGTCCTCGAGGTTCCACAGTGGCGACTTCGCCGGGGTCGCCAGGAACGCGGAGACCTCGCCGTGCCTCGCGTCGAGCCCGGAGATGATCTTCACCCGGAGCGGTATGAACGACGTGTCGCTCAGGCCGCGCTTCCGCTCCTGCTCCTTCCAGACGTCGCGGACCTCCTCCGCGATCTTCCGGATGCCCTCCTCGATCGTCAGCTTCGGTGACGGGTTGCCGAGTCCACCGAGGGACAGGACGGCGAGGAGGGCGGCGACGACGCTCGAGATCTGGTCGGCGAACTGGAAGTCGAGCGTGACGAGGTTGAACGTGATGACCGACGTGGCGAGGAGAGCCACCAGGAACCGGAAGGGCCCGATGTTCCGGATGTAAGTGGCCAGCACTGATGTCCTTTTGACGGCGCGGCTTCGAGTCGCCAGGTCGGGCGGGGTGGCTGGGGGCTTCGAGACTGGTTTCCCAGCACCCGAGAGCGTCTGGGCAGGGGTGGCACCGACGGCGCCGCACGGTCCCGGCCGCGGTGTGTGTGCCGTTTGCGATCTTGCAGCACTTTGCGTCAGCCGTCTACGCGTACTCCGGGGTCAGGATCACGACGCCGGAACCGCCCGGGAACGCTTGCGCTCCGAACGCGAGTGGCTAAGGTTAGGCGAACCTAAGTTGTGGAGGAGTTCGTGTGATCTCGCCTGCCGCCCCACCGGGCCCCGACCCTGCCGAGCGTGCCCGCACCGTGCTGTCGAACGCCCCCACCTCGGTGATGGAGGTGGGCGCCGACCTCACCGTTGTACTGGATGTCGTCGCGGTCGACACCGATGGTTCCCTCGTGCTGCTGGTGCCGGAGGACGGGCCGCTCGCGGCCCGCGTGGCCGGGCAGGCCGTGCCCGTCACCGTCCGCAGCGCGCTGGTGAGCCCGGTGCCCGGCCCGGACCGGCGGCTCGACTCGGTCACCGTGCACGGCGTCGTCGAGGCCGCCGACGACGTCGGGGTCGCGCTGGAGGTGCTGCTGGCGGCCTACCGGGACCAGCCGGTCGAGACCGTGCTGCGCCCCGACGCGTCCACGCTGCTCCGGGTCTCGGTCGTCCAGCTCCGGCTGGACGGCGAGCCGGTCGATCCCGACGCCTACGCCCATGCCACTGCCGACCCGTTGGCCGCCAGCAGCGACGAGGTGGTCGCGCACCTGTTGTGTGCCCACCCGGAGCAGGTGGTGCAGCTCGCCCACCTGCTCGACCGCGATCTGCTGCAGGGCGTGCACGCGGTGGCGCCGGTCCGCGTCGACCGGTTCGGGATCACGTTTCTCATCGAGGGCCTGGCTGGATCCCGGCTCACCCGGCTGAACTTTCCGGCGGCCCTGCGCGGCCCGGCGGAGCTGCCCGCAGTCATGAGGGAGCTCCATCGCCGGGCCGCGCAGGTGACGGACTGCCCGTTCACCGGCGACACCCGCGGCTCGTGACCGTCGCCGGCGGGAGGTTCTGAACGTGCTGGAAGCCGAACCGCACGGTGGAGCGAATCAGCTCTGTCCGAGTACCGCACCGCGGATCTGCTGGATCGGTGCTTTCGGCTCCCGGTCGGCCGTCAGCAGGCCGTTCGTCTCCTGCATGGTGTCGGTGAGCTGGGTGTAGCAGGAGCCGGCGAGGAAGGTGCTCGCCCTGATCCCGTCGTAGAGGGCGGTGATGCGCGCGATCCAGTCCTCCACATCGGCGGCGGCGGTGTATCCCCAGCCGTTCTCGCGCCGACCGGTGGGCTGGTAGTCGATGCCACCGAACTCGGTGAGCATGACGGGCTGGCCGAGATCCTCGGATCCGTCGAGAAGAATGCGGCGGCCGGCCGGGCCCATGCCCGCGAGCAGGCGCTCTCGAGCGGACTCGTCGGCGTAGGTGCGCGCGAGTACCGCACCGTCTCCCTCGTAGTCGTGCACGGTGATGATGTCGGAGTTCTGCTGCTCCCAACCGTCGTTCGAGACCACGGGTCTGGTGGGGTCGAGGGCCCGGGTGAGGTCGGTCAGCGCCCGGGAGTACGCCTGCTGTGCCCGGTCCTCGCTGATGCGCTGGATTCCCCAGGACTCGTTGAACGGCACCCAGGTGACGATCGACGGGTGCGATGCGTCCCGGTCGACGGCGTCCATCCACTCCCGGGTGAGCCGCTGCACCGCGGTCGCGGAGAACTCGTAGGCGCCGGGGGTCTCGCCCCACACGAGCAGTCCGAGCCGGTCGGCCCAGTACAGGAAGCGAGGGTCCTCGATCTTCTGGTGGATCCGGCACCCTGTGAACCCGAGATCCTTGATGAGCTCGACCTCGCGGCGCAGCGCGGCACGCGACGGTGCGGCGAGGTGGCTGTCCGGCCAGTAGCCCTGGTTCAACACCGACCGGACGTCGTACGGACGTCCGTTGAGCAGGAACGCACCGCGCCCCACCCCGACCGTCCGGATCCCCAGGTACGAGCCCACGGCGTCGACGACGCACCCGCCGGCGTCGTGCATCGAGACGGTGGCGTCGACCAGCCGCGGGTGCTCCGGTGACCAGGTGAGCTCGTCCTCGGCCTGCCCGTTGCGCTGGCGCCGTACCGGCACCGGCACCTGGACGGAGGTGGCACCCTCGGCCACGTCGACGTCGATCGTGGCGAGGTCCTCGTCCCGCTCGTCGAACCGCAGCGCCACCCGCAGGCGCGTGCCGGCAGCGACCCGCCCGCGAAGCCGGACGGTCAGATCGACGCCTGTCAGGCCGGCCGGGAGCCACTGCACGTGCTCGATGCTCGTGGCCGGCACCGCTTCCAGCCACACGGTCTGCCAGATTCCGGTGGTGCGCCGGTACCAGATCGCATGTGCGTCCTCGCGCCAGTCCTGCTTGCCACGCGGCTGCGTGAGGTCGTGCGGGTCGTCCTCGGCCCGGACGACGAGGACGTGGCTGTCACCGTCGGCCACGAGCGCGGTCACGTCGAACGTGAAGGGGGTGTGGCCACCCTCGTGCTCGCCGACGAACCTGCCGTCGATCCACACGCGCGCCCGGTAGTCCACCGCGCCGAAGTGCAGCAACACCACTGGTGCTGGCTCGGATCTGCCCGCAGCGGCCAGATCGTCCCCGGTGATCGTGCGGGCGTACCAGACCACGGGGTGGAACCCGGGCTCCGCTATGCCCGACGCCACCGACTCCGGTGGGAAGGGCACCGTGATCTCCCGTGCCTCCGGCAGACCCGTGTGCCACTGCGCGCCGAGGCCGCTGTCCGCGTCGTCGTGCCGGAACGACCAGGTGCCGTCCAGATCCGCCCAGGCACTGCGCATCATCTGGGGCCGGGGGTAGGTGCCGTCCTGCCGGGAGGCCACGGGGACCTCGGGGCTCGTGACGGTGGACGCGGACGAGTCGGAGGCAACACGCACGGGGCGCACCCTAGGCGTCGTGGACGCAGACGTGGACGGCTGCTACTTCCCGTCGGGCACGTGGTTCTTGACCTCGTCGTAGCCGGCGGGGGCGGGCTCCTTGGCGGGGGAGTAGATCACCCGGATGACCCCCGTCGGGAACGTCTCCGTCGCGGTCACCGCCAGGTGGTAGGGCGCGTCACCGTCGTCGAAGAGCCTGCGGCCCTTGCGTGCTGCTACCGGATGCACCAGCAGGCGGAGCTCGTCGACCAGCCCGGCGGCGAGCAGTTGCTGCACGACCGAGATCGAGCCGGGAATGAGGATGCCCCGGACGTCGGGGGCGCCCTTGAGCGCGGTGACGGCCTCGACGAGGGGGCCGTCGATCAGTTCGGAGTTGCGCCAGGAGAACTCGAGGGGCTGGCGCGAGACGACGACCTTGCGCGTGTCCCCGAGCTGCTTGGCGAAGGGTGCGTCGTCCCCGCCGGCGTTCTCGCGGTCGGGCCATGCTCCGGCGAAGCTGTCGTAGGTCTCGCGGCCGATGAGCAGCACGTCGGCGGTGTCGTAGTCCTCGCTGACAGCGCGGCCCATGTTCTCGTCGAAGTACGGGAAGTGCCAGTCGGGGTCGATCTCGGCGACGCCGTCGGCCGCGATGAACAGGGTGGAGATGACCTTCGCCATCGGAGTTCCCTTCCGGTCGGTTGATGTTCGACGGGTAGACCGACGGCGGCGCCGGAACTCATCTGTCCGGCGCGACGTCCTCCCGTCGCCGAACGCGCAGCGGCTCATGATCGCGACTGAACCAGTGCGCGCTCACACCCCCGGGCCTTCTTTGGGGGTCCTTGACCTCCTCGGGGGAGCGGCAATATATTGCATATCGCACCTGCGCCGGCCCCGCTTGTGAACGGCCGGCGCGAGGCACGTCTCCTGTCCCGACCTCTGGCGGTCGAGGGCGCCCTCTCACACCAGGAGGAACTGGCATGGGCTACATCACGGTCGGAACCGAGAACACCACCGACATCGAGATCTACTACGAGGACCACGGCTCCGGGCAGCCGGTCGTGCTGGTCCACGGCTACCCGCTCGACGGGCAAAGCTGGGAGCTGCAGGCGCGGGCGCTCCTGGAGGCCGGCTACCGGGTCATCACCTACGACCGCCGCGGCTTCGGCCGTTCCAGCAAGGTCGGCAGCGGCTATGACTACGACACCTTCGCGGCCGACCTGGACACCGTGCTGGTCGCGCTGGACCTGCACGACGTCGTCCTCGTGGGCTTCTCGATGGGCACCGGTGAGCTCGCGCGCTACGTCCGGAACCACGGGCACGAGCGGATCGGAAAGCTCGCGTTCCTGGCGTCGATCGAACCGTTCCTGCTGCAGACCGACAACAATCCCGGTGGCCTGCCCAGGGGGAACTACGAAGCCGCCATCGCGGCCGCGCGCGCCGACCGGTTCGCGTTCTTCACCCAGTTCTACAAGGACTTCTACAACCTGGACGAGACCCTGGGCGCGCTCGTGAGCGAGGACGTGGTGCGCGCGAACTGGAACACCGCCACCACCTCGGCTCCGGTTGCGGCGTGGGCGGTGATCCCCGCCTGGATCGAGGACTTCCGCCCCGACGTCGAGGCGGTGCGGGCCTCGGGGAAGCCTGCACTGATCGTCCACGGCACGAAGGACAACCTCCTCCCGATCGACGTGACCGGGCGCCCCTTCCACGCGGCGTTCCCCGAAGCCGACTACCAGGAGATCGAGGGCGCGCCGCATGGCCTGCTCTGGACCCATGCCTCCGAGGTCAACGACGCGCTCATCGAGTTCGTCGCGAAGTAGGCGGACGCGGCACGTGGCCGGCCCCGGCGGAATAACGGGCTTCTCGGCGGAACTTCCCAGGGGGAGTTCGACAGGGCGCATGAGAGAGTTGGTCATGGCTGCAGTGGGCAGGCCTCGGCAGTTCGATCTCGAGCGCGCGCTGGATGCCGCGCTGGAGGTCTTCTGGCGGTACGGCTACGAGGGCGCGAGCCTCACCGACCTGACCACGGCCATGGGCATCAACCGGCCGGCTCTCTACGCCGCGTTCGCGAGCAAGAAGGACCTGTTCTTCCGCGCGCTGGACCGCTACTACGCCGTCGACGCGGTCCACACCTTCCAGGCGCTGGACGCGCCGACCGCGCTGGACGTCACCCGGCAGTACCTGCTGCGCAGCGTGGAGCAGCTGACCAACCCGGAGCGTCCGATGGGCTGCTTCGTCCTTCAGGGCGCCTTCGTGTGCGGGCCGGAGAACCACGACATCTCCGAGCACATGGTGGGGCTGCGGCTCGCGGCCGAGAGCGCGCTCCGTCAGCGGTACGAACGGGCGCAGGACGAGGGGGACCTCGCTCCGGACGAGGATCCGGCGTCGCTGGCCCGCTTCATCAGCGTCGTGCGGCACGGTCTCGCCGTGCTCGCGTGCGGCGGCGCGTCGCGCGCGGAGCTCGAGGACTCCGCCCACCGGGCGCTGGGTGGCCTCTCGCTGCGGCTCGCGCGAAGTGCCTGACGGCGGCGTGGCGGAGCCGAGGCAGTTTCCGACCGAACGGTAGGAAATCTACGTCACACTTCCTGGTGTGGCGGGCCGCCGCCGGTCGATACTCCTCACGCCCGACTTCGCATCGATGCGGATGTCGTCAGGGCTGAACGATTCCGCTGCGGCGGGTTCCACTGCCGACAGGTTCACCATCTCCCGGGAACGCGTGGGGGCGCATTCCCGGGTGTCCCAGCTGATGCCATTGCCGGATTTCGATGTCGTGCGCGTCTGCCCGGACGATCGAGGGGTTCGTCCGTCATTCGTGCAGCGTCCGGGCATCAGTCGAGCGTCGACGGTGTCGACGCCATTTCCTGCTCATCACAATCCACGGTTGGAGACTGCCGATATGACAGAAACCGAGACCACGTCGAGCGCGGACGGTGCGGATACGGTCCACGGTTACGACGTCATCGTGTGTGGTGCCGGATCCTCCGGATCTGTCGTCGCGGGCCGCCTGGCACACGACCCGCGGGTGCGCGTGCTCCTGATCGAGGCGGGCGGGAGCGATGACGTCCCCGACGTCATGGAGCCGGCCCGGTGGCCCGCGAACCTGGGCTCGGAGCGGGACTGGGCCTTCGCCGCCCAGCCCAACCCCCATCTGAACGGCCGCGCCATCCCGCTCAACATGGGCAAGGTGCTCGGAGGTGGCTCCAGCATCAATGTGACGGTATGGGCCCGGGGCCACAAGAACGACTGGGAGCACTACGCCGCCGAAGCGGGTGACCCGGCGTGGGGCTACGAGTCGGTCCTGGGGATTTACCGCCGCATCGAGAACTGGCAGGGGCCCGGCGACCCGGTGCGGCGCGGGCAGGGCGGCCCCGTCCATGTCGAACCGGCCACCGACCCGTCACCCGTGGCCCATGCCATGGTCGAGGCCGCCGGATCGTTGGGCCTGCCGGTGTTCGACAGCCCCAACGGGGCGATGATGGAAGGCTCCGGGGGCGCCGCGATCAACGACCTGATCGTCCGGGACGGGCGGCGCTCCTCGATCTTCCGCTCCTACGTGCACCCGCTGCTGGGGCAGCCCAACCTGACGGTCCTGACCGACGCTCTGGTCAGCAAACTGCTCTTCCGGGGCACCACGGTTGTCGGGGTGGAGGTGGTCCAGGGCTCGCAGCGGCAGCGGTATACGGCCGGGCAGGAGGTCATACTCTCGCTGGGCGCGATCAACACGCCGAAGGTCCTCATGCAGTCCGGTATCGGACCCGAGGACGAACTCCGACGCCATGGCATCCCGGTCGTCCAGCACCTTCCGGGCGTGGGTCGCAACCACCAGGACCACGTGTCGTTCGGCTGCATCTTCGAATACCGGGAGCCTCAGCGGGTGGGCAACGGCGGCTCCGAAGCCACCCTGTACTGGAAGAGCGACGACAGCCTCGACCTGCCCGACATGCTGCACTGCCAGGTCGAGTTCCCCGTGCCCAGCGCCGAAACCGCGGCCCTGGGGATACCGGCGCACGGATGGACGATGTTCGCCGGCCTGAGCCACCCGAAGAGCCGGGGCGAGGTGCACCTTTCCGGGCCCGAATCCTGCGATCCTGTGCTGATCGAGGCCAACACGCTGTCGCATCCCGACGACCTGAGCGCAGCCTTCGCCAGTATCGCGCTGTGCCGAGAGCTCGGAAACAGCTCCACCTTCGACACCCTGGTGAAGGCCGAGGCCTTACCGGGCGAGCTCGACGCCCGCGCCCTGGAAACCTACGTGCGCAACGCCGCCGTCACCTACTGGCACCAGTCCTCCACCGCCAAGATGGGACGCGATCCGATGTCGGTGGTCGACGGTGCGTTGCGGGTCTACGGCGTCGACAACCTGCGTATCGCCGACTCCTCGATCATGCCCGACATCACCAGCGGAAACACGATGGCACCGTGCGTCGTCATCGGTGAACGAGCTGCGGAGATGATCCAGACCACCCACGGCATCTAGTGGGCACCGGGGTCCGCGCCGTCGTCGCCGTCGGTCGCGTGCTGAGCGCGGCCCTGCTCGTCGCGATGAGCACGATCCATCTCGTGCTCCTGATGAGGGAAGGGTTCGACATTCCCGTGGTCGGGTCGGCGTTCCTGCTCAGCGCCTTCGGCGGTCTGGTGCTCGCGACGTCGACGCTCCTCGTGCCGCGCCGCTGGCTCACACCGGTGGCGTTGTCCGGGACCTTCTTCACCGGAGGGACCGTCGGCGCGCTCGTGCTCGGGATGGTCGAGCTTCTCGGCGCCGTCGGGTCGCCGCTGGTGTCGGCGGCGCTGCTCATGGAGTCGGTCGGCATCGCCGCACTGACGGTCACTGCTGTGCTCGCGTCACATCGCAGGTTCGGTCCGCGATGATCGGTCAGCCCGGTAGCCGGCGAACCTCCTCGGCCGGGATGCCCTTGGCCCACCAGTGGGCGTAGCGGTTGTAGGGCTGGGGGTCGCGGGCGGCCAGCACGGCCGACAACGCCGCGGCCTCGGCGGCGAGCGCCCGCCACGTCCCCGGATCCAGGGACTCGAACGCGTGCGCCTCGATCCCGCCGGAGTGTGGCCGCCACACCCCGACGACTCGGCCGTCGACGAGCAGGGAGGGCAGCACGTCGCCGTTGCGGCGGTAGATCAGGGGCCGGTAGGCGGCGGGGACGAGGCGGGTGCGGTCGGCGTAGGCGAGCAGGACGTTGTCCCACATGGGCAGCAGGCGCGGCGGCGCGGGCGTGTCCCCGTCCGGTCGCGGCGCGTCCACGACGTCGAAGTAGGGGCCCGCGGCCGGACCGTCCAGCTTCTCCACCGCCACGCCCAGCCCGTCGATCGCCGCCAGCACCTCCGGGCGGCGCAGGGACGTGAACCGGGTGATGTCGCCAGCGGTGGCGGGGCCGAACGCCCCGAGGTAGCGCAGCACCAGCCGCTGCCTCGCCTCGTCGACAGGCACGCCGCCGGCCGATGCGGCGCGGAAGGTCGATGGGCTGCGGTACGCCCACGGCCCGCCCGCCGGGACGTGGTGCAACGGAGCGAACGTGCGCAGCGCCCACCACGCGGCGCGTCCGCGGGTCGCGTCGAGCCGCTCTCCCAGCATCTCCTCGATCGCGGCGCGGTGCCGCGGCTGCTGCGCGAACTCGGCGAGCGCCGGGAGCAGCCCGTCGACGTCGGCCACGGTCAGGCCGCTGTCGGCGAAGCGGCGGTCGCCGTACCGGGACGCACGCAGGATTGCTTCCATCGCCCGGTGCCACGCCGCCCAGTCCTCACCGTGCACGACGTGGAGGGTGATCCGCAGCAAGGTCGCCCGGACCAGCGTCCCGTCGGCGAACGCGGCGTCCAGCGCGTCGGGGTCGAAGTCCGCGACCCGGCTCCAGAGGGCCACGTACGGCGAGGCGGGGTGTTGTGCCTGCACTGCGACGAGGTCGTGCACGGCGTCGCCCACGGGCCGCGCCGACCGGGCGAGCAGGTGCTGCCGGTGCAACGTGGCGCGGTTGAGCCCGCGTTCGGTGAGACGCACGGGAGCACGCTAGTGCGGAGCGCCGCCTGAGCCCCTCACTCCTCGGAGGACGAACCTAGGATCGTCTCCATGAGCATCGTGCCCGCAGCCATCGCGGAGGATCTCGCGCCGACCGGCACCCTGCGGGCGTCGATCAACCTGGGCAACCCGGTGCTGGCGCAGGGCACGCCGGCGGCGCCGACCGGTGTGACGGTCGACATCGCACGCGAGCTGGGCTCGCGCCTGGGGCTTCCGGTGGAGCTGGTCTGTTTCGACGCGGCACGGAAGTCATTCGAGGCCATGGCATCGGGGCAGGCGGACATCTGTTTCCTGGCCATCGAGCCCGTGCGTGAGGCGGAGGTCGCCTTCACCGCGCCGTACGTCGTGATCGAGGGGGTGTTCGTCGTGCCCCGGGACTCGGCCATCTCCTCGACGGCCGACGTCGACAGCGACGGTGTGCGGGTCGGCGTCAACGAGGGGTCGGCCTACGACCTGTTCCTGTCCCGCACCCTCCAGCACGCGAGTGCGGTGCGCGGGGAGGACGGGATCGACGTGTTCCGCGACCGGGGTCTGGAGGTCGCCGCCGGCATCAAGCAGCCGATGGTCGAGTTCGTCAGCAGCCATCCCGAGTTTCGTCTGATCGAGGGCCGGTTCATGGAGATCCGGCAGGCGCTGGGCACGACCAGGACCCGCGGCCCGGAGACGGTCCGGTTCCTCCGGGCCTTCATCGAGGAGCTGAAGGCGAGCGGGTTCGTCGCCGACGCGCTTCGGCGCGCGAACCAGCCGGACTCGATCGTCGCCCCGCCCGCTTAGCCCGCCGATCGGCCGACGGTGGTCAGGCGCCCCCTCGGATCGACCGAGGTGATCGGCCGAGCTCGCGGCGGCACGCCTTGTTGAACGCCTGCAGGTCCGTGATGCCGATGGACGAGGCGATGGCGGGGATGGACATCGTGGTGGCGGTCAGCAGATGGTGCGCCCTGGCCATCCGCCGCCGGCGGATGTAGCCGACCACCGGAACACCGGTCTCGGTCCGGAAGAGCCGGGTGAGGTGGTTGTGCGACACGCCTGCCACGCGGGCGACGTCGGGGACGGTCAGTGGCTGCGCGAGGTTCGCCTCGATGTGGGCGATGGCGGAGGCGACGGCCGGGTGCCTCGCATCGGCGGTGTGCCTCGCGGTGCTCGTGGCCGGCTCCGGGAGCTGGGCGACCCGCCAGAGTGCCGTCCAGACCTCTGCCGCCACGCGCGGTGACGCGCCGGGTGACGCCTCGAGCGCGGAACGGAGGAGGTCCGACAGCCCGGGGGCGGCCGGGCCTGCGTCCTGCACGACGGGCACCGACACGGTCTGGCCGCGCGAGGGGGTGCGGAAGTGGGCGAAGAGGTGCTCCGAGCGGCCCATGTAGTCGAAGCGGACCTCGACCCCCGGCGGAACGAGGCTGACCGAACCGGGACGGACGGGGTAGCTGCGGCCGCCGATGGTCAGCTTCGCCGAGTAGCCGTAGACGTGCAGCTGCCACAGGTCGGGCAGCCGGAAGATGTCGTACAGACTGCGGACGCCGTGCACGCCCACGCCGACGTTCACAGGTCCCGGCGGTTCACCCAGGGGCAGCGCAATGCGCTCTACCCGGGCGATCATGGTGAAAAATTACCACCAGTGGCGAACCAGACCCACGCGCTGCGAGCCAGTGGCTTCCTACGCTCGGTGAACGCGGACCAGTCGCCGGCGGCGAAGGAGAGACATGTCCCGTCCCCACCGCAAACACCTGCTCACCTCCGTACAGATGGCTCGGTTTGTCGCACACGGGTCGTTGCGCATCGACGCCGTCGTGCCGGCGGAGATGAATGCCCTGGCCGTCGACGTGCTGCGGAAGGGAATCCCCGCAGCGCCGTACGGGGCGCCGGTCAACGAGGCGTTCGAGGAAGGGTCGTTCGCCCGGCAACTGCTCGGGCTACCCGAGATCGCCGGGGCGGTCTACAGCCTCGTCGGGCCGGAACCCGCTGTGGACCACCACGCCGTGCACATCCGCAGGGCCCGCGAGGGCACGGCGCAGAACCTGCACGGTGACGCGATCATCGACGTTCGGCCCGATGCGTTCGACGTGCAGCTCATGTACTACCCGCAGGAGGTCACGCTCGACATGGGCGGCACGCTCTCCGTGCCAGGCAGCCATCTTCGGCGCACCAACGAGACCGACACCGGCCGCTACCAGAACCTGCGCGGTCAGAGCCGGCTCACCTGCCCGGCAGGCACTGTCGTCTTCCTCCACCACGGCATCTGGCACGGCGGGCGGCGCAACGACAGTGTCATCGACCGGTACATGTTCAAGATCCGGCTCAACCCGACGGTCCGCCAGTTGCGGCTGTGGAACACCGACGATCTGTACGACCCGGCGGTCGCCGCTGAACTCGGCAGGCAGTTCCCGTGGTACGAGCACGCCACCGGACGGCTGGAGGTCTACAACCGGGTGCGGCTGTGGCAGGCGCTCGTGGGGGACGACAGCTACGACCCGGACTACTGGGTCACCCGGGTCACCAACCGGCCCACCCGCGTGGTGGCGCAGCGCAGTCTCAACCCGCACGCCCGCCGGCCCACCGCGATGGGAGAGCCGGCATGACCAGTACCCAGCGGACGGACCTGCGTCAGCAGGTGCTGGTGCTCTATCTGTCGTCCTCGGCGCTGGACTCGGCCGTGGTCGGCTGGTCGGTCTACGACGGCACCGGCCGGACGAACCCGACCACGGGCGACAGCGACACGCCACCGTACGAGACCGGGCTCGACGCGCTGCGGGACGGCTGGCGCCTGATCCAGGCGGCGCAGCTCCTGCCTCCCCAGCCGGGGCACGAGTACGACGTCTCCTTTCTGAAGCACGAGTTCTTCTTCGAGAAGCTCGCGTGACCTCCACGGCCGACCGCGTCTCGCAGCCCTCCCCAGCCCGCGGTAAGCGACCGGGCAGCCGATGATGCATCGACGCGACATCGGATGTATTGACTGATCGAGCTGCGCGATCGACCGCTACCGGCCCGACGTGCTCTGGAACGACATCGAGTGGCCCGACTTCGGCAAGCACAGCGGTCCGCTGGTGCACGGCTCGCGCCCGCTGGACCGCGTCGTCGCCGATCCCGCCGACACACCCTGGGTTCGCTGGACCCGCACGGGCACCGGGATCTGGGCCGTGGTCGACGCGCCCGGGGATGGCGCCGTGACGCTGCCTGGCCGCGCCGACCACCTCGATCTCGCGTCGGCCGCCCTCGCCGACGGCACGCCGGTGCCCGCCAGTGCGGACGGCGGCGGTGTCACGGTGGAACTGCCCGTCCGGGCGGCGGAGATGCCTACGGCGGTGGGGTGCGCCGCTCCCTGAGGGCCCGGGCAACGCGCCCTCTCGTCATCCCTCGTGGTCGGGGGCGAGCACGATGTCGAACCGGATCCGCGCCCACGGCTCGGTGCGGGTGGTGCCGTCGGGGGC
This sequence comes from Pseudonocardia xinjiangensis, assembly GCF_012911925.1. Lineage (GTDB taxonomy): Bacteria > Actinomycetota > Actinomycetes > Mycobacteriales > Pseudonocardiaceae > Pseudonocardia > Pseudonocardia xinjiangensis. Next base: position 45,443 of record NZ_JAAXKY010000013.1, on the reverse strand, counting down.
GTCGCCCGGGCCTTCCCGGACCACGTCGACGACGAGGGAGTCCTTCACGCCGAAGACCGCGTCGTGGTCGAGGTGCTCGTCGCCGGCTACGAAGACGTGGGTGATCAGCGTCCGGTGCCCGGGCGCGGCGACCTTGAAGTGCAGGTGGGCCGGACGCATGGGGGACCGGCCCGCGGCGGTGAGCAGGTCGCCGACGGGGCCGTCGGCCGGGATCGGATATGGGGCGGGCACCACCGACCAGAAGCGGTAACGACCCTTGTCGTCCGACCGCAGCCACCCGCGGCCGGCGATGCGGTCCCCGTCGTACTGGACGTCGTAGAAGCCGTCGTCGTCGGCCTCCCACACGTCGATCCGGGCGCCGCGGACCGGGGTGCCGTCCGTGCTGCGGACGGTGCCCTCCACCAGGCAGGGCGTGCCGCTCGCGCCGGCCGCGATGTCGCCGCCGAAGGGGATCTCCGGGGCGGCGTCGACGAAGAACGGGCCGTAGACGGTGGACTCCGTGGCACCTGCGGTGGCCGGGGCGTTGATCGCGACCGTGAGCATGGACAGGCCCAGCACGTCGGAGAGCAGGATGAACTCCTGGCGACGCTCGTCGGTGATGTGGCCGGTGCGGGTGAGGAACTCGATGCCCGCCTCCCACTCCGCCTGGGTGAGCCGGACGTCGCGGGCGAAGGCGTGCAGGTGCCGGACGAGGCTCTGCATGACCTCGCGCAGCCGCGGCGAGGCGGTGGTGTCGAAGCTCGCGACGACCTTGTCGGTGACGGCCCGTTCCTGCTGGGCGGCGTCGGACTCGGCGGAGATGCTCATGTCTGTCCCTGGTGGGTCGCGGTGGCGTCCGGGCCCGGCGGTGAGCCGGCCCAGGCCGCGTGGATGAGTGCCCGGAGTGCGGGCCGGTCGACGCGGCGCGGGTTGTCCGCCGGCACGGTGGGGGCGACGAGGTCGGTTGCCTCGTCCACCTGGCTCTCGAGCATCCCGAGCTCACGCAGCCCGGCCGGGATCCCGAGCCGCCGGGAGAGCTCGGCCAGGCCGGTCACCGCGTCGGCCCGGCCGAGGGCCCGAGCGATCCGGTCGGCCGCGTCCGGGGCGGCGGGGGCGTTGAACGCGAGGACGTGCGGCAGCACGATCGCGTGGGTCCGGGCGTGTGGGAGGTCGAACGCCCCGCCCAGTGCGTGGCAGATCTTGTGGTGCAGGCCGGAGCCGGCCACCGCGAAGGCGGAGCCGGCCAGGTAGGCGCCGTACAGGAGGTCCGCCCGCCCGTCCGCGCCGCCGGGCTCGTCGAGGACGGCGGGCAGGCCCCGGCCGAGTGCGCGGATGCCCTCCTCGGCCATGAGCGTCGAGATGGGGTTGCGCCGCGGCGCCCAGAACGCCTCGACGCAGTGCGCCATGGCGTTGAGCCCGCTGGCCATCGACAGGTCGACCGGCAGCGTGAGGGTGAGCTCGGGGTCGTAGACGACACAGCGGGGCAGCACCCGCTGGTCCACGCCCGTGGTCTTGCGCGCCCCTTCCGTCATCCCCCAGACCGGCGTGACCTCCGAGCCCGCGTAGGTGGTGGGAACGGCCACGATCGGCAGGCCGGTGGTCAGCGCGACCGCCTTCGCCGTGCCCGTGGTGGACCCGCCACCGACGCTGAGCAGCAGGTCGGCGCCTGCCGCGGTGGCCAGTTCCCGCGCGTCCGCGGCGACCTCGGTGGGCACGTGGGGGCGCACCGCCGTGAAGGTGGCGGCGATCCGCTCCGCGAACGGCGCGGCGAGCGAGCGGGCGAGCGGCTCCTCCTGCTCCGAGGCGATCAGCAGGACCCGCGCGGCGTCGAAGCGGGCCACCTCGTCGGCGAGTGCGGTGCGGGCCGTGCCCGCGCCGAACACGACCCGGCCCGCCACGGCGTCGTAGGTGAACTGCTCGCGCATCGGCTCAGCTCCTGGGGACGACCGTGGGCTGGTAGCCGAGGAGCTTCCAGTCGCCTCCGGAGCGGACCCACACGGCGAGGCAGCGGTTGGCCAGGGTCTTCTGCACACCGCCCGCGGTGAGGTCGGCGTTCATCTCGCCCACGACGATGGCCGTGTCGCCGACGACGGTGATCCGGTCGACCGGGTGGTCGATGCGGTGGTAGTCGTAGAAACCCGCACGGCATTTCTCCAGGTAGGACTCCAGCGTGTCGGTGTCGCCCGTGGAGTGCGTGTAGGCCAGGTCGGGGTGGGCGAGCTTCGCGAAGCCGTCGAAGTCGCCGGCGACGATCGCGTCGTAGCGCCGGTCCTCCAGCTCGCGGATCTGTTCGACGTCGTCGTTCATGGCGTTCGTTCCTTCCGGGTTCGACGGCCGTTCGGAGGCGTTGAGCAGCCGGAGCGCGGCGAGCACCTGGGCCATGTCCTCCTCGCCCAGCCCCGCGGCCGTGGCCTGGTCGAGCACGCCGACCACGGCCTCCGAGCCCGGGAGCGTCAGCCGCTGCTCGGCGGCCAGGTCGAGGGCGAGGCTGACGTCCTTGTGGATGAGGGAGACCGGCGCCGACACCGCGATCTCGGCAGGGGAGAGGAAGGCATCGGACTTGTACCCGACGTACGGCGCTCCCGCCGCGCTCGTGCTCAGCACCTCGTAGAACACCGCGGTGTCGAGGCCGCCTGCCTCGGCGAGCAGCATGCCCTCGGCCACCCCCTGGTTGAGGGCGGCGAGCACGGCGTTGACGGCGAGCTTCGCGGTGGAGCCGGAGCCGACGGGGCCCGTGTGGTACTGCATCTTCGTCATCGCCGCCAGCACGGGGCCGACCCGGGCGAACTGCTCCTCGGTGCCCCCGACCATCGTCGTGATCTGCGCGGCGTCGGCGAGGCTCACGCTTCCGGAGACCGGGGCGTCGACGACCTGCACCCCCCGCTCGGCCGCGGCCGCGGCGACCTCCCGGACCAGCGTCGGCCCGACCGTCCCCATGATCACGTGGAGGTGCCCGTCCTGAACGCCGGCGGCGCAGAGCCCGTCGCGACCGGTCACGAGCTCGCGCGTGGTGGCGCCGTCGGGCAGCATGCTGATCGTCATCGGGGCGGCGGCGAGATCCGCCACGGACCGGACGAGACGCACGCCGTCGGGCGCGAGGCCCTGATCGTCGGCACTCGCGGCGAGCACCGGGTCGTAGGCGAGCACCTCATGGCCGGCGCGCGCGAGGTTGCGCGCCATCGGCCTGCCCATTCTTCCGAGACCGGCGAAACCGATCAGCACAGGGATCCCCTTCGCGAGCTCGCTCGTTAACAGCGGTGTTCACCGATAATGAACGGGCCGTCGGCGGCGTGTCAACAGCACCGCGCAGGCGCCTCGCGCAGGCGGTACCTCAGTACCCCGTCTGGTTGCGGCCGTGGACGAACCAGACGGCCTCGACCGGGACGTCACCGTTGTTGGTGAGCCGGTGGGGGGTGGAGGAGTCGAACGAGATCGCGTCGCCGGGCCCGACCCGGTAGGTGTCGAACCCGAGCGAGACGTCCAGCGTGCCGCTGATGATGTACCCGTACTCGGCGCCGGAGTGCCGGGTGAGCTGCTCGCCGGGAACCGAGCTGCCGCCCACCTCGTAGCGCACGCGCAGAAAGTCCACGCCGAAGTCCTGGGCGGCCGAGAGCTGGTCCCAGGTGACCCCGGAGTCCAGCACGAGCCTGCGGCGGTCGGTCGGCCGTACCACCGGGCTCGAGACGTTCGGGCCCGGTTCGTTCAGCTTGGCGAATGCGCCGTGGTAGCTGTGCGTGGCGTGGTCACCGGCGGGCCCGGACGCAGCGTCGGACCGGGGCGGCTCCGCCGCGCCGGCGCTGCTGAACAGTTCGTCGAGCGAGAGGTCGAGCGCGTTGCAGATCGCGTACAGCGTGGCGACCGACGGGCGGGACTTGCCGTTCTCGATCTGCGACACGAGCGAGGCGGAGACCCCGAGATCGCGCGCGAACTGACGCAACGACAGGCCGGCGGCGAGCCGCCTGGCCCGCAGCTGTGCGCCCACTCCGGCGATGTCGTGCCGGTCGGCGCCCTCGCCGCCCGACCGCTGCCGGCGCGGCGCATCGGAGGCTGCCGGGGAACCGCTGGTCGCTGTCACGGACGCACCTCTGATCGGGGAATCGGCAGGTCGGGGACCAACCGATCGTTCAGCATATTAGAACACCCGGCCTGATGAAAACCGTCACTGCGACGCGCCCAGTGCGTGTGTTCAGAGATACTGGACAGACGCGGTGGCACCTGCTGTTCCGCCGCCGCGTCGAACCCTTGTCACACTCACCGGAAGGCGGACTCGCAACGTGGTGGACAGCAAGCGCGCACTCGTGGTCGGAGTCACCGGGATCTCGGGCAACAACACCGCCCGGCAACTGCTCGCCGAGGGGTGGGAGGTGCACGGGCTCTCCCGCAGCGGAACGGTGCCGGAACCGGGGATCCGGCCGGTGGCCGCGGACCTGCTGGACTCCGCCGCCACGCGGCGGGCGGTGGCCGATCTGCGGCCGTCCCACGTCTTCTACTGCACCTGGCAGCGGCGGGCGACCGAAGCAGAGAACTGCGAGGTCAACGCGGCCATGATGACCAACCTGCTCGAGCCGCTCGGTGAGACCGGCGGCCTCGCGCACGTCGCACTGGTGACCGGCCTCAAGCACTACCTCGGCCCGTTCGAGGCGTACGCGCGGACGCCGATGGAGACCCCGTTCCGCGAGGAACAGCCGCGGCTGCCCAACCAGAACTTCTACTACGCGCAGGAGGACGTCCTGTTCGAGGCCGCCGAGCGCAGCGGCTTCACCTGGTCCGTCCACCGTCCCCACACCTTGATCGGGTGGGCGCTGGGCAACGCGATGAACATGGGCGTGACCCTGGCCGTGTACGGGGCGTTGAGCCGCGAGACCGGGGAGCCCTTCGTCTTCCCCGGCTCGCCCGAGCAGTTCAACGGGGTCACCGACGTCACCGACGCCCGGCTGCTGGCCAAGCAACTGGTGTGGGCCGCGAGCACGCCCGAGGCCTGGAACCAGGCGTTCAACGCCGTGAACGGCGACGTGTTCCGCTGGCGGCAGCTGTGGCCCGTGCTGGCCGACGGCCTGGGCGTGCCGCCGGCGCAGTACCCCGGCCACGCCCAGCCGCTGGCCGACCGGCTCGCCGCCGCGGGCCCGGTGTGGGACCGCATCGTGGAGAAGCACGGCCTGGTGCCCACCAAGCTGGAGGAGCTCGCATCCTGGTGGCACACCGACGGCGACCTGGGCCGGGAGACCGAGACCTTCGCGGACATGACCAAGAGCCGGTCCTTCGGCTTCACCGTCGTCCAGGACACCCGCCGGTCCTTCCTCGACCTGTTCGAGCGCCTGCGCGCGGAGCGGATCATCCCGCCGCTGGGCTGACGCCCGCCCGCCCGGTGTTGCAGCAAAGCCACTTTCACGCAACGACGTTGCGTGAAAGTGGCTTTGCTGCAATGAGGGGTGCGTGGCGGCGTTTGGCGTCAGTGAACAGCGGTCAGGCCGGCGTCGTCAGCGCGCGGTGTCCCGAACTGCGCATATGGCGCTTCCGACGCAGGTGTCCGGAGAGTGCTTGACGCGGCCGGGGGAGAGATGTTCACTGCTGACGCACATCGTGCTGAACACCTTGACGGACCCGCCAACACAGGAGTTGACGATGCGAGCCGCCGTCTACCACGGCAAGAACGACGTCCGGGTCGAGGAGGTCGCCGAACCGGGCCCGCTCGGTCCGCGAGAGGTGCGCCTGCGGCCCTACCTCTCCGGAATCTGCGGCACGGACCTGCACGAGTACGCGGCCGGTCCGATCGTCATCCCGACCGCCCCGCACCCGCTGACGGGCGCGGCCGCCCCGCAGGTGCTCGGTCACGAGTTCTCCGGCGAGGTGCTGGAGGTCGGCGGTGACGTCACCGGGGTCCGCGCCGGCGACCGCGCCGCCGTGATGCCGCTGATCTACTGTGGACAGTGCTACTACTGCCTGCGCGGGCTGAACCACCTCTGCACGACGATGGCGTGCACGGGGCTCAGCTGGCAGGGCGGCGGGATCAGTGAGCAGGTGGTGGTTCCCGGCCACCAGGTCTGTCCGCTCCCCGGCTCGGTCAGTGACATCCAGGGCGCGCTGGTGGAACCGACCGCGGTGGCCGCGTACGGCGTGGACCGCACCGGGTTCCGCGCCGGTGACACGGTCCTCGTCACCGGCGCCGGACCGATCGGCGCGCTGGCCACGCTGTACGCGCACGCCGGCGGTGCCTCGACGGTCATCGTCAGCGAGCCGAACGCGAGGCGCCGGGCGCTGATCGAGGCCCTCGGTGTGGCCGTCGTGCTCGACCCGCTCGCCGACGACGTGCCGGACGCGGTGCGTGAGCTCACCGGCGGGATCGGGGTGGACGTCGCCGCCGAGTGCTCCGGCTCGCAGGGCGGGCTGAGCGTCGCGCTGGCGAGCCTGCGCGCGCACGGCACGGCCACGCAGGTCGGGCTGCACGTCGCACCGGCGACGATCGACCCGATGGCACTGTCCAACCGGGACCTCTCGCTGATCGGCACCTGGTGCTACCCCGTGCACGACTTCCCCCGGATCACCGCGCTCATCGCGACCGGCAGGTTGCCGGTGGAGAAGGTGCTGACAGAGGTGATCGGCGTGGACGACATCGTCGCCCGGGGCTTCGAGCGCCTGCTGGACCCGGCCGGTGACGCCCAGAAGCTGCTGGTCCGGGTCGACTCGTGAAACACCTTGTGCCGCGGGCACCGGGGCACGGACTGGAGAACACATGAAGGCCTTGCGATTCGTCGGCGACTCCGCCGCTCGCGTCGAGGAGATCCCCGTGCCGGAGATCGGCCCGGACGAGGTGCTGGTGGCCGCGAGAACCGTGGGCGTCTGCCACTCCGACATCGAGCTGCTCGAGGGCCGCTACATCATCCCCTTCACGTACCCGTTGATCCCGGGGCACGAATGGGCCGGCGAGATCGTGGCGGCCGGCTCGGCCGTCACCGGTTTCCGGGAGCACGACCGGGTGGTCGGCGAGTGCGTGATCGGGGCCGACCACTTCGGGTTCAGCATCAGCGGCGCCGCCGCCGAGTACTTCGTGGCGCGCCCGGAGTGGCTGCACCGCCTGCCGGACTCCATGAGCTGGACGCAGGGCGCGCTGGTGGAGCCGTTCAGCTGCGGGTACCACGCCACGCGCCGGGCAGGTGATCTCGACGCGAGCGACACGGTCGCGGTGCTGGGAGCGGGCCCGATCGGCCTCGGCGTGGTGGCCGCGGCCGTCGGCCGTCGCGCGCGGGTGATCGTGGCGGAGCCGAATGCGGACCGGGCCGACCTGGCGCGGCGGCTCGGGGCCGAGGTGTGCCTGGACCCGACGGCGGACGGGTTCGTGGACGACGTCATGGAGCACACCGGCGGTCGCGGCGCGGACGTGGTGATCGAGGCCAGCGGGAAGCCGAGCGCGATGGCCGCGGCCCTGGAGATCGCCGCGTTCCGGGCCCGGCTGGTGAACGTCGGCATCGACGTCGGCGGGTCGGCTCCGGCGCGACTCGGGTTGATCCAGTCGAAGGAGCTGCAGGTGCGCGGCACCATCGGCTCGCCGGGGGTCTGGCCACAGACGCTGCGGTTCCTGGCCCGCACCGGTGTCGACCTCTCTCCGCTCGTCACCACGTGCGTGCCGCTGGCTGAGGCCGACAAGGCCGTGGAGCTGGCCCGGACCGACCGTGACCAGGTGAAGGTGCACATCACGATGGAGCAGGCGTGATGGCCGCTGCGACCATGCGCGCCGCCGTCTACCACGGCGCCGGGGACGTGCGGATCGAGGAGCGCGCGGTGCCGGTCGCCGGCCCGCGCCAGGTGCTGGTCCGGGTCACGCGCTCGGGCATCTGCGGCACCGATGCCGGCGAGTACCAGCACGGCCCGGGCATGTTCCCGGTGCTCCGCCGGCACCCGGCCAGCGGGCATCTGGGGCCGATGGTGCTCGGCCACGAGTTCATCGGCGAGGTGGTCGAGCACGGGGAAGACGCCGCGTACCTCGCCGGGCGCCGTGTCGCGACCGGCGCCGGCGTGTCCTGCGGTGACTGCTCATGGTGCCTCGCCGGCCGGACCAACCTCTGTGCCCGCTACTGGACGCTCGGTCTCAGCGCCGACGGCGGTCTCGCCGGGTACGCGGCGGTGCCCGCGTCGACCTGCGTACCGATTCCGGACGCGTGCCCGGACGACGCCGCCGGGCTCGCTCAGCCGCTCGCGGTGGGCCTGCACGCCGCCCGCCGGGCAGATGTGGCACCGGGCGAGACGGTGGTGCTGGTCGGTGCGGGTGCGATCGGCTCGTTCATCCTCTGCGGGCTCACCGGGAGCCGGCCGGGACGGATCATCGCGCTCGACGTGGACGACGCCCGGCTGGCCACGGCTCGCGCGCTCGGCGCGACCGAGACCTACGACGTCTCCACGCGCGACCCGGTGGATCTCGTGCGCGATCTGACCGGCGGCGAGGGTGCTCCGCTCGTGATCGAGGCCAGCGGGGTGTCCGGCGCTGCGCAACGGGCCGTGCGGATGACCGCCCGGGGCGGCCGGGTGCTGCTGGTCGGGCTCGCCCACGGCCCGCAGGACCTCGACCTCGCCGACGTGATCCTGCGCGAGGTCGACCTGCGCAGCACCGTCGCGCACGTGTGCGGTGAGGACATCCCGGCCGCACTGCGCCTGCTGACGGCCGACGGCATCGCCGAGCACCTGCTGGAGCGGGTCATCGGCCTGGACGCGCTGGTGCCCGAGGGTCTGGACGCCCTCGTCGATCGCCGGGCCACCGGGAAGATCCTGGTGGACCCGTGGCGCTGAGAACATGAGCGATACGGCAAAGGACCGCATGCCGGCCACCGCAGCCGATCCCTCGCCCATCGCCGGACCGTCGGCGGTGACCGGCGGCATCGGCGGGCTGCTGCGGTCGGGCCGTGCCTCCCGCGGCCTGGTCACGATCCTGGGCGCGACGATCCTGCTGTTCCTGGTCAGTCTGGTCGCCCAGCCGGACAGCCTCAGCCGCAGCTCGCTGCAGGGAATGCTGCCGTTCGCCGCGGTGCTGGCCGTCATCGCGCTGGGCCAGACCCTGGTGGTGCAGCAGGCCGGCATCGACCTCTCGGTGCCGGGCACCGTCTCACTGGCGGTGGTCCTGGTGACGCACGTCCCCGACGGCGACAGCGGGAAGCTGCTGCCGGCGGTGCTGCTGGCGCTCCTGGCCGGACTGCTGGCAGGCCTGCTCAACGGGCTGGTGGTCAGCCGGTTGGGCATGCCCGCGATCGTGACGTCCCTCGGCACGAACGCGCTGCTCTACGCGGTGGTGCTGGGGGTCTCCGGCGGCTCGCCGACCAGCACCACCGACGCGATGCGCACGATCGCGACCGGGGCCCTGCTCGGGCTGCCGCACGCGGTCTGGTTCGCGGCCTTGCTCACCGCCGGGACCGGCTTCCTGGTCAAGCGGTCGGTGGCGGGGCGCCGTTTCGAGGCGGTCGGCGACAACCCGGTGGCAGCCGGCCTCGCCGGCCTGCGCGTCAAGCGCCACCAGCTCGCGGCCTACGTGTGGGCATCGCTGCTCTACACGGTCGCCGGCATCCTGCTCGCCGGGATCGTGACCACGCCCAGCGCCTTCCAGGGCGACTCCCAGCTCCTGCCGTCGGTTGCCGCGGTGGTGCTCGGCGGCACGTCGCTGCTCGGCGGCAAGGGCAGTGCCGTCGCCAGTGTGGTCGCCGCGCTGTTCCTCTCCCAGCTCAACCAGCTCGTGCTCACCCTCGGCGTCAACCCCGCCACCGGCAACATCGTCCAGGCGCTGGCGCTGGCCGCCGGGGTGGCGATCTACACGATCGACTGGCCCGCCGTCCGTGCCCGGCTGCGCCGCGGGCGTCCCCGCAGCGCCGTGGCCTGACCACGGCCTCCCGAGATCGAGGAAGATCCCCATGCCCACCCAGATCGTGCGGCGAACGGCGGTGGCCTGCCTGGGCGTGCTGGCCCTGACCCTGGCCGCGTGCTCGATCAACACGACCGGCCACCACCCGGCCCCGGCCGTCCCGGGCCGTCCGCTCAACGCCGACGTGCCGTCGTGGTGCGGGCCGAACCCGGTCTCGTTCGCGCTCGCCGACGGCTTCGGCGGCAACAACTGGCGCAAGGTCGCCCTCGGCGAGACCAAGGCCGAGATCGCGAAGTGCCCGAGCGTGACCTCCTTCTCCTACACCGACGGCCAGAGCAACACCCAGAAGGCGGTCTCCGACATCCAGGGGCTGGTGGCGAAGGGCGCCCAGGCACTGGTGGTCTTCCCGGACGCGGGGCAGGCGATGCTGCCCGCCCTGCGCAGCGCGTACCGCGCGGGCGTGATCACCGTGCCGTACCGGATCAGCCCGGGCGGGCGGCCCGGCACCGACTACGACGCCTTCGTCAGCACCGACTTCCGGCAGGTCGGGGTGCTCTGGGCGCAGTGGCTGGTGAAGGCCCTGCACGGCAAGGGGAACGTGCTCAACCTGGGCGGCCCGTCCGCGAACTCGCAGAGCCTCGCGGAGTACCAGGGCATGCAGAGCGTGCTGGCGACGTACCCGGACATCCACTTCGTCGGCAACACCCCGTACGAGGTGACGAACTGGGACGCCGCACAGACCCAGCAGGTGATCACGGCGGCGCTGGCGAAGTACCCGGAGATCGATGCGATCACCACCGACTTCGGCTCGGCACTCGCGAGCTCGTTCCCGGCCTTTGCGCAGGCCGGCCGCCAGATCCCGGCGATCGCCACCGAGGACGCCAACCAGCTGGCCTGCGACTGGCAGCAGCAGAAGGACGCCGGGCACGAGTTCCCGCTGTTCACGGTCTCCTCACAGAACGCGATGCCCCGCCTGGCCGTCGACAACGCGGTGGCGCGGGCCAGTGGCGGCGTCATACCGCAGTCGACCGTGTACCCGCAGAGCGCGTTCGAGGACTCCCTCTCCGGGATGCCACATCCGGTCACCTGCGACGCAGCGCTGCCGATGGACGCCTTCGTGTCCAGCAGCCTCAGCGCGGCCGACCAGATCGCCGCACTCCAGTAACCCCGACAGCGAGGAGCGGACATGCCGGCGACGACCCGGACCACCACCCCGGCCCTGAGCCTGGCCGGGGTCACCAAGACCTACGGAGCGGTACGCGCGCTCACCGACGTCTCGCTCGATGTGCTCCCCGGCCGGGTGCACGCGCTGCTCGGCGAGAACGGCGCGGGCAAGTCGACGCTGATGGGGGTGGCCTCGGGTTCGGTGCAGCCCGACCACGGCGACATCAGCGTCGACGGCGAGCAGGTGCCGGTCCTGACCGCCGACGCCGCCACGCGGCTGGGCATCGCGATCGTGCACCAGCACCCGGCCGTCCTGCCCGACATGACGGTGGCGGAGAACATCCGGGTGGCGGTGCCGGCGGGACGGATGTCCACGGGTGGGAGCACCCGGGCGTGGATGGCCGATCTCCTGCGCACCGTCGGCTCGACCGTGCGGCTGCACGACCGGGTGGACGGGCTCGGGGTGGCTCAGAAGCAGTTGCTGGAGGTGGCCAAGGCGGTGGCGCTGGAGCCGAAGGTGCTGATCCTGGACGAGCCGACGGCGCCGCTGGGCGCGGACCAGACGGAGATGCTGTTCGAGCAGGTCAGGAAGGCGACGGCCCGCGGCTGCGCGGTCGTCTACATCACCCACCGCATGGCCGAGGTCCGCCGCATCGCCGACGAGGTGACCGTGCTGCGCGACGGCAGCGTCCGGGGCACCAGCCGCGTCGCCGACATCGACGACGACGCGTTGCTGCGGATGATCATCGGCCGCGAGCTCGCCGCGGCCTTCCCGGCCAAGCACCCGCCCTCGGACGACGCCCCCGAGGTGCTGGATGTGACGGGACTGTCGGGGGAGGGGTTCCACGACGCCTCGATGAGCGTGCGGCGCGGGGAGATCGTCGGCCTGGCCGGCATCGTCGGCAACGGGCAGAGCGAGTTCCTGCGCGCGCTCGCCGGGCTGGTGCGCAGCACCGGGCGCATCACCCTCGACGGGCGGCCGATCGCGGGACGTGCTCTCGTCGACGCCACGGCCTACATGCCGGCCGACCGGCACGCCGAGGCCCTCATGACGACCATGTCGGTGCGGGAGAACGCAGCCGTGAGCGCGCTGCCGGCGCTGGCCACCGCCGGTGTGGTGGACCGCGTGCGGGAGCGGGCCGCCGTGGACGAGGAGGTGCGCAGGCTGGCGGTGAAGACGGCCTCCATCGACACCGACGTCATGGCGCTCTCCGGCGGCAACCAGCAGAAGGTGGTGCTGGCCCGCGCTCTGCTGGCCGGTCCGAAGATCCTGCTGGCCGACGAGCCGACGCAGGGCGTGGACGTCGGGGCGCGGGCGGAGATCTACCAGATCATGCGGGACGTGGCCGCGTCCGGCGTGCCGGTCGTCGTGGTCTCCTCCGACGCCAAGGAGCTGGAGGGCCTGTGCGACCGGGTGGTCGTCTTCTCCCGGGGACACGTGGTCGGCGAGCTCGACGGGGACGAGGTCACCGAGGAGAACATCACCAGCACGGTGGTCGGCGCCGTCACCCTGCGCAGGCAGGAGTCCGGACCCGCCGCGGAGAGCGGGGGCGGTTCGCGGCTGCGGCGCCTGGCCAAGGGCGACTACGCGCCGAGCGTCGTCCTGGCGCTGGTCATCCTCGCGCTCGGGGCCTACACGTTCGCGCACAACACGCGCTACCTCGCGCCGTTCAACGTGTCCTCGGTGCTCGCCCTGCTCAGCGCCCTGGCCTTCATCTCCATGGGGCAGACGGTGGTGATCATGACCGGCGGCATCGACCTCTCCCTCGGGCCGCTGGCCGGGCTCCTGGTGGTGATCGCGTCCTTCTTCCTCGTCGACGGTGCGACCGCGGGCACGATCGTCCTGGCGTTGGTGATCATGATCGTGGTGGCCGCGGCGAGCGGGCTGCTCAACGGCGTGCTGGTGCGCTACGGCGGGTTCACGTCGGTGGCCGCCACGCTCACCCTCTACATCGGGTTGCAGGGCGTGTCGTTGCTGCTGCGCCCGTTCCAGGCCGGGTTCATCAGCACGGGGATCACCGATCTGATCACCGCCACCACCGGCTCCGTGCCACTGGCGTTCATCGCCGCCGTCGTGGTGGCCGTCGGCCTGGAACTGGCCCTGCGGCTCACGCCGTGGGGGCGCGGCCTGCGTGCGGTCGGCTCGCACGAGGACTCGGCCCGCCGGCTCGGGGTGAAGGTGAACCGCGCGCACGTGCTGGCCTACGTCGTCGCGGGCCTGCTCACCTTCCTGGGCGCGCTCCTGCTGATGGCCCAGATCGGGGTCGGCGACGCCACCCAGGGCGTGAGCTACACGCTGTCCAGCATCACCGCGGTGGTGCTGGGCGGGGCGAGCCTGCTGGGCGGGCGCGGCTCGTTCATCGGCACGCTGCTGGGCGCGGCCCTGATCCAGCAGGTGCTCAACGCGACGACGTTCCTCGACCTCGGCCAGTCCTGGCAGTACTTCTTCCAGGGCTTCCTCATCCTGGTCGCCGCCGCCGTCTACACCCAGGCCCGCCTGCGCTCCCGCCGCGCCACCTGACCACATCGCGGCGGCGTGGGGACCCGGCGAGGGCCGTGACATCCGCCGCTCGACCGGGATGCGCGGACTACTGTCGGTCTCGCGTCCTTGCCGACACGCGGTCACAGCCGAACCGGAGGGAGTGGCCATGCCGGAGCCGTCCGATCTCGGAGAGCTCGTGCGGACCTTCCGCCACAACGCCGGTCTGACCCTCGAAGATCTCTCGGTGCGTTCCGGTGTGAGCGTGCGGGCGCTCAGCGACATGGAACGGGGGCACAGCAGGAAACCCCACGCGCGCACGGTGGCGGCCCTCGCCACCGCGCTCGGCGTTCCCGACGACGAGCGGAAGCTGCTGCTGGGCGCCGCCAGGGGAGGTCGCGCCCGGCCCGCGCCGGCCCCGTTGTGTGAGCTGCCCCCGGACATCCCGGACTTCACCGGGCGCGCCGCTGCGCTCGCCGTCGTCACCACGGCCCTCCGCGGCCGTTCGGCTCCGGTCGTGATCGCCGGGGCGGCCGGCATCGGCAAGACGGCGCTGGCGGTGCGCAGCGCCTACGCCTCGCGCACCGAGTTCCCCGACGGGCGGCTGTTCTGCGACCTGCGCGGCAGCGACAGCGAACCACTCGACCCCTACGTGGTGCAGTTGCGCCTGATGCGCGCGGTCGGCGTCGACGTCGACCGCATCCCCGCGCACCCCACCGACCGCGGCCAGCTCCTGCGGCGCACCCTGCGCGAACGGAAGATGCTGCTGCTCCTCGACAACGCGGCGGACGAGGCCCAGGTGCGGGGGTTGCTGCCCGACCCGGGCGGGACCGTGGCGCTCATCACGAGCAGGCGGAAGCTCGGTGGGCTCGACCGCGCCCGGCGCCTCGCGCTCTGTCCGCTCAGCGACGCGGACGCCGCCGCGATGCTGCGCGCCGTCATCGAGCCCGACGCCACCGCGCGCCCTGAACCCGAGCTCGAGCGGTGGGTCGCCCGGCTGTGCGGCAACTATCCACTCGCACTGCGGATCGCAGGCAACCGCCTGCTCAGCAGGCCCGGCTGGACCATCGAGACGATGGCTCGCCTGCTGGCCGACGAGGAGAGCCGGCTCGACCACCTGTCCGCGGGGGACCTGCAGATCCGCACCGCCTTCTCCGTGTCCTACGGCCAGCTCGACCCGACCACCCGGCTCGTGTTCCGGCGGCTCGCACTGGTCCCCGGCCCTGACGCGGGAGTCGCCGTGGCCTCCGTGCTGACCGAGCTGCCGGCACACGAGGTCGGCAAGCGCCTCGACGATCTCGTCGAGCTCGGCCTGCTCATGTCGGTCACCGACCAACGCGCCGGGTTCCACGACCTCATCCGGCTGTTCGCGCAGGAACAGCTGATGGCCGAGGACAGTCACGCGGACGTCGAGGCAGCCCGCCGGCGGCTCGTCTCCTGGCTCCTCGCGACGGCCCGTGGCGCCGCCGGCTGGTTCCAGCCCTCCCGCCAGGCCGAGGACGACCAGTCCGATCCGCAGACCGTGTTCTACGAGCCGGTCTCCGCGCAGCGCTGGCTGGAGGTCGAGGGCGAGAACTGGCTCGGCGCGCTGCGGCTGGCCTTCGCGATGGGCGACCACTCCGCGATCGTGCGCACCGTCGAGGCGCTGCAGCCGTTCTCCCGGATGTGGGTCAACTGGCGGTACTGGCCCGAGGTCTTCCGGCTCTCGGTCTCGGCGGCCTCCGCGCTCGGTGATCGGGAGCTGTCGGAGAGACACGGCCGGTACTGCGTCCGAGCAGAGGCAGCGCGGCAGGCCCAGGGGATGTGAGGTCCGCGGTCGTCCGGCGGGCGGGCGCAGGCCCGTCCTACTCGTCGACGGCCCTACAGCGCATGCTGGAAGGCGGAGGACGGTCCTGAGCGCGCACCGAGCAGGTGGCGTACCTGCCCGGCGATCACGAGCTCTTCCCGGGTGTGCACCACCAGCGTGCGGGCTCTGCTCCCCGGGACGCTGATGTCGGTGTCGGTCTCGGGTGGCGCCGAGTCGTTGGCCCCGGGGTCGACCGCGAGCCCGAGGAAGCCCAGCCCGTCCACCGCCCGGCTGCGCAGCTGCGCGGCGTGCTCACCCACGCCGCCGCTGAAGACCAGCACGTCGAGTCCGCCGAGCGCCGCCGCCATCGCCGCGATCCCGGCCCGCAGGCGGTGCAGCCACACGTCCACCGCCAGCACCGCGTCCGGCTCCCCGATCCGTGCGGCCGCCAGTACGGCGCGCATGTCGGCGGAGCCGGCCAGTCCCACGAGACCGGAGTCGCGCTGCAGGGCGGTGCTCACCTCGGCCGCCGCGAGCCCCACGGTCTCGACCAGCCACAGGGGAACCGCGGGGTCGAGGTCGCCGCTGCGGCTCGCCATCACGAGCCCGGCGGTCGGGGTGAACCCCATCGTGGTGTCGGCCGAGTGCGGCTCGTCGGCCACCCACTCGACGGCACACAGCGACGCCCCCGAACCGAGGTGGGCGACCACCGTGCGCAGGCCCGGACCGGCGAGGGCGGCCACCCGCCGGGCGGCCCACTCGTGCGCCAGCCCGTGGAAGCCGTACCGGCGCACCCCGAACTCGGTACGCCACCGCTGCGGCACCGCGTAGGTGGACGCGGCGGCGGGCAGGGTGGCGTGGAAGGCCGTGTCGAAGCAGGCGACCGCGGGGACATCGGGCAGAGCGGCGCGGGTGGCGCGCATCGCCGCGAGCGCGGGTGGCTGGTGCAGCGGGGCGAGCGCCGTCAGGCGGTCCAGCTCGTCGAGCACCGCGTCGTCCACCCGCACCGGCCCGCGGAAGACCTGCCCGCCGTGCACCACCCGGTGCCCGACGGCGTCGATCGCGCCCAGCTCACCGACTGCCTCCTCCAGCGCGCCCGGCTGCGGGCGCCCGCGGTCGGCGGGCAGGTCGCCGCGGTGCACGAGCGCGTCGTGGGCGTCGAGCAGCCGGACCTTCACGGTGCTCGAGCCCGCATTGACCACGAGGACCCGCACGGTCAGCCCGTCCACACCCAGTCGCGCACGTCCGGGGCGTCCTCGCCCGTCCGGCGCGTGTGTGCGCGGCAGCGCATCCGCTCGTCGAACATGTGCTGGCGCAGGGCCGCGTACCGGACGCCCAGGTCGGGCACCCGGTCGATCACGTCGGCCACGAGGTGGAACCGGTCGAGGTCGTTGAGCATCAGCATGTCGAACGGGGTGGTGGTGGTCCCCTCCTCCTTGTAGCCGCGCACGTGCAGGTCCTCGTGGTTGTGCCGGCGGTAGGTGAGGCGGTGGATCAGCCACGGGTAGCCGTGGAAGGCGAAGATCACCGGGGTACCGGGCGGGAAGAGCGCGTCGTACTCCCGGTCGGACAGGCCGTGCGGGTGCTCGCCCGCGTTCTGCAACCGCATCAGGTCCACCACGTTGACCACCCGTACCCGCAGCTCGGGCAGGTGCCGGCGCAGCAGGGACACCGCGGCGAGCGTCTCCAGGGTCGGCACGTCCCCGCAGCAGGCCAGCACGACGTCGGGCACCGTTCCCGCGTCGTTGCTCGCCCACTCCCAGAGCCCGATCCCACGGCTGGCGTGTGCCAGCGCGGCGTCGGGGGCGAGCCATTGCGGCGCGGGCTGCTTGCCCGCGACGACGACGTTGATCTGGTCGCGGCTGCGCAGGCAGTGGTCCATCACCGACAGCAGTGTGTTGGCGTCCGGCGGAAGGTAGACCCGGACGATCTCGGACTTCTTGTTCACGACGTGGTCGATGAAGCCCGGGTCCTGGTGGGAGAAGCCGTTGTGGTCCTGGCGCCAGACGTGGCTGGTGAGCAGGTAGTTCAGCGACGCGATCGGGCGCCGCCAGGGGATCGACCGGCTCACCTTGATCCACTTGGCGTGCTGGTTGAGCATCGAGTCGATGATGTGGATGAACGCCTCGTAGCAGGTGAAGAGCCCGTGCCGGCCGGTGAGCAGGTAGCCCTCCAGCCAACCCTCGCTCAGGTGCTCCGAGAGCACCTCGAGCACCCGCCCGTGGGGGCTCTGGTGCTCGTCGGTCGCCAGCAGCTCGCCCTCGAACTGGCGGTCGGTCACCTCGAACACGTCCTGCAGCCGGTTCGACGCCACCTCGTCCGGGCCGACCAGGCGGAAGTTCGACGGGTTGGCGCGGATGACGTCGCGCACCCAGCCACCGAGCACGCGAGTCGCCTCGGCGGTGGCGCCGCCGGGCTCCGGCACGTCCACCATGTGCTTGCGGAAGTCCGGCAGCCGCAGTGGCTCCAGCAGCTCGCCGCCGTTGGCATGGGGGCTGGCGCTCATGCGTCGCTCGCCCAGCGGGGCCAGCGCCCGCAGCTCCGGGACGGGACCGCCCTCGGCGTCGAAGAGCTCCTGCGGCCGGTAGGAGCGCATCCACTCCTCCAGCTGTGCCAGGTGCGCGGGGTCCTCCCGCACCCTGGACAGGGGCACCTGGTGCGCCCGCCACGTCCCCTCGATCGGGAGACCGTCGACCACCGCGGGACCGGTCCACCCCTTCGGGCTGCGCAGTACCAGCACCGGCCAGCGGGGCCGCTCGGTGAGCTCGCCGCGTGCCGCCCGGGCACGGATGCCGGCGATGCTGGTCATGATCCGGTCCATGGCCGCCGCCATCCGCGCGTGCACGGCCAGGTGGTCCTCGTCGACGGCGATCTCGACGACGAACGGCTCGTGGCCGTACCCCTCCAGCAGGGCGAGCAGCTCCCGCTCCGGGATGCGGGCCAGCACCGTGGGGTTCGCGATCTTGTACCCGTTGAGGTGCAGGATCGGCAGCACCGTGCCGTCGGAGACCGGGTTGAGGAACTTGTTGGCGTGCCAGGACGCGGCCAGCGGGCCCGTCTCCGCCTCACCGTCGCCGATCACACACGCCACGAGCAGTCCCGGGTTGTCCAGCGCGGCCCCGTAGGCGTGCGCCAGCGAGTAGCCGAGCTCGCCACCCTCATGGATGGACCCCGGGGTCTCCGGAGCCGCGTGGCTCGGGATGCCACCGGGGAAGGAGAACTGCCGGAACAACCTGGCCATGCCGGCCGCGTCCCGCGAGACGTCGGGGAAGCGCTCGGTGTAGGTGCCCTCCAGCCACGCCGTGGCCACCACCGCCGGCCCGCCGTGTCCGGGCCCCGTCACGAACAGCGTGTCGATACCGCGTCGCTTGATCACGCGGTTGAGGTGGGCCCACAGGAATGTCAGTCCCGGTGTCGTCCCCCAGTGCCCGAGCAGCCGGGGCTTGATGTCCTCCGGCCGTAGCGGGTGCGTCAGCAGCGGGTTGTCCAGCAGGTAGATCTGGCCGACCGCGAGGTAGTTCGCGGCACGCCACCAGGCGTCGAGGCGATCGAGCTCGCCGCCGTCGGAGCGGCTCGCGACCGCGGAGTAGGTCCCGCCTGCTGTGACTGTCATGGGCCGGCTCCTGAGACTCGGGGTGTCGGGCGCTCGGAAGCCAGCCAAGTCCATGCCGCCCCGGGCCGAGAAGGGCCGAACGTCCCGTCCTCGGATTGGAAGCCTCCGGCCGCTACTGCGACGCGGGGGTTCGAGCCCTCCCGATCCGGACCCGGCTGTGGTCGTGCACGTCGCCTGCCGTGGTCGCGGTGCCTATCCGCACACCGCTGTGGTCACGCACAACGCCACGCGTTGTCGCGGTGCCGATCCAGGTTCCGCCGTGGTCGTACACGTTCCGAACCGAGGCCATGGCGCTCTCTCCTCAGACGAGCCACTCCGGTCCCGGGATGGTCGACCGTCCGAGGCGGTGAGGAGAAGAGGCCGAACGGCCCTACCCGTCCGGGACCCCCCGGCGCCGGGTGCCCGGACAGCTCCGAGGCCTGGTCCGCGAGTCCCGCGTGAGTGGGGACCTCCGGCGACCGTGACGGGCCGTCGTGCCCTGATCGCCGCGCGGTGGCCCGGAACAGGATGTCCTGGCCGGTCTGTGTGCCGCGGCGAGGTGAGGAGGATCCGATGATGTACTGGTGGGGCAACCAGATGACCGCATGGGGCTGGGTGCTGATGTCGGTGAGCTCGGTCGCGTTCTGGGCGTTGGTGATCGCCGTGATCGTCGCGCTGGGGCGCTACCTGCGGATCGGCGGCACTGACCGCCGCGCTGAGCAGTCCGCGCGCCCCAGCCCGGAACAGCTGCTCGCCGAGCGGTACGCCCGCGGAGAGATCGACGAGGCGGAGTATCTGCGACGGCTGGACACCCTCGAGGGAGCGGCCGGTGACTGGCGGTCGCCCAGTCGTCCCTGATGGCGAGCGGGAGGACAGCGCGGATGAACGTCGGTTCGACGGGAGCGAGCGCCCGCGGTTCCCGCCCGGTCGTCGTCGGGGTCGATCAGTCGGACTCCGCACGCGACGCGGCCGAGTGGGCGGCGGACCTCGCCGCGGCGTGCAACGCGCCGCTGCGGCTGGTGCACGTCGGGCCCGGTGTTCCCGTCGGCGGGTCCGGCCCGTCGTCGCCGCCCTGGCTGAGCGAGTTGATGCGCGGCACCGAACGGGCCGGAGCCGACACCGACGTGGTGGAGACGGCGGGGGCGGTCGTCGACGTGCTCGCCGGCCAGGCGGCGGAGGCCCGCCTGCTCGTCCTCGGCAGCTACGGGGAGGGGGCCTGGACGGGGATGCTCGCCGGCTCCGTCGCGCGTGACCTGATCAACCGGGCCGCCTGCCCGGTCGCGGTGGTTCGAGGCGCCGCTCCACAGGTGCCGCCGCCACGCAGCGGCCCCGTGGTGGTCGGCGTGGACGGTTCCGCAGCCAGCCACGCGGCCCTGATGCTCGCCGCCGAGCTCGCGGAGTCCCTGGGCGTCCGGCTGGTGGCGATGCACACGTGGACCGATGTGGTGGCCGGCCCGCACGGCGGCCCGCGGCAGCGCAGCGAGGACGACGCGACCCTCGCGGCCGAGGGCGGGAGTCTGCTCGACTCCGAGCTGGAGTTCGTCGCCGCGGCCCATCCGGCGCTGCCGACCGAGCGCTACCTCGTCGAGGACACCGCGTTGCGGGCCCTGCTGGATCGGGCCGGCGCGGCCCGGCTGCTGGTCGTCGGCCACCAGGGCCATCGTGAGGTCGACGGGCTGATGCTGGGATCGACGAGCACCAGGCTCGTCGAGTTCGCCCCGTGTCCGGTTCTGGTGGTGAAGCCCTCCGGTGCCAGGGGACCGGTGGGCGGAACCCGGGACTGAAGCCCTGCCGACCAGGGTCGCGAGCCGCTGGGAGCGCGAGTGGGCGAGCGTGGAACCGCTCTGGCGCCGCGCCCTGCTCTGAGGGGTCTGCCGCTTCACCAGCGCCGGCGCTCCGCGGACGCGACGAGCCCGGTCTCCCGGGGGTGCGCGTGGGGGCTCACGACGGTGACGGGCACGCCGCAGCGGCGGAGGACCTGCCGGCTGGTGGATCCGAAGAGGACGCGGGCCGGCGCGGTGCGCCCGCGGGTGCCCAGGACGACCATGCGCGCCAGTACCGCGGCGGCGAGCAGTGCCGGCGCCGGTGGTCCGGGCACGATCCGCAGGTCGACCGGGACATCGGGGTAGCGGTCCGCCCAGGAGGTGAGCTGGTCGGCGAGGTCGTCCTGCACGGCGGGTTCCGTGTCGTGGCGCGGGCCACCGGCGTGCAGGACGAGGAGCCGGTCGCGGTGGCGCCGCGCCTCGCTGAACGCGACGTCGAGCACGGCCTCGTCGGTGGCGGGCTCGTCGACCCCGGCGAGCAGGGGGCGCCGGTCCGGGTGCTGAAGGCGGCCGCGGACGACGGTGACGGGGCAGCGCGCGCAACCGCTGACCTCGAGGGCGACGGAGCCGATGAGGATCTCGTGCGGGCGTTCTCCGCCGCCCATGCCGAGGACGAGGAGGTGGGCGTTCCCGGCCGCGTCGAGCAGGGCGTCGACGGGCGGCTGTTCCGTGCCGTGGGTCGAGCTGCGCAGGCCGGGTTCGGCGCGGCGGGCGACGGTGAAGGCGCGGGCCAGGATGTCCTGGGCGCGTCGCACCGCCGGTGCGTCGTGGCCCGCGGCGTAGGGGGCCGCGTGCACGATGCGCAGCGGGAGGCGGCGGAGCCGGGCCTCGGCCGCGGCCCAGCGGACGGCCTCCAGAGCGATCTGCGTGCCGTCGACCCCGACGACCACCGCGGGTTCGTCGAAGGTGGGTGCGCTGTGCTCCAGGGCGTTCATCGCGGTCACCTCGCTCTCGCCTGCTGTCCGTGCCCGGAAGCGTGGCGTACCGGGGCCGGGGGCGGCAGGACCGCTCGACCTCGATCCGGGGGCCCAGGGACCCGGATCCCGCTGTTCACGTCCGGCTGCTCTCCGGGTCGAGCACGTCGGAGATCTCGCGGCGGGGCGTGGCGGCGACGGGGTAGCCGCGCCCGATCCGCAGGACGGCCTGCGGCAGGCGCGTCTCGCTGATGAGCCGGCGCAGCTCCTCCCGGGTCTGGCGCACCTCCACGACGTGGGACAGGAAGGAGACGGCGAGCCCCTCAGCGGTGGTGGTGAGCAGGATCCGTTCCAGTGCCAGCCCGGCGTGGACGTCCCCCAGCGCGCCGCTGAGCTGGGAGGTCAGCACCGCGAGCACCGGCTCGGTCTCGAAGTCCTTGCCGGGTGGCCGCGCCGGACCGGAGCCGCCGCGGAAGTCGCGCAGCACCCACCGGTCCTGGGGTTCGGAGAGCGGGCCGCCTGCCGTTGCGGGGACCCCGTCGCGGCGTCCGGGTGGGGTCGCCGTCCACCGCTCGAGCTCGGCGCGGAAGTCCGGGTCCGCCGTCTGGGCCCGGTACGCCCGGACCGACATCTGCTGCAGCCGGGTCCGGGCGGCCGGCTCGTCCACGACGTGCAGCAGGCCGCCTTCCTCGCTCGCCGCGCGGCGGAGCGCGTACAACGCGGGTGGGGGCACCGGCTCGTCGCTGAACGGGTGCCGGTTCGTCCGGCGCAGGGGAACGGCGCGCAGCAGCCGCAGCTGTTCGGGAGTGGCGCTCTTGCGGCCCCCGTGCCGGACGACGGCGAGGAGACCGGGGTGGGCGCCGGCCGGGAGGATCGTGACGATCGGTCGGATGCCCTGGCCGTGCAGCGCCAGCCGCAGGTTGAACAGTGCCGCCCCGCACGCCATGCGCAGCTCGCGATCGTCGGGGTCGGCGTGGTGGACCCTGCGTTCCGGGTCGGCGTGCAGCTCGATGAGGTGGGGGGTCAGCCGGAAACGCCAGGGCTGGCTGTTGTGCAGCGACGGCGCGCGGCCCGCTGTCGCCAGTACGTCCTCGACCTGCTCGGGGGTCAGCCCGAGCGCACCTGGGATGTCGGTCATCGTGGTCACGCCCGTGGATTCGACGAGGGCCGGCCCACGCCGGCCTGTGCGAGCAATGACGGTGCCCCCACCTCACCGTGCCCGCTACGGCCGAAGGACCTGCGCGGGTCAGCTTCCGTCGGTGCGGCGGAGGTCCGCGGCGTAGACGGCTGCTTCGGTGCGGCGGGCGAAGCCGAGTTTGTGCAGGACCGAGGAGACGTAGTTCTTGACGGTCTTCTCGGCGAGGAACATCTCGGCGCCGATCTGGCGGTTGGTGAGCCCGTCGGCGATGAGGCCGAGGATGCGTCGTTCCTGGGGACTGAGCGATGCGTAGCGGGGGTCCGTGGGCTCGGTGCCGGTGCGCAGGCGTTCGAGGACGACGGCGGTGGCCTTCGGGTCGAGGAGTGAGCCGCCGCCTGCGACGATGCGGACGGCTCCGACGAGGTCGATGCCGGTGACCTGTTTGAGCAGGTAGCCCGACGCCCCGGCCATGATCGCGCCGAAGAGGGCCTCGTCGTCGGAGTAGGAGGTGAGCATGAGGCAGGCGGGGGGCGGGGTGAGGATGGAGCGGATGTCGCGGCAGACGGTGACGCCGTCGCTGTCGGGGAGGCGGACGTCGAGGATGGCGACGTCGGGTCGCAGGGCCGGCATGCGGGCCATGGCCTGGGCTCCGGTGCCGGCCTCGCCGACGACCTGGATGTCGTCCTCGGACTCGAGCAGCTGCGCGATGCCGCGGCGGACGATCTCGTGATCGTCCAGCAGGAACACGGAGATGGTCACGGCACCGGGCCTCTCATCGCTGGTTCACCCACGCTACTGCCGCCGGACAGGGCACTCCGACCCGCGAACGACCCGGAACGCAGGGCCGAACGGCCCTGATCCGGTTCCGGACGGCCCGGCGGGCGTCCACAGCGCTACCGGCGGACCGGCACGTCGTCGGCCGTGCCGGTGGGGAGCAGCCGGCGACCGGTGAGGTGCTGCAGGGGGACGGCGACGACGTGGCCTGCGCGGCCGCCAGCCCACGACTCCGCCATGGTGGCGTCGAGTGCATCCAGGCGCTCGGGATCGACCACCTCGTAGGCGTGGCCGACGCCGAGCACGCTCCAGCCGGTGTGTGTCACGGGATCGAGGTCGTCGGCCTGGAAACCGACGACGGTGCGGTGGGTGGCGGCGAATGTCCGCCCGTCGGCGGTGCGGAAGAGGACCTCCTCACCGTCGAGGAGGTAGTTCACGGGATGGGCGGCGGGCATTGCGGCCTCCGTGAAGACGATCCGGCCGATGACGCCCGTGGCCAGCAGCCTCAGGCATTCCGTGCGGTCGAGCTCCACGAGTTCCGCTGCGCCCGCCGAACCGTTGAGGTCCGACGGGGTCATGCCGTCAGCCTCGATGCGGGCGCGTTCGTCCGGATAGGGCCGGATGCCCTCCACCGGAGCCCATCAGACCTCGATGCCGCAACTGCCGGCTGCCGGGGAGGTGACCGAGGCGAGCGAGCGGACGATGTCCGTCGCCGTGACGATCCCGACGAGCCGGGCGCCGTCGACGACCAGGACGGCGTCCGCGTGCTCGGCCTGCATCCGGCGCGCGGCGTCGGAGCGGCGAGCCGTGACCGGCAGCGGTTCGACCGGTCGTGTCAGCTCCTCGACGTGCACGGCCGCCCGCGCATCCGGCGAGCCGGACCCGCGCGCGACGAAGCGGGCGATGTCGACCTCGAGGACCACGCCCCGGCCGATCCTCGACCGGCCCGGCAGGCCACGGCACGGGGCGGAGGGCCCGTTGATCCCTGCCGGAGGTCACGCCTCTCGGGGAGTCGTTTCCGGGCTACTCGTCGCGCTTGCGCTGCCCCTTGAGCTGCTCGCGCACCCGTTCCACGGACCAGCGGTGGTGACCTCCGGGTGTCGTGACGTCCGGCGTGATCAACCCGTCGTTCACCCAGCGGATCACCGCACCGCGGGAGACACCCAGCGCTTTCGCCAGGTCTCCGGTGGTCACGAGGTCTTCCACGTTCACGACGTTAGGCGCTGCTCAGCGCGCGCGTCGCTGCTCGCGGTCGTTCGGGACAAACAGCCCTGGTTGCTACTACTTAGTGCGATCATCGATGTTCGGTACTGTTATGAACGTTTGGAACGTTCTGGGGCCGGCTAGGGGGACGCGTGGACCACGACGAGCAGGACACAGAGGGGGGAGCGCTGTGGGTCACGGAGCTACCGGGGGGCAGGTGCGTGATCGGTACCGCTCCGGGAGCCGCTGAGGCACTGGAGGCGATCGCCCGGGTACGCGCGGAGGCTTCCCGTGACCGACCCTGCGCGTGACCCGTGGTGGGAGGTGGTCGAGCTGCTCTCCGTCATGCCTGACGTGTTCACGCGGCTCCTGGTCGTCCACACCGACGACGGGGACGGGTGGTGCAGCGAGTGCCGGACCCCCGGTCGCGGCACCGCCCACGTCCGCCACCCGTGCTCCCTCGCGACGCTGGCGACCGGTGCGCGGGAGCGGTGGATGTCGCGGGTGAAGAGCGTCAGCAGCAACGTGGTCCCGTTGCTCGCCGGCTCCGCTGTCAGCCCAGCTCGGGGCGGACAACGGCAACCGGGCACGGTGCGTGGTGCAGCACCGCGTGGCTCACCGAGCCGAGCACGAGGCCCGTGAAGCCACCCCGCCCCCGTGAGCAGGTCCCGGGAACCGGACGTAGTGCCCGCCGGGCCACGTAGCCTCGGGTCATGAGCGTCAGCGTCCGGCCGCTGCTGGAGTTCGACCATTCCTACGCCCGCGAACTGCCTGAGCTGTCCGTGCCGTGGACAGCGGCAGCGGCACCGGCGCCCGCCCTGCTGATGCTCAACGAGGACCTGGCCACCGAGCTGGGTGTCGACGCCGAGGCGTTGCGGGCACCGGCCGGTGTCGAGCTGCTCGTCGGCATCGCGGTCCCGGACGGAGTGCGCCCTGTCGCACAGGCCTACGCCGGCCACCAGTTCGGCGGCTACGTGCCCCGGCTGGGAGACGGCCGGGCGCTGCTGCTGGGCGAGCTGGTCGACGCCGGCGGGCGTCGACGCGATCTGCATCTGAAGGGCTCCGGTCGCACGCCGTTCGCTCGCGGAGGGGACGGGAAGGCGGCCGTCGGTCCGATGCTGCGGGAGTACGTGATGGGGGAGGCGATGCACGCGCTGGGCATCCCCACCAGCAGGGCGCTCGCGGTGGTGGCCACCGGCAGCGACGTCGTGCGGGAGACGATGCTGCCCGGCGCGGTGCTCGCGCGGGTCGCGGCGAGCCACCTGCGGGTCGGGACGTTCCAGTACGCGGCCGCGAGCGGCGACCAGGAGCTCGTGCGGAAGCTGGCCGACCACGCGATCGCGCGGCACCATCCCGACGTCGCCGAGGCGGACAACCCCTATCTGGAGTTCTACCGGCGGGTCATCGACGCGCAGGCGTCGCTCGTCGCCGGCTGGATGCTCGTCGGGTTCGTGCACGGCGTCATGAACACCGACAACATGACGATCTCCGGGGAGACCATCGACTACGGCCCCTGTGCGTTCATGGACACCTACGACCCGGCGACGGTCTTCAGCTCGATCGATCACCGCGGCCGTTACGCCTACGGCAACCAGCCCGCCATCGCCCAGTGGAACCTGGCGCGGCTGGGCGAGGCGCTGGTGCCGCTGATCCACGAGGACACCGACGCCGCTGTCGAGGCCGCCACCGACGCCGTGCTCTCGTTCGCCGAGCGCTACGAGGGGTACTGGACGAGGGGGATGGCCGCGAAGCTCGGTCTCGAGGCCCCGGACGTCCCCCTGATCCAGGACGTGCTGGAGCTCCTGCACGCCCAGCACGTGGATTTCACGACGTTCTTCCGGGCGCTGTCGTCGCACCTGCGGGGACGTCCGGCGCGATCCCTGTTCACCGAGCCGGACGCGTTCGACGCGTGGGATGCGCGCTGGCAGGCCCGGCTGCCCCGGGACGGCACCACCGTGGCGGCAGGCATGGACCGGGTCAACCCTGTCTACATCCCCCGCAACCACCTGGTGGAAGAGGCGTTGACCGCCGCCGGCGGCGGTGACATGGCGCCGTTCCGTCGCCTCGTCGAGGTCGTTGTCGATCCGTTCGTCGAGCGTCCGGGGCTGGAGCGCTACGCCGAGCCGGCGCCGCTGGGCGGCGGCCCCCACGTCACCTACTGCGGCACCTAGTGCGGCGGCCACAAACGTCCACCGGGTTCCTCGCGGGCCCAGGCGGCCCCTCGCAGCGTTGCCTTCCTGGCAAATACCCCGGTATGAGCTGCGGACGGCGCCTTGCGAGGAACCACCTGGATCCCGCGATCAACCCGGCAACGTTCGTGGCCACCGCACTAGCGAGCATGAGCGACCGGTCCGTCCGAGGGCTGTGGGTGGCGCTGCTCGCCTGCGTGGTCGCGTGCCTGGCGGGGTGCGCCGCGACGACGGCCGGCCCGGACGCGGGCGGGCCCCCGCCCGGCCCACCGGGCCCGGGCGTCGTGCAGGCCGGATCGGTGCGGGTGCTGCAGCTGAACCTGTGCAGCAGCGGCATCGCCGGCTGCTACACCGGCCGGTCCACGGCCGAGGCCGCCGCCGTGGTCCGCGCCGAGCTGCCCGACCTGGTCACCCTGAACGAGGTCTGCCAGGACGACGTGTCGTCGCTGGAGCGCGCGCTCGCCGATGCGGTGCCCGGCGGCACGGCCGTGTCGGCGTTCCAGGCGGCGCGCAACGGGCGTACCGGGGAGGCGTACCGCTGCCGCAACGGCCAGCAGTACGGCATCGGCCTGGTCTCGCGGTGGCCGTCGGTGCCCGGGTCCTCCGCGGGCGGTGGGATCTACCCGGCACAGGACGAGGAGGACCCCGAGGAGCGGGCGTGGCTGTGCCTGGACGTCGCGGCCGATCGCGCCGTCGCCGTCTGCACCACGCACCTCGCCTACACCCAGCGGGAGGTCGCGGGGGCTCAGTGCAGGTACCTGTTCGGCACGGTCATCGCGGACATGCGCGCCCGGGACGGGGCGGCGCCGCTGGTGCTGGGAGGCGACCTGAACCTCGGGTCCGGCGACAGTGCGGACCTCAGGTCCTGCCTCCCTGCCGGTTCCGTGCTCGCCGACGACGGTGGCCAGCAGCACGTCGTGGCGACGCCCGAGTTCGTCGTCGCCGGCTCCCGGACGATCGACCTGCGCGGCGCCACCGACCACCCGGGCCTGCTCGTCACGCTCGCTCCCACCGGGGGCAGGCCCGAGCCGGGTCGATAAGTCGTCGGGTGCTGTTCATCCGCAGGAGACCTTCGTCCACCACCTGACGGGCGAGACTGGGCTGAATGCTGGGTTCAGTGCGTGGACGCCCCCTGTACTACCTCGTCGGCACCGCAGGACACCCCAACTACGGCGACGAGCTGATCACCTCGGTCTGGTTGAGACATCTGGCCGTCGTCGCCCCCGACGCCGACGTGTGGGTCGACTGTCCGGCCCCGGGTTCGGCCGCGGTGCTGCTCGACGGGTTGCACCCGCGGGCCCGGTTCACCGACACGGCGTGGCGGCTGTGTGCGGAAGCGCCCGGCCGGGGGCCGTGGGAGAAGGCCGCGTGGGTCCAGAACGCGATGCAGCAGCCCGGCCTGGCCTGCCGTTCGGTGGCCGGCATCGAGCTGATGAACACCGCCGACGTCGTCCACGTCATCGGGGGCGGGTACATCAACGGCATCTGGCCGCACCACATCGGGCTGCTCGGCGCCGCGGTGGCGGCGGTCCGGCGCTCGGGTGGCCGGGCGGTGCTCACCGGACAGGGCCTCATGCCGCTCGACGAGGGTGAGGCGGCACTGGTCCGTACCCTGCTCGAGCGGTTCGATCTGGTGGACGTGCGGGACACGGTGTCCGCCGAGCTGCTGGAGCGACCCGCCAGCCGAGGTGTCGACGACGCCTTCCTGGGCGCCGGCCGGTTCCTGCGTTCCGAACCGCATCCGTCCGGCACGCTCCCGCGCTACATGGTCTGCGTGCAGTCCGACCTGAGTGACCACGACGTGAGCAGGCTCGCCGCGTTCACCCTCGCAACCTTGCGGACCTGGGACGCCGACCCCGCCGACGTCGGGGTCGTCGAGGGCATACCCGGGCAGGACCGGGTGGTGTACGGGTTGCTCGAGCACGAGCTGCCCGGCTCGCAGTTCTTCCCGTTCAGCGAGGTGTGGCGGCACGGGATGCCGGTGGCACCACACCAGACGTGGCTCTCGACCCGCTTCCACCTCCACCTGGTGGCCGCGGCGGCCGGGGCGAACGGGGTGGCCGTGAGCGTCAACCGCGACTACTACGCCACGAAGCACGGCTCGCTGCTGCGGCTGGGCTCGAACTGGGATCTCGTCGAGGACCTCGCCGACGTCCCGAAGCCGCCCACCGGCGGCGGGTTCGCACCGGACGTGCTGGCCGCGCACGTGAGCCGCAAGGTGGAGGTGGCACGGCAGATCTACCCGGCCTCCTGACCGGGCCGTGCGGGCGGGTGTGCCCCCTCCTGGCCACCCGCCCGCACGACGTCCAGGTCGGTCCGCGCCGACGAGGTGGGGTCAGGCGATCTGGGCGCCCTCGGGGAAGTCGGTGCTGCGGGTGAGCTGCGACCACTGCTCGATCTCGGCGTCGACCGCACCGCGACCGGCGGTGACCAGCCGGAGCGCGTCCGAACCGAGCAGCAGGTGCACCGGCGGCGCCGGGGTGTCGAGTATCGACAGCACGGCTTCGGCCGCCTTCGCCGGGTTGCCCAGCTGATTGCCGCTCGCGGCGAGGCGATTCCTGCGGACCGGCTCCATCAGCGTGTCGTAGTCGGTGATGGAGCGGTCCGCGCGGACCATGGACCGGCCTGCCCAGTCGGTCCGGAAGGAACCGGGAGCAATCGCCGTCACGGCGATGCCGAAGCTCCTCACCTCCTTGGCGAGGGTGTCGAGAATGCCCTCGAGTGCGAACTTGCTGCCCTGGTAGTACGCCAGCCCGGGCACGGTGATCAGTCCGCCCATCGAGGTCACCGCCATCAGATGGCCGTGGCGGCGCCTGCGCATGTACGGCAGGGCGGCCTTCAGGGTGGCGACGGCACCGTAGACGTTGACGTCGAACTGAGCCCGTAGCTCCGACATGGGCGACTCCTCGACGACGCCCTCGTGCCCGTAGCCCGCGTTGGCGATCACCACGTCGATCGGTCCGACGGACTCCTCGACGTCGGCGACGGTGGCGAGGACGGCGTCGTCGTCCGTCACGTCGAGCACGCGCGTCAGTGCCCGTCCGGACGTGCCGTCGGCGAGCTCCTCGAACTGCTCGTCGTCGTCGGGCTTGCGCACGGTGCCGACCACCGTGTGCCCGGCGGCGAGGAAGACCTGCGCGAACGCCCGCCCGAACCCGGAGCTCACACCCGTGATGAAGAAGATCTTCGGAGCAGGTCGGGCGGCTGTCGTAGGATTCGTCATGGCCCCGAGTCTACGCCCAGTCGAGAAAAGTTGACGCGGCGTCGAAAATGGCGGAGCCGGGCGCCCTACCGGGGAAGATCGAGCGCGGTGAGCCAGACATGGGTCAGCGTCGCGGCTGTCTCGTCGACGGAGCCGCCGGTCCTGGAGGCCTGGTAGAAGCACCGCTCGGTCATCCAGACGAGTGCGGCGGTGACAGCGGTGGCATCCGTGGGGCCGGCCCCGGCGGGCAGCCCCGCTCGTTCGGCGATCCGCCGGGTGATGTCCGCGATGGCGGAGATCGTGGAGCGCCACTGCTCTTCGATGGCCGGGATGGTGGGGGAGAGGTCGACGGCCGCACGCATGACGCTGCCGTGTTCGTGCCACATGCGTGCGGTCTGCTGAACGCTCTGTTCGACCGCTTCCGCCGGTGAACTGGTGCCGGCTGCGTCTGCCGCGTCGACTTCGGCGCGGAGCGTCGACACCGTTCGTTCGACGAGTGCGGTGAGCACGTCGTTCTTCGAGCCGAAGTAGAAGTAGAAGGCGCCTCTGGTGATCCCGGCCGCCGTCGCGATCGTCTCGACCGTCATGTGGTCCAGGCCGCCGGTGGCGAGTTGATGTTCGGCGGCGTCGAGGATCGCGCGTTCGCGCAGATCGCCCTTGCTGGGAGCGACGCGGCGGCGACCCTTCGATTCTCCGGGCTGAGGCACCGGATCACGCTATCAGGCGTCGAAAATTATCGACGCTGCGTGAATTTCTGTTGTAGCCCGTCGAGCAGTGCTTCGAGCCCGCGGCGGAACTCGGCCTCCGGCGTGCTGGTCCGGGCGACACCGGCGATCTCGATCAGTCGGGGGTAGCGCTCGGTCGGGAGTGAGCGGAACCGGTCGATCGTCGCGTCCGCTCCACCGTTGCGGGCGCTCAAGGGGCCGGTCAGCTCGGTCTGGGCGAAGGCCGCCGCCAGCGTGGTGACGGCACGGAAGGCGACCAGGAGGTCCTCGCCGTCGAGGCCGGACCGGGCGAGTGCCGCGAGCAGTGCCTCGGCGGCGTCGAGGAAGGTCTCCGACTGGCTGCGTCGGGCGAGTACCAGCGGAATGGCGTTGGGGTGCGGGCGGACGGCACGCCACAGCTCCTCGGCGAGTCCCCGGACGTCGACGCGCCAGTCGGATGAGGGGGAGTGGGGAATTGTGATGCCGCGCAGCACGCCGTCCACCACCAGGGCATCCAGCGCCGCGCGATCGGCGACATAGTTGTAGAGCGTCATCGGGCCGGTGCCCAGGCGGGCGGCGACCGCACGCATGGTGAGACCGGCGAGGCCGTGCTCGTCGACCACCGCGATGGCCGCGCCCTCCAGTTCGGCGCGGCTGAACCTCGCCCGTCGTCCCACTCTTGACCCTCTCCGTACGTTCGATCTACGATTTACGTACGAGTGTACGTAAATCAGATGGCCGTCGCCGGAGCCACCACCCTGCTGAGGACGTGACGATGAACCTGATCGAGATCACCCACCCTGTCGGGGCCATGGACGAGGCGGCGCGCGCCGAGGTCGCGCAGCAGATCATGACCGGAATGCTGGGCGGAGAGGAGATCCCGGCCGAGACCCTCCGGCGGGTGCGCCGGATGAGTCACGTGCTGTTCCACGAGGCACGGAGCTGGACCACCGGGGACGGGCCCGTCCCGGACCAGGTGCCGCCGCCCTACATCGTCACGATCACCGTGCCCGAGGCATGGCGGGAAGAGATGTCGCGCTACGCCATCGGTGTGGTGCGGGCCGCGCTCAGGCGACAGGACAACCAGCACGGGGTCTCGCGCGAGGGCGGAGACGTGTGGGTCAACGTGGTCGGCATCGCCGACGGCAGCATCGGCCTGAACGGCAAGGCCACCACCGCTGCCGGCGTGCTGAACTACATGACCGAGGAGTACCGGGCCGCGGCGCCCGCGCAAACCGACCTACCCGACGGCGTGGTGGTCGACCCGATCTGCGGCATGCAGGTCCGGCTCGGCCCGAGAGCGATCACCCTGGACCACAACGGCACCACCATCGGCTTCTGCGCCACCGGCTGCCGCGACGCCTACACCCAGAACGAGGGGCTCGTCCCGAACACACCTTGAGCCGACCCGCCCTGGCCGGGCTTGCGGGCGCGCCACGCGCCCGGCGCGTGGACCCTGGTCGCAGGCCCACACGCCGGGCTGATCGTCAGCGGCGGATGAAGACCGGGTTGGAGTAGAACCACAGGTCGGCCCAGGGGTCGGCGCCGTGGGCGTCGGGTTCCGGCTCGAGCTCGGTGGTGCTCGTGCCGCGGACCCGTACGTACATCGCCCCGGGCACATCGATCGAGTGCCGGACGACGATCCAATCGCCCTCGCGGCGCCAGTTCGACTCGTCGAAGCGCGCCAGGACCGTGGTGGTCGGGTTGGTGTCGACCGTGGGCGTGGCGACCGGTCCGGTGATCATTCCGCCGATGATGTCGATGCGGCGCGGTACGGGCCGGTCGCCGTGCGCGTTCGGGGTCTTGGGAACCCGGATGCGTACCTCGACCTCGGCAGCGCGGTCGTCGCGGCCGCGCAGCAGCAGCGATTCGCCGACCGCGGCCTGGTTCGGGCCGCCGTCACCGCGGCCTGCCCGGGAGACCGTGAGGTCGAGGCGGTCGATGAGGTCGCCGGTGGTGACGAAGATGCGGCCGTTGCGCAGGCCGTCGAGGATGTCGGCGTAGTCCGCGGTGGCGTGGACGTAGGTCTTGGAGTACTCGCCGGGCCAGAAGTCGGAGCCACCATCGGTGTAGTGGACGTGGGAGTCGGACGTGCTGGTGATCCACCAGCGGCGGCCCTCTCCGAGCAGGGAGTCCCACAGCCCGCCGAGCCGGGCGGTCATCTGGTCGAAGCCGCCCATGGTGGGGTGGTTGCCGTATCCGCCGCGCTCGCCGTTCGGGTCGAGGCTCCCGTCGCGGTTGAGCGTGCCGGCCTGGTGTCCGGGTGCGCCCTCGAAGCCGACCGACACCTCGGGTGCGGTGTCGTTCCAGGCCCGGAACTCGGCCGGCGTGTCCTGGCCGTAGACGCCGAGGCCGGTGGCCGATCGGGCGGGGTGGTTGGCGAACAGCACGGGCCGGTCACGCAGGGCCCGCATCGCGCGGAGCGCTTCGAGCATCTTGGGCTCGGTGTCGCGGACCGGGTCGCTGGGGAACGCGTCGCGCTTGGCGAAGCGGCTCTCCAGGGAGAACAGGATGTCCCGCTCGTCGGCGACCTTGGGGATGATGAGGCTGCTGTGGTCGGCGGCCGGGGTGTCGAACTCCATCCCGTAGAACTGGAGCACACCGGGCACCTTGCGACGGGAGTCGAGCAGGCTGGGGTAGGCCTGCTCGGCGTTGAGCTTGGAGTGGTTGGGGCCGCCGTGGTCCGTGGAGACCATCCAGCGCAGACCGAAGCGCTCCGCGTTGGTCGCGTTCGTCGCGATGGGGTAGATCGCATCGCCCGCGATGATCGGGGTCGGGGGCGACGTCGACTCGTCGTATCCGACGCTGAACTCGCTGTGGATGTGGTGGTCACCGGGCAACCAGTCCCGGCTCTTGCCGCCCGGCCCCTGGCCGGTCGTCTCGCCGGCCTGCGCCGGCGAGACGCCGCCCAGGGTGACCAGACCGGCCAGCCCACCCGTCACTGCCAACATCCTGCGCCGGTTCAACCTGTGGTGCTCGAGGTCGTCCATCTACTCCTCTTCCTGGCTCCATGAGCCGCTGCCACCCGATCGGGGTGAGGCGGCGACACAGCGCAACAGGGGCTGATGGCGACGGAGTGACACCTTCTGGATCATCGGGACAACTGGTCACCAACTACGACGGAGCCTGACCGCTGGGCAACCGGTCCGCAGCGCGCAATGGCGCTCACCCTGTCGGCTGGAGAGCCTGCTCCGGAAGGTCTGGGGACGCGGACGGCGCGGGGGAAGTGGGGCTCAGGACCCGGGTGAGCCAGTCGCTGCGCGTCCGGCGGGCCGCGGCCGAGACCGGCGCCTGTGGGTAGAGCGCGTCGAACGCGTGGAACCCGCCCGCCCAGACGTGCAGCTCCGCCTGGCCGCCTGCCGCCCAGATCCTCGTGGCGTACTCGACGTCCTCGTCGCGGAAGACCTCGGCCGTACCGGCGTCGATGTAGGTGGTCGGCAGTCCCGAGAGGTCGTCGGCCATCGTGGGTGAGACGTAACCGGGCACGTCCTCGTCGGGGAGGCAGCCGAGCACCGACCGCCATCCGAACTCGTTCATCTTACGCGTCCAGACGCCGGGTCCGCCCGAGTACTGCCGGCTCGAGGTGGTGATGTTGCGGTGGTCGAGCATGGGGCCGATCAGCACCTGGGCGGCGATCGCCGGGGTGCCGTGGTCGCGTGCCATCAGCGTGACTCCGGCGGCGAGGCCACCACCGGCGCTGGCGCCCGCAACGACGATGCGGGCGGGATCGATGCCGAGGTCGTCGGCGTGTTCGGCAATCCAGAGCAGGCCGCAGTAGCAGTCGTCGACGAGGGTGGTGCCGCTGACCTCCGGTGCCAGCCGGTAGTCCACGGAGATCACGACGGCGCCGAGCCGGTCGAGCCACTCCAGCGGAATGTCGATGTTCGAGAAGCGGTCTCCCATGACCATCCCGCCGCCGTGGATCCAGTAGACGCACGGTGCCGCTGGGGAGCGCTCGGCACCGGCCGGGCTGAAGATCGAGAGCGGGATCCGCTCACCGTCCGGGCTCGGGACGGTGACCTCGCGCCGGTCGACGGCGCGACCGTCGAGGAAGGTCTCCACCGGCGTCGACGGGGCCTGGCGCAGCTGCGCAACCACCTCCGGGCTGAGCTGGGACATGAGCGGCATGTCGGCCAGCACTGCGTGCAGCTGGGGGTCGATGCCGGGGCGTGCCTGGTTCACGGTGGCTCCTCACGTGGGGTGGTGCGGTGATCGGGACGACGGTGGCCGGTCAGCGGTCCCGGAAGGCGGCCTTGCCGCCCACCGGCACCTCGTCGGTGTACCGGGACTCGCCCGCGAGCAGCGGCTGGAGCTTGGCGACCAGCACCTGCGCCTCCTCGGTCGCGAAGAACCTGCCGTGGGCCTCTTCGCTGGTCCAGCCTTCGGTGACGTGGACGGTGTCCCCGTTGCCCGCCGAGCGGCTGACCAGGAAGACGACGCAGTCCTCGTTGGACAGAGACGGCGCGTCGAGCAGGAACTCGACCAGCTCGTCACCCTTCCCGGGTCGGGCGGTCATGGTGGCGTGGAAACCGTGGTTGACGCTCATGGGGGCAGTCCCTGGGATCGTGGAGCTGTCGTGTGCTCCTGGGATGTCGACCCGTCCATGTAAGCATCGTGACCTGGTGAAACGTGAGAACGATGCTCCTGATCTCTTGCCTGATCCTCCCGCTTTGTGGAGTACTGGGATCGTGCTTCAATCGCATCATGGACCTCGACGGGCTGCGTGCCCTGCTCGCTCGGCATGCCCGGCCCGACGCGACCACCGCCATCGACGGTGTCCTGGTGTCGCAGGTCGAGCAGTCGACGCCGCCGTCTCCGTCGATGTCGGGAACGGTCATGGCACTCATCGCGCAGGGCGCGAAACGGATCGCGCTGGGCGACCGCGTGTACGAGTACCGCGCCGGGCAGTACCTCATCGCCTCGGTGGACATGCCGATCACCGGCCAGTTCACCGAGGCGAGCCCCGAGCGGCCGGCGATGGGCTTCGGGCTGGTCCTGCACCCGGCCACCGTCGCCGAGCTGCTGCTGCAGGCCGCCCCCGGTGACCTCCCGCCCGCCGGCGGCGGCGCGCCGTCCGGCATGGCTGTCAACGACGCGCCCGCCGCGCTCGTCGACGCGGTGATCAGGCTGCTGAGCCTGCTCGACCAGCCACGCGACATCGCGGTGCTCGCACCGCTGATCAAGCGGGAGATCCTGTGGCGGCTCATCACTGGTGAGCAGGGCGCCGTCGTGCGCCAGCTCGGTCTCGCCGACAGCAGCCTCAGCCACATCGCCCGGGCGGTCCGGTGGATCCGCGACCACTACGCGCAGTCCTTCCGTGTCGAGGACCTGGCGCAGCTGTCCGGCATGAGCCTGTCCGCCTTCTACCGCAACTTCCAGGCGGTCACCGCGATGAGCCCCATCCAGTTCCAGAAGCAGATCCGGCTGCAGGAGGCCCGGCTCCTGCTCGCCATGCAGTCCAGCGACGTCTCCGGCGTCGGCCACCGCGTCGGTTACGACAGCCCGTCGCAGTTCAGTCGCGAGTACCGCCGCCAGTTCGGCGCTCCTCCCAGCCAGGACGCCGCTCGCCTGCGCGGCTCGGCGCTGCGCACCGCTCCAGCTCTGGTGTGACGGCCCCGGCACGGGCCGGCGGGTCGAGGCGGATGCGCACGGCGATGGCGGCGCAGACGATGACGGCGACACCGCCGAGGACGGTCGGCCAGGTCAGCTCCTCGCGGAGCAGCAGTGCCGCCCAGCTGATGCCGAGCACGGGCTGGACCAGTTGCACCTGGCTGACCTGTGCCATCGGGCCGATGGCCAGGCCGCGGTACCAGGCGAAGAAGCCGAGGAACATGCTGACGGCGGCGAGGTAGGCGAACGCCGCCCACTCGGCCGGCGTCGCCGACGGCGGCTGCTGGAGCGTCGAGACCACCGTCAGGGTGATCATCAGCGGCGAGGACAGCACGAGCGCCCAGGACACCGTCTGCCAGGAACCGAGCTCGCGGCTGAGCAGGCCGCCCTCGGCGTAGCCGATCGCGGCGGCGGCGACGGCGCAGAACAGCAACAGGTCCGAGTGGTGCAGCTGCCCGATCCCGCCGCCCTGCAGGGACGCGAACACGACGGCGGCGAGGGCGCCGACCGCGGCCATGATCCAGAACGACCGCGGCGGGCGTTCCTTGCCGCGGACGACGGCCATGGCAGCGGTCGCCGCCGGGAGCAGTGCGATCACCACGGCACTGTGACCGGCCGAGGCGGTGGTGAGCGCATAGGAGGTCAGCAGCGGGAAGCCGACGACGATGCCGCCGGCCACGATGGCCAGCCGCACCCACTGGGCACCCGTCGGCAGGGGCTGCCTGGCCAGGGCGAGCGCGGTGGCGGCCAGGAGTGCGGCGACGACCGCGCGGGCCGAGCCGACGAACAGCGGGGACAGCCCCCCGACGGCGACCCTGGTGAACGGGACGGTGAACGAGAACGCCGCCACTCCCAGCAGCCCCCACCACAGGCCCGTCCGCGACGGCGATAACGTTGCCGGCGAAATCCGAGTAGCGCTATCTTGTCTCGACATGGCTGACGATAGCGCTGCCCGGATCGTCGCGGGTCTGCGCGCCTGGATCGCGCAGGCGCCGCCGGGCGCCCGGCTGCCGTCCAACCGGGCGTTGACGGCGGAGTACGGAGCCAGTCCCGTCACGGTCCAGAAGGCGATGCGAGCCCTGAGCAGGCTCGGGCTCGTCGAGCCCCGGCCTGGCGTGGGGACGTTCACCCGCGCCGTGCGCACCGTGCGGCCTCCCGACTACGGGTGGCAGACCGGGGCCCTGCGTTCCCCACCGGCGCGCATCCCGCCCGTGTCGACGCCGATGCGCCTCAGCTCTCCGGACGGGATCGGCCTGCACGCCGGGTACCCCGCCCGCGAGCTCCTCCCGGAGCGGCTGGTGCGCGCCGCGCTCGCGCGCGCCGCCCGCACCGACGCGGCCGTGGCCCGATCTCCCGCCGCCGGACTGCCGGAGCTACGAGCCTGGTTCGCCCACGAGCTCGCCGAGACCGCACCGGTGGGCGTCACCCCGCCGGCACCCCGGGACGTCGTGGTCCTGCCCGGGAGCCAGAGCGGCCTGAGCTCGATCTTCCGGGCGCTGGTGGGCTTCGGGCAGCCGTTGCTCATGGAGTCGCCGAGCTACTGGGGTGCCATCCTCGCCGCGGCGCAAGCCGGTGTGCCCGTCGTCCCCGTGCCGAGCGGACCGACCGGCCCGGACCCGGACGAGCTCGCGCGCGCCTTCGCCGAGACCGGGGCACGCGTGTTCTACGCGCAGCCGACGTACGCCAACCCCACCGGCGCGCAGTGGCCGCCCTCACGGGCGGCGCAGGTGCTCGACGTCGTCCGCGCTCACGCCGCCTTCGTCGTGGAGGACGACTGGGCCCACGACTTGGGGATCGACACCACCGCGCAACCGCTCGCCGTGCACGACGACGCAGGCCACGTCGTCTACCTGCGCTCGCTGACCAAGAGCGTGTCCCCGGCCGTTCGCGTCGCCGCGGTCATCGCCCGTGGCCCCGCCCGCGACCGCATCCTCGCCGACCGCGGAGCCGAGTCGATGTACGTCAGCGGTCTCCTGCAGGCCGCCGCCCTCGACGTCGTCACACAGCCCGGATGGCGCACCCACCTGCGCAACCTGCCTCACCAGTTGCGCGCCCGCCGCGACCTGCTCATCGACAGCCTGGCCGAGCACGTCCCCGACGCCCACCTCGACCACGTACCCCGCGGCGGTCTCAACCTCTGGGCCCGCCTGCCCGACGAGACCGACCTCGACCGGCTCGCCCGTGACTGCGAAGCCGACGGCGTGACGATCGCGCCCGGCACCGAATGGTTCCCCGCCGAACCGTCCGGCCCGTTCATCCGGCTCAACTACTCCGGCCCGAACCCCGACCGATTCCCCGAGGGTGCCCGCGTCATCGGGAAGGCTCTCGCCCGTCAGCGGATGTCGTAAACGCGCATTGCGGCCGTGTGAACGCGCGCCGACTGCGTTCCTCGCAGAGCCCACAGCATCTGCGACGAACCCCACCCCTTCTGCGAGGACGCCCGATCGTCATCGACGTGTCGCCACGATGGCACCGCCGCAACCACTGGCGTTCACCCTCGGACAGCACTCTTCGTGTCGATCACTCCACGAGGTTCTCGTCGGTCGCTGACGGCTCGCGACGGGCGAACCAGCCGGGGGAGTGGCGGTGCGAGGTCGGTCGCGGGTCGCTGCCCCAGGCGCGACGTGTGACACCTCCGGTGTGCGTCTGTGTGTCTTCATTCCGGCCGTGTCCCTGCTGGTGCGGGGCCCTGAGCGGCTGTCTCTTCGGTGACGTCAGGAGTCATCTGTCATGGGTGTGGTGTCGGTGCGCGGGGGTGGGGCCGGGGGCCTCGCCGCGCGTACTGCTGCGCCCGTGCGGTTGCGACCGTCGCCGCTGGAGCGGTTGCTGTGGATGCTGCGGTGGCTTCTCGGGCTGGCCGGTGCTGTGGTGGTGCTGTGGGTGGGGGCGGCGTTCCTTGCAGCGTCTCCCGCTTCGGCGGCGGTGGTGGTTCCGGTGGCTGCGCAGCAGGCGATGTCGAAGGGAGGTCACACCAAGTCTGCTGGTGGTAATGGTGGTTCGAATTCCGGTTCCGGTTCGTCGGGCGGTGGGAAGTCGGAGAAGCAGGCAACCACCAAGAAGGTCGAGTCGAAGCCGGACAACAAGCCCGAGAAGAAGACGGCGACGAAGTCCGGTGACACGAAGACCGGCAACGCCAAGCCCGGCGACACCAAGCCCGGGGCGAAGCCGGCGAAGAAGCCCGCTGAGAAGTCCGACAGCAAGAAGGTCGAGCCGAAGCCGGCCAAGAAGGCCGGACAGCAGGCTGCTGGGAAGAACTCCGGTGACAAGAAGGCCGGCTCGAAGCCGGTCGCTGCCAAGGACGGTCAGGCGGGTTCGAGCGACGCTCCCCGGTCGGCCGAGCGGGCGGGGGAGCGGAAGCCCACGTCGAAGAAGGCTGCAGTGAAGGGGCCGGCCCAGAAGAAGCCGCCCCGGAAGACGGCGGCGGAGGAGCAGCCGGTGCCGAAGGCCGGCAAGGGGAAGACCGCCAAGGCTGCCGAGAAGCCGACGGGGACGAAGAACCGCGCGGGGAGGGCCGCGGACGCGGTGGGCCGGAAGGGCGCCGAGCCGGCCGGCCGTCGAGACCGCGCAGCGGCGACGGCGCCGGTTGACGCCGAACGCGCCGCCGCGACCCGCGGGCAGGCTGCCGGGACGGCAGGACAGCGCGCCGGCACGGAACCGGCCGGCGCGAAGCGGGTGGCCGGCGATGCGGGCCGGACCGCCGCTGCTCGCACAGCGGCGAAGGGCACCGCCGGGACCCGGGACACCACGTTGTCGGCTGCCGATGCGCTCCGGGCAGTGCGCACCGCGAAAGGTGTTCCCGAGGGCGCGGCGGGGGAGCGCAATCGGAGGGGACAACCGGCGGCGACGAACCTCGCGCTGAAGGGCGCGCTCGCGGAGAAGCAGGCGCGCACCGGCGCCCGGTCAGGTGAGCAGGCGGCGTCCGGGACGCGCGCGGTGGACTCCGGTGACCGGTCGATCTCCGGTGCGCTGCGGGCAACGGAGTCGCTGCGCGCGGCGTGCACCGAGGCGGGCAGCCGGGGCTGCGCCGGTGGTGCGGCGGTGCGGCCGGGGGTGTCCTCGGCAGCGGATCCTCGTGGTCCTCCCTCCGGCGAGGACGAGTACCGCTACTCCGCGAGCCGGTTCGGGGAGCGGCAGGACCACGACGATTCCGAGCAGACCGAGCGGGTGCTCGAGGGCCGGATCAAGGTCGACCAGAGCAAGGCGCGGTTGGCGGCGGAGAAGAAGAAGGTCGCCTCGGGTGAGGTCACCAAGGCCGCGTACGCGAAGGACGAGAAGAAGCACCAGCAGCTGGCGAAGCAGGTCGCAGCGGAGCGCGCGGAGCTGTCGCCGGAACGGGCCGAGCTCGTCGACGAGGTGGTCGACGGACACCGTGCGCTGACTGCGCGGGAGAAGCAGCTGGCGGCGGAGGAGAAGAAGGTCGCCGCGGGCACGGTGACGAAGAAGGCGCACGCGCAGAACGTCGCCACGTACGAGTCGCAGCGCGACGAGGTGTACGAGGCGACCGACGAGCTGATGGCCGCCACCGGTAATGACGTCTCGGATTCGGTGCCGTCGCGCAGCCGTGGTGGTGAGGGCTCGGCGGCCGGCTGCGGGTCGAGCGGGGCGTTCGTGGCGTGCGGGGCGGTGAGCCGCGGCGCGGACGGAGAGAAGGACACCGACCGGTGCGTGGCGTTGGCGGGAGTGTCGTCCGGGTGTGGCGTGCAGACGTCGGCGGGGGAGTCGAAGGGCTCCGCCTCCTGCACGCTGACCGGCGCCGACCAGGGCTGTGGCAGCAGCACGTCGAGCCGCGCCGAGGACGGCACGGTCACCACCGCGTCGGCGCGCTGCACGGGTGATGCGACCGGGTGCGGGCAGTCCAGTCGTGCGACTCCGCAGATGGCAGAGAGCACATGCCGAACCGGTGCCGGGGCCTGTCGCGGGGAGAGCAGCGGCCCGTCCCAGGAGGACGCGGACGCGCCCCCGACGGCGAAGCGGGAGAAGACCGCTTCGGCCGCGTCGTGCACCGGTCGGTGCGACCTGAACACGTACGCCGACTCCGGTGGGGCCGAGGCAGGGTGCACGACGGCCGCGGGGGTCTGTGACAGCTCCAGCTCCGGTGGGGCGACCGATCGGCCGGACGTGCAGATCGCCTCCAGCACGCAGGTGCAGGGCGAGGACACCCGCCGGGCCGGCAGCACCGCGCGCTGCGAGGCGGCTGCCGTGGGCTGCGGGACGTCCAGCTCCGTGGCCGTCGGCGACCGCTGGTCCGGCGATGGTGCACGGACGCGAAGCGCGACCAGGTGCGCCGACGGGGCGACGGGCTGCACCGGCCGCGCGGCCTCCACCACCAGTGCGACGGACCGGGCCGCCACCGAGCGCACCGCGACGGCTGCGACCGAGCCGGCCGCGCCGGAGGCGACCACCACCGGCACCGCGGAGTGCACCGTGGCGGACGGGGGCTGCTCGGCGGAGTCCGGCTCGGGCCACGGCGACACCGCCGGGGACCGGGACGCGGGCGGCGCGAGCACCGCGGCCGTCGAGGTCGACTGCGCCGGCGCCGGCGCCGGCTGCACCGGTACCGGGCGAGCCGCCACCACCGGCACCGCGAAGGGCCTGACGGCCGGCGCGGAGCGCACGAGCAACGGCGAGGCCACCTGTGAGGCGGCCGGCGGCGACTGCCGCGCCGACAGCGGCACCCGGGTCGGCAGCACCACTGACGAGCAGGCCGACGTCCGGACGGCCTCTTTCGACGACGACGCGCCGACCGTCACGAGCGACGGCGACGGCTTCGCCACCAGCACGGCGAGCGCGAACGTCGACTGCGGCGACGGCCCGGCCTGCACCGGCAGGGCCGACACGACGACCGCCGGCACGGTCACCGGCGCGGCGGCTGCCGGCGCCAAGCCGGCCGTGCGGACCACGAGCGGTTCCTCGACCTGCGAGACCACCGCCGGCACCTGCGGTGCCGAGTCGGCCTCCGAGGTCACGGACACCGCCGCCCGCACCGACGGCTTGCGGGCCGCCGCGGACGGCGCGCCCGAGCGGGAGCTGGCGGCGTCCAGCACGGCCGGGGCGCAGGCCGACTGCGCCATCGCCGAGTGCCGCGGTGCTGCCATCAGCACGACGACCGGCGCCGCCTCGGGCGACGTGGTCGGCGTGCGGGACAGCACGGCCACCACGAAGTGCACGGTGCACGGCGCGGGCGGGAACTGCTCCACTGCTGCGGACACCACGGTCGCCGACCGCGACCCGGCCGAGGCCGCCGAGGGTGTGACCGCGGTGTCCGGCCCGGTGAGCGTCTCCCACGCGTCGGCGCAGGTGCGCTGCGACGGCGCGGACGGCACCTGCGGTGGCACGGCCGTGGCCGGGACGAGCGCCCGCGACACGGCGGTGTCCCCGCAGGCCCGCGGCACCCGCGCGACCACGGACTGCACCGTGACGGGCGGCGGGTGCGCCGGTGAGGCCACATCGGCCGCGTCCTCGGCCCCGGACTTCGTGGTCGTCGACCCCGACACCGGGCTGCCGGTGGCGGGACAGCCGACCAGTGGCCCGAGCTCGGCGGCGTCGTCGAGCGCGAGCCTGCAGTGTGCGGACGCGGGTTGCACGGGTGCGGTGACCACCGGCACCGAGGCCTGGGACGGTGCCGTCAACGGGGGAGCGCCGCGTGTCTCGACCGGTAGCGCGACCTGCGACGGCGGCACGGGCGGATGCGACGTGCGCTCGGTGTCGACCGCCTCGACCGGGGCCGGTGCCGCGCTGGCGCTGGCCGGTGACCGACCGCAGGTGGACGCGACCGGCGACCCGAAGCCCGTCACCACCTCGCGGCTGATCCCGGGCCCGTCCGCGGCGTCGGCCGCCGGCGCGGCGCTGACCTGTGAGGGTGAGACCCGCTGCGACGGGAAGGTGACCAGCGAGGCCACCGCGACCGATCCGGCGGTGTCACCGGACCCCCGTGGTTCGCGCAGCGAGGGCACCTGCGAGGGCGTCGCCGGCGGCATCTGCCAGGCGGTGACGAACTCGGGCGCCTCCTCCGGCCCGGACGCGAACGTCATCGCGCCGCTGGTGCAGGCCCGTTCGACCGCGAACGCCACGGTCAGCGAGGGCACCATCGGGCCGTCCGGCGAGTCGGGCCGGTCGGGTGACCAGCAGCAGGATGACGGGCAGCAGGGCGGTCCGGAGGGGCCGGACCAGCCGGCGACGCTGCCGGTGCCGGTGGCGCCGGGATCGAGCGCGAACTCCGGCGGCCCGACCGTGCCGGGTGCGTCGAGCTGGACGACGGCCTCGGCCACGATGGACTGCGCCGGCAGCGGGAACGCCTGCACCGGCACCGCGCGGACGTCCGCGTCGGGCACCGACGGCCCGAACTCCCTGAACGGGTCCGGCGGGGCGCGCGGCCCTCCGGCGACGGGCACCTCCAGCTCCAGCGGCAGCTGCACGAGTGACCAGAGCGGCTGCCGTGTCCAGACCGACTCCTCCGCGGGATCCGGCCAGGTCGTGGCCGACATCGTCGCGGAGCAGCAGAACACCGCCGCCG
The DNA here is from genome assembly GCF_012911925.1 of Pseudonocardia xinjiangensis. Taxonomy (GTDB): domain Bacteria; phylum Actinomycetota; class Actinomycetes; order Mycobacteriales; family Pseudonocardiaceae; genus Pseudonocardia; species Pseudonocardia xinjiangensis. The sequence continues at coordinate 1,535 of NZ_JAAXKY010000013.1, read as the reverse complement.
AGCAGATGGCCGCCCAGGCCGAGCAGGCGGAGCAGGCAGCCGCCGACGCCGCTCACGCCGGGAGGCGGGCGGGTGCCACCGACGAGCAGAAGAAGGCCGCCGCCGACGCTGCGCAGGCAGCGAAGGTGGCACGCCAGGCAGCCACCGAGGCCGCCGACCTGGCCGCGCAGCCGGTCAGGGACGCGCCGGCGACGCTCGCGCAGTCGAGCGCGGTCGCGCAGTGCGCCGGTACCGGGTGTGCTGCCGTGACGACCGGCGGCACGGACGGCACGCCGGGCCGTGCGCACACGACCGCGGGCTGCGTCGCCGCCGAAAGCGGCTGCGTGGTGGCGAGCGACGCGACCGCGTCCAGCCAGCGCGACTCGGGCCGGACCACCGGCACGGGCGACAGCGCGAAGCCCGTCGCGGGCGTCTCGGGTGCCGGTCGGGCCGCTTCGCGGATCGTCTGCCCGGAAGCCGGCTGCACCGGTTCCGCGACCGGGACCACGGCGTCCGTCGCCGGGCCGGACGGCCGGCAGAGCCGGAGCACCGCCACCGGCGAGACCCGCTGCGACGCCACCACCGCGTGCCAGGCGCAGATCAGCGCGACCACGGCGACCTCGACCACCGCGCCGGACGCGAAGGCGGGCGAGCGGTTCGCCACCACTTCCGCCTCGATCACCGCGGCCTGCGACGACGGCAGCACGACCGGCTGTGCGACCCGCGCGTCGAGTACGACCACGACGGTCGGTGGCCCGGCGGTGCGCGCTGCGTCGAACGCGACCTGTGCGGCCGCCGGCGTCTGCCAGGTCGGCACGGGCGGGAACGCCATGGCCGGCGCCGCCGAGGTCACCGCCGACTGCACCGGCATCGCGTGCCGCACCCGGACCGGGGGCGGCGCGCAGGCAGCCGCGCCGGGCGGAACCAGCAAGGCCGCGTCGAGCACCGACTGCACGGCCGGGGCCGACGGGCGGTGCGCGGGCGTCAGCCGCGTCGGTGCCGGCGCCGGCGGGTCCCAGGCTTCCGCCGCATGCCAGGGCGGTGCCGGCTCGACCTGCCGGTACAGCTTCTCCTCGACGAGCAGCGCGAGCAGCCGGACCGCCGGGAACCGCGCCGCGGCGGCCGCCCGCTGCGGCGGCGCGGGCGGGTCCGGCACCGGATGGTGCGCCACGAGCGCCGCGGCGCAGGCGGAGGCCAACGGGGCGGTCGCCGCAGCCGCGTGCCAGGGCAGCGCGGGTTCCCGCTGCTCCTACAGCTTCCGGGCCAGGAGCGCCGCCGCCGGCGCCGCGGGCGGAGCGAGCGCCCGGGCGCTGGCGTCCGGGTCGGGTGCCGGAACCTTCGGCAACGGGTACGTCGCCACCAGCGCGGCGGTGTCCGTCCGGCCTGGGAGCGCGCAGGCCTCGGCGTCCTGCACCGGCAGCCCCGGCGTCCGCTGCAGCCACTCCTACAGCGCGCGGGCATCCGCGTCGGCCGAGTACGGCGGGAACCGGGCGAGCGCGTACGCGTCCGGCTCGGGCGGTGGTGGCCGCGGTGGCGGTGGGGTGGCGGTGTCGGCG
>NZ_JAAXKY010000139.1 GCF_012911925.1 Pseudonocardia xinjiangensis | reverse complement strand
GGTCAGGGGGGTGTCAGGGTGGTGTGGGTGGCGTGTCAGCGGTCCGGCGCACTGTCACTGCATGGAATCCGTCATCCGGGTCGAGGGCCTGGTCAAGAGGTTCGGGGGGACGACCGCACTGGCCGGCGTCGACCTCGTCGCGAAACAGGGTGGTGTGCTCGGGCTGCTGGGACCCAACGGCTCCGGCAAGACCACCACCGTGCGGGTGCTGTCCACCCTGCTGCGACCGGACGCGGGTCGCGCGAGTGTGCTCGGGCACGACGTCGTCGCCGAGGCGGCTGCCGTGCGCAGGCAGATCGGGCTGACCGGGCAGTACGCGGCGGTGGACGAGGCGCTGTCGGGTACGGACAATCTCGTGCTGGTCGCGCGTCTGCTCGACCTGCCCCGGCGGGTCGCCCGCGCCCGCGCCGCGGAACTGGTGGAGCGGTTCGGGCTGACCGAGGCGGCCGGCAGACGGGTCCGCACCTACTCGGGCGGCATGCGGCGCAGGCTCGACCTCGCCGTGAGCCTGATCGGCCGGCCGCGGGTGCTGTTCCTCGACGAGCCGACCACCGGCCTGGATCCCCGGCACCGCAACGAGGTGTGGGACAGCGTGCGGGCGCTCGCCGCCGAGGGCGTGACGGTGCTGCTGACCACGCAGTACCTCGAGGAGGCCGACCAGCTCGCCGACGACCTCGTCGTTCTCGACCGCGGCCGGGTGATCGCTGCGGGCACACCCGCCACCTTGAAGGCAGAGGTCGGCGGGCAGCGCTTGCACGTGCGACCGATGCACCGGGCCGACCTGCCGCTCGTGACCGCGTTGATCGCCGAGCTGGCCCCCGGTCTCGAGCCCACCGTCGACTCCGGCGGGGAGATCATCGTGCCCGGGGGCGACTCGGGCCTGCTGTACGGCGTCGGAGCCCGGCTCGACGAGGCCGGCGTGACCGCCGCCGAGCTGGGTCTGCGGCTGCCCAGCCTCGACGACGTGTTCCTGACCCTGACCGGACGAGCCGCTGACGCGGCCGCCATCACCGAGGAGGCGGCATGAGCACCGCTACCACCGCCACCACCGCGCGACCGGCCCCGCCCCACCCGAGGGGCGACGTGGTCGAGACCCCGGTCCGCCATGTCCCCTCGGCGCTGCGCCACGGCGTGACACTCGCCTGGCGTGGTGTCGTCAAGACGATCCACTCGCCGGAGGCATTGCTCGACGTCACCCTGCAGCCGGTCATCTTCCTGCTGCTGTTCGTCTACGTCTTCGGCGGCGCGATCTCCGGCGACACCAGCACCTACCTGCAGTTCGCGTTGCCCGGCGTGCTCGTGCAGACCATCGTGTTCGCCTCAGCGGGCACGGGTGTGGCGCTCGCGGAGGACCTGCACACCGGCATCTTCGACCGGTTCCGCAGCCTGCCGATCTCGCGTACCGCGCCGTTGCTGGGTGCGATCGGCGCGGACCTGGTGCGCTACCTGACCTCGGGCGTGATCATGCTGGTCTTCGGTGTGATCCTCGGCTTCCGGTTCGGCACCGGGCCGGTTGCCGTGGTGGCCGCGCTCGGCCTGGTCATGGTGTTCGCCTTCGCGCTGTGCTGGGTGTTCACCGCGCTGGCGATGGTGGTCAAGTCTCCCCGGTCGGTGCAGGGTCTCGGCGCGCTGGTCATGCTGCCGATCACGTTCGGCAGCAACGTCTTCGTCCCGGCTTCGACGATGCCCTCCTGGCTGCGCTGGTTCGTCGAGCTCAACCCGGTCTCGAAGATCGCGGACGCCGTGCGGGGGCTGCTCGTCGGTGGCCCGGTCGCGGTCCCGGCGACGGCCGGGCTGGTCGCTGCCGCGGTGATCGTCGTGATCTTCGCGCCGCTCGCGGTGGCGCTCTATCAGCGCAGGACCTGACCGGCACCTGGTCGTTCCGCCACGTCGAGGGGGCGTGGCGGGACGGCCGTACCGGTCACGGTCGGCGAGCCTCGACCTCGCTCCGGGCATCCCTGCGTTCCCCGCCCGTCTCCTCCGCGTTATTCGACGACCCGAGGACGGCGGGCAGCCCCCGCAGCTCGGCCGCCCGGGCGACGACCTCCGTCAGGGCCGCCAGCCCGTCGGCGCGTGGCAGGTCCCGGCCGCGCCGCATCAGCTGGTCCGCGGCCTCCGGCCCCAACGCGTCACGGACGCCGTCCCGGACGGCCAGCACCTCGGGGTTGCCGCGGTCGATCGCCCCGCGCTGAGCGGCTGCGACCCCGAGCAACAAGCCGGCGCACTCGGCATCGCCGTCGGCCAGTACGACCTGCGCGGCGACCTCGGCCACCGCCGCGGCGACGGGGCCGTCGCGGCTCTCCACCGCCGCGGCGACGGCATCGCGGAGCGCTGCCCCGGACGCCTGCCGGTCACCGGACGTGAGCTCGACGGCGGCCCGCGTCATCGCGAGGAACGCCCATCGCTGCGGTGCTCCGGGGCCCGCGGAGCCCATTTCGGTGGCGGCACCGGCGAGGTGTGCCCGTGCCGCGTCGAGGTCGCCTGCCAACCGTTCGACCTGCGCCGACGAGATCGCCAGGACACCTCCCATGCCGAACGGCCCCTTGGTCAGCGCTCTCGCCTGCTCCAGCACCTTCCGCGCAGTGCCGAGGTCGCCGCGCCGGGCCGCGAGCGACGCACGCTTGGACATGAAATGGGGCAGGTCGTCGTCGTTGCCCAGCTCGGTTGCCAGCGCGATCGCCTCGTCGTACGCGCGGGCGGCGGCGTTGTGCTCGCCTGCGATGTCCTCCAGCTCGCCGAGCGAGTGGACGACCATGCCCAGCCCGAAGCGGTCTCCCGTACGGATGAACAGCTCGTGCGCAGCGCGGACGTAACGGCGCTGGTCGTCGAGCAGGCCATCGTTCTCGGCGATCTGGGCCCGCATCTGCAGCGCGAAGGCCCGCACCCACGGATCGGGGGAGACGGCGGAGAGTTGTTCGATCGGGGCGGCGTCGGCGCGGGAGAACAGCGTGGAGACCGGTCCGAGCAGCTCGAGCAGGGGTGGCAGCGGGCGGGGAAGCCCGGCGGCGAGCGCGAGCGCCGTCTCGACGGCCTGCGCCGCCGCAGGCAGGTTGCCCCGGCCCACCCGGACGAGCGCGAGGAACGCGGTGTTCATGGCTCGGGCCCGCAACGGGGCCGGGCTCGTGAGCAGCTGCACCGCCTCCACCCAGCGCTCGACCTCGTCGAACAGGCCGCGCTCGATCCACGACCACGCCATGGCCGCCACCAGCCGGTGGGCGGTGGCCGCGTCGGAGGCGGTCACGGCTCGCCGCAGCACGATGTCGATCTCGTCGGCCTCGGCCCGCAGCCGTACCAACCAGTGGAGCTGCTCGGCGCCGCGCAGGAGGGGCTCGGCCGCCTCCGCCAGCTCGAGCACGACGGCGGCATGGGTTGCCTGCGCGGCGGCGCGCTCGCCCGCCTCGTCGAGGCGCTCGCCCGCGTACTCCCGGATCGTCTCCAGCATCCGGTAGCGCGTGTTCCCCTCGTTCTGCGGGACGGCGACGACCAGTGACTTGTCGACGAGCGCCGCGAGCAGCTCGAACACCTCGCCCGGAGCAGGGCCGGGCGCCCCGGAGCAGACCCGCTCGGCCGCGGTGACGGTGGCCCCGCCCGCAAAGACGGCCAGCCGGCGGGCCACCGCACGCTCCGCCTCGGTGAGCAGGTCCCAGCTCCAGTCGACCACCGCGCGCAGCGTCTGGTGGCGGGGCAGCGCCGTCCTCGAGCCGGAGGTGAGCAACCGGAACCGGTCGTCGAGCCTGGTGGCGATCTCCGCAGGGGCCAGGGAGCGCAGCCGGGCCGCGGCCAGCTCGATGGGCAGCGGCTGCCCGTCGAGCCTGCGGCAGATCTCGACGACGGCCTCCTCGACGTCCGGGGTCAGGGCGAAGCCGGGACGCACCGCGGTCGCCCGGTCGACGAAGAGCCGGACGGCGTCGGAGGGGGCCAGCGCCTCGACGGGGTGCAGGACCTCTCCGGGAACTCCGAGCGGCTCCCGGCTGGTGGCCAGCACCCGCAACCGCGGGCACGCGTGTAGCAGAGTCTCGGCGAGTACCGCCACGCCGTCCACGAGGTGCTCGCAGTTGTCCAGGACGAGCACGAGGTCGCGGCCGCCGAGCACCGTGACGAGCCGGTCCGTGGTCGGTGGCCCGACGTCGTCCTGGGTGCGCAGCTGCAGCTCGGGGCCACCGGCCGCGGTGAGCACGGCGGCCGGGAGCTGGTCGGCGGTGGTCAGCGCGGCGAGCTCGGCGACCATCGAGCCGGAGGCACCGGAGGCGACGGCCTCCCGCGCGAGCCGCGTCTTCCCGGCGCCTCCCGGACCGGTGAGTGTCACCAGTCGTGTGGTGCGGAGCAGGCCGCGGATCCGGTCGACGTCGCGGCTCCGGCCGACGAAGCTGCTGATCGGGGCGGTCGGCTGGGGCGGTGGTGGTGCGGCGACCAGCGGTTTCCGCGCCGGGGTGGCATCGCCGCGCAGCACGGCGAGGCGGGCCGCCTCGAGCTCGGCGCCCGGATCGACGCCGAGCTCATCGGCGAGGCGGGACCGGGTGCCGTCCAGCACGGCGAGGGCGTCGGCCTGCCTCCCGTCGGCGTGCAGCGCGCGGGCCAGCAGCACCGCGGTGCTCTCGCGCAGCGGAGCGGCGTCGAGCTGGACACGCAGGGCGTCGATCTCGGCGGCCGCGTTCCCGAGCCGCAGCCCGAGCCGCGCCCGCCGCTCGACGGCCACGGCGCGCCGCTCGGTCAGCCGGTGGGCCACCGGCCGGGCGAACGGCAGGTCGAGCACGTCGGCGAGCGCGGGCCCGTCCCACAGCGCGATGGCCTGTCCGAGAAGGGTGTGCGCCTCCGTCTCGCCTGCCGCGTCGGCCGCCGTGAGCAGTGCCGTGAACCGCAGCGCGTCGACCGCGTCGGGTGGCACCCGCAGCCGGTAGCCGCGGGCCGCGGTGTCGACGAGGTCGGCCCCGATCGCGCGCCGCAGCCGGGACACGAGCGCCTGCAGCGCGTTGACCGCCGCATCGGGCGGGGTTTCGCCCCACAGGTCGTCCACGAGCTCGCTCGCCGCGACCGCTCGCCCGGCGTCGAGCGCGAGCCGGGCCAGCAACCCGCGCAGGCGCGGGCCGCCGAGCGGCACCGGCCCCGGATCGCCTCCGTGGTCGGTGCCGTCCGGCCACACCTCGACGGCGCCGAGCAGCGCGATCCGCACCTGATCAGTGTGCCTGGGCGGTTCCGGGCGGTTCGTTCCCGGTCAGGGGGTGTCGGTGGCGAGCTCGGCCAGCAGGAGGGCCTCGCCGAGCACCCCCTTGCCGAACATCGCCAGGTCCAGACTCTCGTCGATGCCGTGCCAGCGGCTGGCCGGGTCGCCGACGCCGGTGACCAGCACGGTGGCGCCGGGGAAGGTGCGCGCGAACTCCGCGATGAACGGGATCGAGCCGCCGACTCCGGTCTCGACGACCTCGTTGCCGTACGCCGCCGCGAAGGCGCTGCGGGCGGCGTCGTAGGCGGTGCCGGTGGTGCTCAGCGAGTACGGCTCCGCGATGCCCGCCTCCGGTGTGATGGTGACCTGCGCGCCCCACGGCACGTTGGCCTGGAGGTGCTCGGTCAGCGCCGCCTGTGCCTTGAGGGCGTCGTCCCCCGGGGCGAGCCGCATGCTCACGAAGGCACGGGCGCGGGGGAGCAGCACGTTCGACGCGTCGTCCACGCGCGGCGCGTCGAGGCCGAGCACGGCGACCGCGGGCTTGTGCCAGAGCCGCTCCGGGATGCTGCCGGTGCCGAGGAGCTCGACGCCGTCGAGCAGCCCGGCGTCCGAGCGGAAGGTGGCCTCGTCGAGGTCGGGCGCCTCGGAGCTGCCGCGCGCGAGCCCGGGGACGGCCACGTCGCCGTTCTCGTCGTGCAGGGCGGCGAGCGCGTGGCAGAGCGCAGTGAGGGCGTCGCCGACGGGCCCGCCGTACATGCCGGAGTGCCCCGGCCGCTCGAGCATGGCGACCTCGACGATGACGCCCACGAGGCCGCGCAGGCTCGTGGTGACCGCGGGGACGTCGACGGACGGGTTGGCGGAGTCGGCGATCACGATCACGTCGCTGGTGAGCAGGTCGTGGTGCTCGCGCAGCAGCGCGGCGAGCGTGGGGGAGCCGGACTCCTCCTCGCCCTCGATGAACAACGTGACCCCGACCGGCGGCCTGCCGTCGTAGGCGCGCAGCACCGCGAGGTGGGTCATCACGCCGGCCTTGTCGTCGGCGGCGCCCCGGCCGTAGAGCCGGCCGTTCCGCTCGGTCGGCTCGAACGGCGGGCTCGTCCAGTGCTCGTCGCCGCCGGTGGGCTGGACGTCGTGGTGGGCGTAGAGCAGCACGGTGGGCGCGCCGTCGGGGGCGGGCCAGTGCGCGACGACGGCGGGCGCGCCACCGTCGGCCGCGATGATCGTGACGTCGGCAGCGCCTGCGCCCCGCGCGAGCTCGGCGACGGCCTCGGCGCTGCGGCGGGTGTCGTCGGCATGGGCCGGGTTGGCCCAGATGCTCGGGATGCTGACCAGGCGCTCCAGGTCGGCGCGGGCGCCGGGGATGGCTGCGGTCACGGCGGCGGTGACGGGCGTGGCGGGGAGGGCTACAGGCTGCTCGGGCACGGAGCCCGATGCTAGTTGCGGCGGATGGACCCGGCGAGGTCGACATCAGCGTGGTCACGGGCGAAAACCACCACTCCCACGTCGATCTCGACGGCTCGCGACGGCCGTCGGCGTCAGTGGCCGGGGTGCTGCCGCAGCTCGCCCTTCAGCACCTTGCCCGTGGCGGTACGCGGCAGCGGCTCGGTTCGCCAGATCACCTGCGACGGCACCGCGAACGCGGGGAGCCGCGCTGCGCTGTGGGCGAGCAGGGCGGCGGTGTCCGCATCGGCGCCGGGCGCGGCGCGCACCACGGCCGTGACCTCCTCCCCGAGCGTCGGGTGCGCCACCCCCACCACGGCGGCCTCGGCGACGGCCGGGTGCTCGTGCAGCACGTCCTCCACCTCCACGCAGTAGACGTTCTCGCCGCCCCGCACGATCACGTCCTTCAGGCGGTCGACCACATGCACCCAGCCGTCCCGGCGGAAGCCCAGGTCACCGGTGCGGAACCAGCCGTCGACGAAGGCCGCCGCCGTCGCCTCCGGGTTGTTCCAGTACCCGCGCACGATGTTCGGTCCGCGAAACCACAGCTCGCCGATCTCACCGTCGGGCCGTTCGGCGCCCGATGCGGGATCGGCGATCCGCAGGTCCGTGCCCGGGGCGGGACGCCCGACGCTGTCGGGGTGTGCGGCGTAGTCGGGCCCGGTGTTGGCGCACACCGCCGACGTGGTCTCGGTGAGGCCGTAGCCGTTGGCGGCCGTCACGCGACCGCGCAGTTCGGTGGCGATCCGGGTGACGAGCACGGGCGGGATCGGGGCACCGCCCATGCCGATGCGGGTGAGCGAGGCCATGTCCTCGGGGTGGGCGATGGCCAGCTCGGCGACGTCCCGCATCACCGTGGGCACCCCGGCGGCCGTGGTGAGCCGCTCGCGGCGGACGAGCTCGCGGGCCTCCTCGACGTCCCAGCGGTACAGGGTGGCCAGCTTCGCGCCGGTGAGCACCGCGCCGTAGAGCGAGTTCAGGCCGGCGACGTGGAACAGCGGGTAGGCCAGCAGCGTGCCCGGCCGGCCCGCGTCCGGTCCGGGAGCGGGTGGCGGCCCGCCGTGGGCGAGCCACGCCGACGCGCGGGCCTGCAGCAGGACGTTCAGCGCGTTGGTGCAGTGGTTGCGGTGGCTGGCGACGGCGCCCTTCGACCGGCCGGTGGTCCCCGACGTGTAGAGGATCGTGGCGTCGTCGTCCGGGTGCGGTGCGACGTCGGGCAGCGCGGCTTCCGGGTCCAGCCCCGCCACCACGGTGGCCCACTCCTGCACGCCGGCGGGCGCCTCTCCTTCCCCGCGAACCCGGACGACCGGCGGCCGCTGCGCCTGCTCCAGGGCCCGGACCCGCTGCCCGTCGGCGACGAGCAGTCGGGCGCCCGAGTCCCGCAGCGCCCACGCCAGCTGCGCGCCGGTCCACCAGGCGTTGAGCGGCACGACGACCAGGCCCGAGACCAGCGCAGCCCAGAACACCGGGCTCCACTCGGGGTAGTTGCGCATCGCGATGGCGACCCGGTCGCCGCGGGTCAGGCCGTACTCGTCGCGCATCCACGCGGCGAGACCCGCGACGAGCCGCAGGTGCTCGGCGTAGCTGCGCCGCTCTTCCCGGTAAACGGAGAAGGTCGCGTCGCCGAACGCCGCGGAACCGGCGAGCAGGTCGCGCAGCGTGGCGGGCCCGCGCCGGTAGACGCGCATCGGGATGCCCCGCACCACCTCGTCGACCAGCTCGAACTCCGCGCCCGGCGCGGTCAGGGCGGCGACCACCGGACCCAGGCCGACGTCGTCGGCGTGCTCGGTCATGCCGTGAACTGCAGGGGCAGGCCCGGCCGGTCCCACTCCGCCGCGTACAGCACACCGCGACCGGACGACGTCACGTACGCGGTGCGCAGGTCGGGGCCGCCGAAGCAGATGTTCGTGACCCAGATGTCGTGCTCCGGCGGCCGCACCACGTCGAGCAGCTCGCCGTCGGGGGAGACGACGCTGATCGCGCCCGTGTAGAGCGTGGCCACGCAGACGTTGCCCGCCGCGTCGACGGCGAGCGAGTCGAGTGTCTGGTAGCCGGGGAAGCCGTGCAGCAACGTGCCGCCGTGCAGCGCCAGAGGCGGGTCCGGGTCGCGCCGCACCCGGCCGGGGCCCTCGATCTCCCAGTACCAGAGGCGTCCGGTGGAGGTCTCCGCCACGTACACGCGCGAACCGTCCGGGGACAGGCCGACGCCGTTCGCGGTGACCAGCGGGTGGACGACCTCGACGATCGACGACCCGTCCGCCGTCGCGTAGTAGAGGCCACCGTGGTCGATGTCGCGGGACCGGACCTTGCCCAGGTCGGTGAACCAGAAGCCGCCGTCGGCGTCGAACACGATGTCGTTGGGACCGCGCAGCGGGTGCCCGTCGACCTCGGTGTAGAGATCGGTGACCTCGCCGTCGAGGGTCACCCGCTGGATGCGGCCGCCGATGTAGTCCGGTGGCTGGTGGCCGGGGGCGGTCAGCCCGCGCCGGGTGCCCCACGTGAAGCCGCCGTTGTTGCAGACGTAGATCGCGCCGTCGGGGCCGACCGCCGCCCCGTTGGGACCACCCCCGCACTCGGCCACCACGGAGGTGGTGCCGTCAGGGGCGACCCGCGTCAACGTCCCGCGCTGGATCTCCACGACGAGCACGGAGCCGTCCGACAGCGCGACCGGCCCCTCCGGGAACCGAAGGCCGCTGGTGATCTCCCGAAACCCGCCCGCCATCTGTGCGCCCCCTCTTCCGGGCACCGGCGCCCGGGCGAGATCCACCCTGCCACCTCCCGCTCGGCAGGTGCCGGATCAGCGTGATGGTCATGACCACATGGTCCTGGTTGCGGAGTTCGCCGTACGCTCCCGACCATGTCCCGGTTCCTGGCGATGTTGTTGGAGTCCGCCACCAGTTCCACGAAGGGGATGACCACCGGGGAGCCCGCAGGCGCTGTCCGGCGCGGCTGGCCCGAGGTGCACGCCTCCGCGCGACGCATTGCGGCCGCCCTGCAGCACGGCACCCCTGACGTGGCCGGGCTGCAGCGCGGCGCAGCCGTGGGCATCCTCGCGGGCGAGCCCGCGTCGATCGCGCCCGTCGCCCAGGCCGTGTGGTTCACCGGCGGCAGCGTCACGATGCTCCACCAGCCGACTGCGCGCACCGACCTGGCGGCGTGGGCCGAGGACACCGTGTCCGTCCTCCGCATGATCGACGCGAAGCTCGTGCTGCTCGGGGCCCCTTTCGACGCCCTCGCGCCGGTGCTCACCGAGCGCGGCATCGCGTTCCGCACCATCGACTCCCTCCACTCGGACGGTGAGGGCGTCGTCGCCGACGCCGCGGTTGCCGACGAGGACGACACCGCGCTGCTGCAGCTCACCAGCGGCTCCACGGCAGAGCCCAAGGCGGTGCGGATCACGCACCGCAATTTGCACGCCAACATCGCCGGGATGGTCGTGGCCTCCGCGCTCGACGTCGAGCGGGACGTGATGGTGTCCTGGCTCCCGCTGTTCCACGACATGGGCATGGTCGGGTTCCTGACGGTGCCGATGACCACCGGGCTCGAGCTGGTCAGCGTCACCCCCAGCGACTTCCTCAGCCGCCCGCTGCTGTGGGCCGAGCTGATCTCGAAGTACGGCGGCACCGTCACGGCGGCGCCGAACTTCGCCTACGCCGTGCTGGGCAGGCAGCTCGCGCGCGCCGACGACGGGTCGCTGGACCTCTCGTCGCTGCGCATCGCCATGAACGGCGCCGAACCGATCGACCCGGACGCCGTGGAGGCGTTCACGGCGGCGGGGGCCCGGTTCGGCCTGCGGCCGGAGTCGGTGGTCGCGGCCTACGGGATGGCGGAGACGGCGCTGGGGGTGTCCTTCGCGCCGGTCGGGACGGGCCTGGAGGTCGACCGGATCGACGCCGAGCAGCTCGAGTCGCACCGGCGCGCGGTGCCGGCCGTCGACGGGCCGTTCCGCCGGTTCCCGAAGCTGGGTCCGCCCCTGCCCGGCATCGAGGTCCGCGTGGTTGGTGACGACGGTGCGGTACTGGGCGAGCGGGAGGTCGGCGTCCTGCAGCTTCGCGGCGAGTCGGTGACCCCGGGCTACCTCACGGTCGACGGGCCGGTCTCCACCCTGGACGCCGACGGCTGGCTCGACACCGGCGACGAGGGGTACGTCGTCGACGGAGCCGTGGTGGTCTGCGGCCGTCGCAAGGACGTGATCATCATGGGGGGCCGCAACATCTACCCCACCGACATCGAGCGGGCCGCTGCCCAGGCCGCCGACGTGCGGGCCGGCAACGCGGTGGCCGTCCGGATGCTCAGCGGGACAGAGGGAGCTCGGCACCGCGAGTCGTTCTTCGTGGCCGTCGAGTCGCGCAAGGCGGGGGACCCGGAGGCCGAGCAGGTGATCCGCAAGGACGTCACCCGGCGCGTGGTCTCCGAGGTGGGGGTGCGCCCCGCCGAGGTCGTGGTGTTCGGTCCCGGCATCCTGCCCAAGACCCCGTCGGGCAAGCTGCGCCGGGCCGCCACGGGTGAGCTGCTGCGGGCCCGCGTCTGACGGGGCGGGGATCAGCCGGAGAGGGCGTGGAACTTGTTCTGCGCCGCCTCGAGGCCGTCGGCGAGCAGGGCCTCGGCGGCGTCAGCGGCGAGGTCGACGGCGAACTCCAGCTCCTTCTTCTCCGAGCCGGAGAAGCGCTTCAGCACGAAGTCGGCCGGGTCCTGCCGGCCAGGGGGACGGCCGATCCCGAACCGGACGCGCAGATAGTCCTTCGTCCCGACGGCGGAGCTGATGGAGCGCAGCCCGTTGTGGCCGCCCTCGCCCCCGCCCCGCTTCAACCGGACGACGCCGAAGCCGAGGTCGAGGTCGTCGTGGACGACGACGAGATCCTCGACCGGCACCGAGAAGTACTTCGCGAGCCCGGCGACCGGGCCGCCGGAGACGTTCATGTACGTGCGCGGCTTGGCGAGCACGACCCGCCGGCCGGCGAGCCGGCCCTCGAGCACGTCGGCGTTGGTCCGGTGCCGGGAGAAGCGGCCTCCGCCGGCCCGCGCCGCGAGGAGCTCGACGACGCGGAAGCCGACGTTGTGCCGGGTCTCGGCGTAGTCCGGACCCGGGTTGCCGAGCCCGACCACCAGAGCGGGGCCCGGCGCCACGGTCAGCTCTCGGAAGGAGCGGCCGGGGTCTCCGGGGCGTCCTCGACGACGCCGGCACCCTCGGTGTCGATCTCGGCCTCCATCTGGGCCTCGGTCGGGGAGGCGACGATGTTGACCACGAGGATCTCGGGCTCGGCGCGCAGCGTGGTGCCCTCGGGCAGCGGCACGTCCGCGGCCTGGATCTGGGTGCCGACCGTGAGGCCCTCGACGGACACCTCGATCTGCTCCGGGATGTTCGAGACGTCGGCCTCGACCTCGATGGCGTTGAGCTCCTGCGTGACGAGGGTGCCCGGGGCGGCGTCGCCGACGACGACGATCTGGACCTCGACCGCCACCTTCTCGCCGCGGCTGATCACCAGCAGGTCGACGTGCTCGATGTAGGGCCGGATCGGGTGCGACACCACGGTCTTGGTCAGGGCGAGCTGCGGGGTGCCGCCGATGTTGAGCGTGAGGACAGCGTTACGCCCCTGCTCGCGGACGACCCGCTTGAACTCCAGCTCGGGGAGCGAGAGATGCTGCGGTTCGGTGCCGTGCCCATAGAGCACAGCGGGGATCTTGCCGGCGCGACGGGTGCGGCGGGCGGCGCCCTTGCCGAACTCCGTGCGGGTCTCGGCGTCGATACGGGCCTCGGCCACGGTACTTCTCCTCGATCAAAGCGTGCTGCGACATGGACGCGCGCGACGAGGCAGGCCGGCCGGGCCGGGGCTGCGTCGATCACGGCGGGCTAGAGACAACACCCGCCCTCGCCGCGGAACTGCCGTAGACGATACGCGACGCGTACCGGCGCCTGCGCCAGACCCTCGCCCTTCCGGGGGTCACCCGCCGGAGTGCTCCGTGCCCGCAGGTGTCCTACGCGTTGCCGTCGAAGAGGCTGGTGACCGAACCGTCGTCGAACACCTCGTGAATGGCGCGGGCCAGCAGCGGTGCGATGGAGAGCACCGACATCGACGGGAAGCGCTTCTCGTCCGGGATCGGGAGCGTGTCGGTGAAGATCACCTCGCGGGCCCCGCAGGTGGCGAGGCGCTCGGGCGCCGGCCCCGAGAGCACCCCGTGGGTGGCCGCGACGACGACGTCGGAGGCACCTTCCTTGAGGAGCACCTCGACGGTCTTGGCGACCGTGCCACCGGTGTCGATCATGTCGTCGATCACGACGCAGAGGCGGCCGTCCACCTCACCGACGACGCGGTTGGCGACGGCCTCGTTCGGCTTGCGCGGGTCGCGGGTCTTGTGGATGAACGCCAGCGGCGTGCCACCCAGGATCTCGGCCCAGCGCTCGGCCAGGCGGACCCGGCCGGAGTCGGGGGAGACGACGGCGAGCTCGTGGTCGGCGTAGGTGCGCTTGATGTGCTCGGCCAGCACCGGGAGCGCGAAGAGGTGGTCGACGGGCCCGTCGAAGAAGCCCTGGATCTGGGCGGTGTGCAGGTCGACGGTCATGATCCGGTCGGCGCCCGCGACCTTGAACATGTCGGCGACGAGACGGGCCGAGATCGGCTCCCGGCCGCGGTGCTTCTTGTCCTGGCGCGCGTAGCCCCAGAACGGCATGACGACGGTGATCCGTTTGGCCGAGGCCCGTTTGAGGGCGTCGACCATGATCAGCTGTTCCATGATCTGGTCGTTGATCGGCGCCGAGTGCGACTGCAGCACGAACGCGTCGCAGCCCCGTACCGACTCCTCGAACCGGACGAAGATCTCCCCGTTGGCGAACGAGTACGCCGACTGCGGGGTGATCGTCACGTCCAGGTGCTTGGCGACCTGCTCGGCCAGCTCGGGGTGAGCTCTCCCCGAGAAGAGCATGAGGTTCTTCTTGGGGGTTGCCGACATCGCGCTCACCGTGGTGTGCCTCCATGACCGTCGTTCGCCGGGTCGTTCGCTCGTGCGGCGGCCTCGGCAGCGGGGGTGTCGGGTCGTTTCTTCTCGACCCATCCCTCGATCGTGCGCTGTGCTCCCGCCGATACCGCGAGCGCCCCCGGTGGGACGTCCTCGCGGACGACGGTGCCGGCGCCCGTGTAGGCACCGTCACCGATCTGCACCGGGGCGACGAAGGTGTTGTCCGAGCCGGTCTTGACGTGCGAGCCGACGACGCTGCGCTGCTTGCGCACGCCGTCGTAGTTGACGAACACCGAGGACGCGCCGATGTTGCTGTACTCGCCGATCGTGGCGTCCCCGACGTAGCTGAGGTGCGGCACCTTGCTGCCCGCCCCGATGTCGGCGTTCTTGACCTCGACGAACGTGCCGATCTTGCCGCGCTCACCGAGCCGGGCTCCCGGACGCAGGTAGGCGAACGGCCCGACCGACGCGCCCGCCCCGATGCTGGCGCCGGTGCCGTGCACCCGGATGACGCTGGCGCCTTCGCCGATCTCGCAGTCGGTGAGCGTGGTGTCGGGGCCGACCTCTGCTCCGCCCGCGACGGAGGTGGCGCCGTGCAGCTGGGTGCCCGGGTGCAGCACGACGTCGGGCGCCAGCCGGACCTGGACGTCGGTCCAGGTGGTGTTCGGGTCGACGACGGTGACGCCGCTGCGCATCCAGCGCTCGAGCAGCCGCCGGTTCAGCTCGGCGCGGATGGCGGCGAGCTGGACCTGGTCGTTGACGCCGCGCACCTGCCACCCGTCGGTGCACCGGACGGCGCGCACGTCGACGTCGTCGTCGTGGGCGATCTTGACGAGGTCGGTGAGGTACAGCTCACTCTGGCTGTTGGTGGTGCGCAGCCTGCTGATCGCGGCCATGAGGTACTTGGCGTCGAACGCGTACACCCCGGAGTTGACCTCGGTGACGGCCCGCTGTTCCGGCGAGGCGTCGGCCTCCTCGACGATCCGGGTGACGGTGCCGTCCGACTCGCGCAGCACGCGGCCGTACCCGGTGGGGTCGGTGAGCTCGGTGGTGAGCAGCGTGAGCGCGGCCCCGGAGCGGGCGTGGGCGCCGAGCAGCGCGCCGAGGGTCTCCGGTTCGAGCAGGGGGACGTCGCCATAGGTGACGAGGACGGGGCCGGTGATCGTGGCGGGCACGACGTCCAGCGCGCACCGGACGGCGTGCCCGGTGCCGAGCCGCTGCTCCTGCACGGCCGCGAGCACCGGCCTGGCCAGCTCGTCACCGAGTGCGGCGACGGCGTCACCGACCTGGCGGCGGCCGTGGCCGACAACCACGACGAGGTGCTCGGGCCGCAGTGCGGCCACCGCGTGCACGGCGTGGCCGAGGAGGCTGCGGCCGGCGATCGCGTGCAGCACCTTCGGCAGTGCCGAGCGCATCCGGGTGCCCTCGCCCGCGGCCAGCACGATCGCGGCGGCCGGCCGCACGGGTGCGGCGTCACCGGCGTATCCGGGCTCGTGACTGTCGACCATGGAGCCCACTCCCTGGTTCTACTGCTCGTGGTCAGCTCGGCGAGCGGACGGCGAGGCCGTACCGGCGCGTAGGAACGCTCCGATGTCGGCGTCGGGGACCCGGAAATCCTACGGGGTCCGCAGGTACCGCGCCGTAAGTCCCACTGGGCCGACTCCGTCACCTGCACCGATGCCGTCCGTCCCCATGCGGACCCGCCGCCGTGGCCGGCACCGGATCTTCGATCCGCGTAACGGCGTCCCGATGTTCGACGACTTCCTGGCGAAGCAACCCCGGAGGTGGTGACTCCCCGATCGCGGACAGACCGTTCGCCGTCGATCCGCCACCGGTCGTCTCAGAGAACGCTCCCAGGTGAACGGTTTCCCTGTCTCAGGGGTTGTGCCAGACGGAAGATCACAACCCGCTCTCCGGAGGCTCAGATGCCCACTCGCACCGCCCGCACGGCCTGGAACGGCACCCTGGAACAGGGAGCCGGCCAGGTCGAGCTCACGAGCAGCGGTGTCGGCACGTACGACGTCAGCTTCCCGAAGCGGACGGCGGACGAGGCGGGCGGCACCACCAGCCCGGAAGAGCTCATCGCGGCAGCGCACTCGTCCTGCTACGCGATGCAGCTGTCCGCGCTCATCGCCCAGGCGGGCGGCACTCCGCAGTCGCTGGACGTCACCGCCGCCGTGACCCTCGGACCGGACCCCAAGGGCGGGTTCGCGATCACGGGCATCACACTCACCGTCCGCGGCGAGGTCGAAGGCCTCGACGCGGAGGGGTTCGAGAAGGCCGCTCAGGCGGCCAAGGAAGGTTGCCCGGTCAGTAAGGCGCTGGCCGGCACGACGATCACTCTGGACGCCGGTCTGGAGTGATCGGGGATCCCGCGAACCCGCGGGATCCGAGGGGGAACGACGAACAGGGGAAAGCATGAGGTGCACGGGGAACGGGCGTCCGCCCGAGCCGCCGCCACAGCCGCCGAACGGGCGCTAGCGGAGGCTCGCGAAGCGAGCATCCGCGGCTGAGCGGAGCTTGCGGAGCGAACAACGGAGTTCAGCGGAGCTTGCCGACCGAACACCAGTAACTGATCGACGACCCGGGGCGGTCCTGCTGAGGCGGGGCCGCCCCGGAGTCGTCTCCGGCCGCCCGGCTCAGCGGTCGAAGGGGTGGAGCACCGGTTTGAGGTCGAGGACCGGAGTGCCGTCGAGTGCCTCGAGGTCGTGCACCTCGATGGTCGAGCCGGTGATCGCGCTGATCGTCACGCGGTGCAAACCGATGGGGTTCGGCCGATCGGCGGAGCGGGTGCTGAACACCCCTCGCTCGGGGTTGCTCCGGTCGTCGCGGGGATGGACGGCGAGCACGTCGCGCCGCGCGCGGTCGAGCCACGTCACCACGATGATCTCGGCACCGACCCGGAGGTCGCGCATCCCGTCGGCCACGGCGGCGTCGAGGACCAGCCGGGCGACGGGCGAGCCCTCGGTGCCCTGCTTCGGGGCGGCATCGCGGTCGTCGAGGGGCGACTCGACGCGGCCGATCGGGCGCAGGACGTACCGGTCCTCGCTCACGAGATCCTCCCGGGAACAGCATCTGCGCCGGTCGGTACCGTACCGGGCCTCCCGGCTCCGGTTGGTCGTGTTTCGCGCGGACCGTGACGCCCGGATTTCATCGGTGTGACGAAAACCGCTCCGGTGTCAGGTCGCCGCCCTGGTCGTCCCGGCTCCGGGCAGGTCCCGCCGGGCGGCCACCGCAGGCGCGGCGCGTCCGGCCGATGCCGGTATGAATCGCCATGGGGGCCTTGACCTGCTGCTCCGCCGCCAGGATTCGAACCTGGACCATCGGAACCAAAATCCGAGGTGCTGCCGTTACACCACGGCGGACAGACCTTCATCCTGTCACGCAGCGGGAACGGGGTTGCGCCGGACCGTGGCCGGGTATGCGGGGGAGGGCGTGGCGAACCGGGCGATTCGCCTGTTGTTCCCGTTGCGGGGGCTGTGTGGTCGGTCCCGATCACCTAGCCTCCGGGACGGGATGTGGTCCGCGGTCCGTCGCGGGTCGGTCCGGCCGTCACCCCCCTGAACCCCCAGCCGCGAGGAGCCCCATGACCGCCACCGTCGAGGATGCCGACGCCGGTCGGCCGATATCGGACCCCAACCCGGTGATCTCCGGCCGGCGTACCGCGTTCCAGCACTCGATGATCTACGTGTTCGTCGCGATGCCGATGGTCGCGCTCGCGGCGGCCGTCCCCCTGGCCTGGGGCTGGGGCGTGGACTGGCACGATCTCGTCCTCCTCGGCGTGTTCTACGTCCCCGCGGTGCTGGGCGTCACGGTGGGCTTCCACCGCCACTTCACGCACAAGTCGTTCAAGGCCAAGCCGTGGCTGCGGGTCGCGCTGGCGATCACCGGTTCGCTGGCCGTGCAGGGCAACGTCCTGAACTGGGTGGCCGACCACCGCCGCCACCACGCCTTCTCCGACCGCGAGGGCGATCCGCACTCTCCGTGGCTGTTCGGCACGTCGCCCGCGGCCGTGGCCAAGGGCTTCCTGCACGCCCACATGACCTGGTTCTTCGACCGCAACGAGACCAACCACCGGCGGTTCATCCCCGACCTGCTCGCCGACCGGGCGATCGTCAGGGTCAGCCGCACGTTCGGGATCTGGGTGGCGGTGAGCCTGCTGCTGCCCGCCGTGCTCGGAGGGCTCATCTCGTGGTCGTGGGTCGGGGTGCTCACCGGGTTCTTCTGGGGCGGCCTGGTGCGCCTCGCGCTCTCCAACCATGTCACCTGGTCGATCAACTCGATCTGCCACATGATCGGCAAGCGCCCGTTCCGCTCGCGGGACAGGTCGCGCAACTTCTGGCCGCTCGCGGTGCTGTCCATGGGCGAGTCGTGGCACAACCTGCACCACGCCGACCCGACGTGCGCGCGGCACGGCGTCCTGCCCGGCCAGATCGACATCTCCGCCCGGCTGATCTGGATCTTCGAGAAGCTCGGCTGGGCGTACGACGTGCGCTGGCCCACCCCGAAGCGGCTCGCCCGGCTCAGCAGCCAGGAGGCGGCGACGCCCTGACCACCCCTCCGGAGGGGGCCCGTTCCTGGGGTGGCGGCGCCTGCGCTGGCCCACGCGGGTGACCCACCCCCGGGGGAGGGCAGGGCTGTTCGTGGAACACTGACCCCGTGCGCAGACTGGAGAACGGTCGCCGGCGCGACACGATCGGGGGGGCGCCGCAGTGCTGACCGAGAACGCGATCCAGGCGGGTGACGCGCCCCCGGCAGCCCCGCTGATCACCTGCCGGCTCTGCGGATCCGCGGAGCTCAGGAGCTTCCTCGACCTCGGCGCCACCCCGCCGTGCGAGCTGTTCCTCACGGCCGATGCGGCGGAGCGTCCCGAGGTCACCTACCCGCTGCACGTGCGGGTGTGCAACCAGTGCCTGCTCGCGCAGCTACCTCCGCTGATCACGCCGGAGGAGACCTTCACCGAGTACGCCTACTTCTCGTCGTTCTCCAGCTCCTGGGTGCAGCACGCGAAGCGCTTCGTCGACGACTCCGTCGAGCGGCTGGGTCTCGGGCCCGACTCGTTCGTCGTCGAGGTGGCGAGCAACGACGGCTACCTGCTCCAGCACGTGGTCGAGCGGGGCATCCGCTGCCTGGGCGTCGAGCCGTCGGTCAACGTGGGGGAGGCGGCCCGCGAGAAGGGGGTGCCGACCCTCACGGCGTTCCTCACCCCGGAGACCGGCGCGGCCGTGCGCGCCGAGCACGGTGGGGCCGACCTCGTCTGCCTGAACAACGTCTACGCCCACATCCCCGACGTCGTCGGGTTCACCCAGGGGCTGCGGGCGATGGTGGCCGACGACGGCTGGGTCTCGATCGAGGTGCAGCACCTGCTGACACTGGTGGAGCGCACCCAGTTCGACACGATCTACCACGAGCACTTCCAGTACTACACGCTGCTCACCGGGCAGCGCGCGCTCGCGTCGGGCGGCCTGACCCTCGTCGATGTCGAGCTGCTCGACACCCACGGCGGCTCGATCCGGATGTGGGCCCGGCCCAGCGAGATCGCCGGTGAGCCCTCCGAGCGGGTGCGTGCCGTGCTCGCCGCCGAGGAGGCCGCGGGGCTGCACACGCCCGAGGGCCACGACGGCTTCGCCGTAGCGGTGTCGCGGGTGCGCGACGACCTCGTCGCGTTCCTCATCGAGGCGCGCCGGGCCGGCAAGACGGTGGTCGGCTACGGGGCGCCCGGCAAGGGCAACACGCTGCTGAACTACTGCGGCATCCGCCCCGACCTGCTGGCGTACACGGTGGATCGCAACCCGTACAAGCACGGGCGGTTCACGCCCGGCACGCGGATTCCGGTGCTCCCGCCGGAACAGATCGCGAAGGACCGGCCGGACTACGTCCTGATCCTGCCGTGGAACCTGCGCGACGAGCTCATCGAGCAGCTGTCCTACGTCCGCGAGTGGGGCGGGCGGCTGGTCTTCCCGATTCCGGCGCTCGAGGTGGTCGCGTGAAGGTCGTGCTGTTCTGCGGTGGTTACGGGATGCGGATGCGGGACGGGGTCTCGGATCTGCCGAAGCCGATGCATCCGGTGGGGCCGCGGCCGCTGATCTGGCACGTGATGCGGTACTACGCGCACTTCGGGCACAAGGATT